>ONDK01000065.1 GCA_900316565.1 uncultured Prevotella sp. | reverse complement strand
AGTTAAGTATTTCCCAGCAATTAACGAAACGTTTTCAATGTTTTTTTAATAACCTTTCCTATCCCCATCGAGTAGCTTTAATCCCTTCCTTTGCTTTACCTTTACCTTACGCTTTGTGTCCTCCTATCTGATTGTTCCGTTCTTTCTGTGTCGCGCCTTCGGCATAGTTCAGTCCGCGCAGCAGGGCGTTCTTGCCAAACTCCTTCTTAATCTTCAGTGCCGCCTCCTGCAGGCGACGCTCTTTGGCTGCCGCGTTCTCCTCCTGCTTCCGCTTTTCGGCTTCCGCCTGATAGTCTGTGAAGAGGTCGAGTTGCACGGGCGTGTTCTGCCGCTGCCGCTTGTCCTCGTCCTCGCCAATGACGTGGTTGACGGTGATGTTGAGCCGTCGGACCAACAGAATGGGATTGACAATGCGGTCGTAGAGCTCAGTGACGGCATCGACAAGCTGACTCGAAGACGATGTGGGACGGTCGAGACTGATGGAGCCATGGGCATGTTTCGGCACGCTGCGGCCATACCAGTCGGTACTTACCTCACCGTGGTACTGCGCACGGATAGCGGGATTGGTGAGGCTCTCCCGGTCATAACCGATAGTGAAGACTATCTGGTCGCCCACGAGATGCTTGTCAACCAAGTCGAGCGACAGCGCGTCGGCCATCTCACGGGCCACCACACGACCCTTCTCTGCCGTGTAGGCACTTTGCAGCACCTGCCCGCTGCCCAAGGAATTGGTCTCCGGCTTGTAGGCCTTGATATAGTCCATCGTCACCGGTTCCCATCCCCAGGCGTGGTCGATGATGAGCTCAGCGTTGACACCAAACATACGGTAGAGCAGCTCCTCGTCGTTCACCGACATCCTCGCCAACTGTCCCATTGTCTCGATGCCGATACCGTTGAGCCTTGCCACGATGCAGCGTCCAAAGCGCCAGAAGTCGGTCATCGGCTGATGGTACCACAGCTTACGGCGGTAGCTCATCTCGTCGAGCTCGGCAATGCGCACGCCGTCCTTGTCAGCCGGAATATGCTTGGCCACGACAAGATTGGTCATCAGCGGGTCAAGTCCCCTGGCGACACACTCCACCGAACTGTAGAAGCTCTTCAGGTCGATGGCGATGTAGATTCTGTCCTTTCCGTTCAAGGCTACATCCGTCAAACCAGCTCCTCCCAAAAGCTCTGTGGCAGATGGATATTCTCCACGCTGACGGCATCCTCGAACAGCGGAGCGATGTCGTCGGGCGTAAATCCGGCAATACCGCAGCCTATCGGCGTAACGAGGAAAGTCTGCTCGGGATGCGCCTTGGCGTAGCCGATGAACTTGTCCACGTAGGGTCGGATGGTCTCTACCCCACCCTGCATGGTGGGGATGGCATAGCTCTGACCTTGCGGACCGTCGCCATTGCCGAGGACAGCACCGAAGTAAAGCCATGCCATACGAGCGGCACCGCCTCCATGCATACCAGCGAGGTTGCTGCCAAAGACAAATATCTCGTTGGGCTTGAGCGATGTGATGTAGCCGGGTGTGATGCGATTTGAATAATCTTTCTTCATAGTTGGTGGTCTTTGTGTTTCATATGACAGCGGACTTGTCTTGGAACAGTGCGTATGCAATGATTTATAATGATGGGATGACCTTCTTTACCTCATCCTATCAATTTCAGTAGCTGCCTATCGGTAGCCTCAGGTAATATCGTCTTCAAGTGATCAAAAATCTTTTGATAAGACGCATCGGGGGAGCAATCACACCTGCAAGCATCAGCACCATAGAGTTCTTCGGGCGTATTGAGCAATGACCACCCCCAGCCATATTCGTGGTTGTGTTTGTCATGAGGATAAACGAAATCCTCGATCACAATATACGTTGCCATTTCCAACCTTGTCAGATAGTTGTCAAACTTGCTTCGCATACCTTTCCCATTGAAGCCGCATGCGTTGCGAAGTTCTCTTGTAATTATACTGCCGGTAGAATGAAGCATACTAAGAATGGCTTCTTCTATCGAATCGTCAGTGGGATAAGGATATTTACTTCTTCTGTAATTGCAGAAATCCGGCCACCACTCTTTGCTGATGAATCCAGCTTTCTTGTTGAAGAATTTCCCATACATACATGGCATTTCCGTCACTATCTCACCCTTCCATTTCCATAGTGGCCATTCCCATCCACCTTCAGGTAGAGCAACATATCCGCAATCTTCATCTACAATTTCTTCTGCCGAGAAACCGACTACGCCACTGTCGAGCAACGGTAAAAAGCCAATCTGTTGAATCAATTCCATCAGTCCTGATGCTGAATAAATTTCATGAAACTCCATCTTTTTGTTTTCTTATTTTACATGTTGTATTATTTGGAAGAGTAACGTTCTTCTACAATAAAACAGGATATGTATTCCATTCTGCCACAAAGTTACGAAAAACAAGAAAGCATAAAGAAGAGCAAGAAAGAAATTTTTTACTACCCGTAGAACTTTCCGCCATCATCGCACATCTTCTCCCAGTCGGACTTTCCGATATAAGTCCGACGACGACGTTTCTTCTGCTTTTTCTTGCCTCCCCGCATGATAAGCAGGAGGAGGACGAGGTTAAGTATAGCACCCATGTGGGCTTCTTTATTGTGTTGTAACGTAGGAGATTTGTGGTAATGTTATTGAGCCAATGAAACTCAATAAAAAGTAAAAGACATGATTGCTGAGAAGTAGGAGTCCTACAAGAAATGAGAAAAAAGGCGGCACCATCTATATTTTGCATAGATGATACCGACCAGACGCAGTATATACTTTTATAGACTAACCTCAATAATGGTTATCTGAGCCTGGGGAACGTAATCTGCAGTGTATGGAAGAGATTCTGCCAAAGCATACATGCTCCCATGAAGATGGCGGACTTGGGGTCGAGCATCGTCAAACACATCCACACGCTCAGTACCGTGTTGCGCTATCCTCTATTTCTCTTTTAATGTATTGTCAAAGTTGCACTAAACCCGGTTGAGATTCATTCTGCGCCACAACACCCGTGGTGTTAAGCGCATCATGAGCACTACGGCGTGCCAAAGGCTATCAATATAGGCTACGTGTCTTTTGCTGTAGATAGCCTTGAGGATGCTTCTTGATGCCTCGTCGGCTGATAGTGTGTGCGGAAATCTATCGCCGTGGAGAAGGGGCGTGTCGATGAAGCCGGGGCGTATGTCGGTAAAACGTATGTTTAGTCCTCGCGCATGGCTCTGCTGCTCCAACGCTTCAAGATATGTACTTTGGAGTGCTTTGGTAGCTGAGTAGGAGGGTGAGGGGCCCAGTCCGCGGACTCCGGCGATTGAGGTAATCACGGCGATGTGGCCCCTGCCTTGTCGGGCGAAATAGCGGTAGGCGGCTCCCACCATTCTTGTGAAGCCCAAGGCGTTGGTACACAGCGTAACATCCTCAGGTTCCGGATCGAGATCGGGGTTCATCTTTCCCACACCCGAGGTGTAGAGGAAAAGGTCCATTCCTCCTGCTTTCTTCACAAGTTGCTCCAATTGGTCGGCAGCCTGCGCATCAGTGACATCGATGCGACTCCACACCACTTGCTCGGGAAAGTCCTTGGCCAACTGTTCTAATGGTTCTTCTCTTCTGGCAGCCACGCCCAGATGCCAGCCATCGTACAGCAAAAGGCGGGCTAACCGTTGACCTATTCCCGATGAGGCACCGATGACGATTGCCCGGCGGTATTCTTGTTGTTTCTTCATTTTTATCTATACTCTATAAATTTACATACATTCCGTAATGCACATTGAGTGCCTCTTAGCTTATCTGCATGCAGAAGTGGAGAAGTATGGAAACATCTCTGACGTCTTAGCTACCAAGAGTGAAGTGTATGCAAGATAAAACTTAATTGGCAATAGGACTGTCTGACACGTTTCTTTCCCCTAGCATAGCCTGTTGGTTTTTGAATTGGGTGTCTTTTACACGTTGGGGTATTGGGATGCATGCGTTGCTTATCTCTCGTTAAACCTTACTCATCATCACCCATAATAAACCGATAGTAAGATATATCCTCCTGATAGCCTATCGTGAAAAATATGGCTGCCAATGCACCAGCTTGCTTTGCCGGCATACACTCTCTGAGATTGGAGGCTAAACGGTCGCCATCATCAAACGACAATCCGTTCAATATGTCATCTTTCGAGATCTCTACGTCTTCATCTCGCTTCACATCATGCACTACAATGCCATCATGGTTCTGATCAACTAACCGGTAGACTTTACCACCGGTACTCTTGAAGTTTCTCATGCCACTGACGATTTCAATGAACGAGTCATACATATCCTTTTTCATAATTGGTCTTTTTATATTAGTATTAACCGGTGTACAAAGGCACAATCATTATTAGACATTAATGGACAACGAAGCCATAATCATAGGATATTCTCTATTTCCAGCAACTTGTCGACGATATGGTTCGGTTGTCTGTCCAACGTCTGTGGGTCAACATTCCAACGGTTGAAGAAGATGGTGTCCAGTCCCACGTTGATGGCACCGGCAATGTCCGTGTCGTAGTGGTCGCCTATCATAATGGTCGTCTCGCGGTGGGCACCGGTCTTGGCAAAGGCGTAGTCGAAGAACTCCTTGCGCGGCTTGTTGGCCCCGGCATCCTCACTGAGAATGATGGTAGAGAAATAGCCCTCCAATCCTGCCGACTTCAGCTTGCGTGATTGCACCTCATGGAAGCCGTTGCTGCAGATATGCAGCCGGTAACCTTTATCCCTGAGATAGTCCAGGAGCTCCTTCGCTCCAGGCACGGTACCTGGCTCACGGGAAATGATGTCGCCATAGCGGTCGCTGGCGGCAACGCACCACTCCGGAGTAATCCACGACGTGTCACCGCCACATGCCTCCACCATCTCCGTAACCGGTCTGCGATAGCGTTCCACGATCAGCGTGTCACGGTCTATCTCGCCATGGGCATACTTCGCCCATACATCAACGTTTGTTGCAAAGTATGCGTCTCTGAACGCCTCGTATGACGGCATAATCTTCTCCCAATGCCGTTCGTCGAAGAGTTTCTTCAGCGCAATAATACTATTGCCGTGAGTGTCGTAGAGCGTGTCGTCTAAGTCTATGAACAAGTCTTTATATCTCATTGCCTGAATTGTTTTGGTGCACTTGCACTCCATCCTCATTATTGCTGTCGTTTAGGATGATTGTATCATGATTGCAAAGATAATTTATTTTTCCGAAAGTGAATATCAGGGAACATATTTTATCGTTGAGGCTATAGGAGAAACAGAGCAATATATCAAACCATAGAAACTATAGGAAAGGGCTGGAGCGACAAAACCGGGTATTTATTCCACGGTGGCTGCAGGCTCGACAGTAGGATCACCAGTAGTGGAGTCATCGTTGCTTTGCGTTACCCTTTCGACCTGCTGGACCCTAACCACCAACGGCACGGTCTCTACGAGTACGTTACTGGTACTCAGTCCCATAGCCTTAGGCGCGCTCTGCTTGAGATAATGTACGAGGTTGTATATGGTCATGATGAAGCGGGCCTTAGGCGTGAAGACATTGAACTCGGCATAGACTCGCTTTATGAAAACGAAGATGAAGTTACCCGGCACGTGGTGGCGACGCAGCGAGTCGTAGCCGCTGTCGAGGATAAAGTTGCCGTTGCCCACCTGGTCCTCGATGACCTGCCTGAGATAGAGGTTGACATACGGCTGGACGCGGAATCCAAGGTGGAGGTTGAGACGATAAAGGGTGCCGGGGATGAGCTCGTAGAACTCGTAGCTGCGCTCGTCGGGGGTGTCGTCGTAGTCGGTGTGGAGCAGGATGTAGTGGTCGGCACGCATAGGATGCTTGTTGATGATGGAGTAGAGCACTTTCTGCTCGACATCGTATTTTCCGCCGAACCGGCTCATATACACCACGTTAGTAGCAAACTTAGCTATCGACTTGTCGGCCTTGATGTCGGCTAAAGTGTCATAATATTTCCTTATGTCGCGGTGCTCGACAAAGGTGTTTCTTATCTTCTCGGCGTTGTACCATACATACATCACCATGCAAATGGTGCCCGCCAGCAGCATCGTCACCCAACCGCCGTGGAGGAATTTTGCCAGATTGGCCACGAAGAAAATGCTCTCGAGGACGACGAAGAAGCCTATGACCGGCACAAGCAGCGTCCACCGCATCCGCTTCTGTCGGAGGTAGCAACCCAATAGCAATGTCGTCATAAGCATCGTCACAGTGATGGCCAGTCCGTAGGCGGCCTCCATATTGCTCGAGGTTCGGAAGAATACGATGACAACGACGCACAGGACGTAGAGGCTGATATTGATAAACGGTATATAGAGTTGTCCCTTGATGTCTGTGGGATATTTTATGCGCTGCCGTGGCCAGAAGTGCAGGTTCATGGCTTCGCTGAAGATGGTGAACGATCCGCTGATAAGAGCCTGACTGGCAACGATTGCCGCTATTGTGGCCATCATTATTCCCACGGGCAAGAATTTCTCCGGCATGATGGCATAAAACGGATTCACTCCCGGTGCGAGACTGCCGGCATGGGCGATAATCCATGCCCCCTGACCGAGGTAGTTGCAGATGAGCATAGCCTTGACGAACACCCAGCTCACACGGATATTCTGCTTGCCGCAGTGGCCGAGGTCGGAATAGAGGGCCTCAGCGCCGGTAGTGCAGAGAAATACGGCCCCAAGGATAAGAAACCATTCAGGACTTGTCGTCAGCAGACGGATGGCGTACCACGGATTGAAAGCCTTGAGGATCATCCAGTTGTCGCCTATATGCATCATTCCCAGGATGCCGATCATCGAGAACCACAACAGCATCATCGGTCCAAAGAGCTTGCCGATGGCACTCGTGCCGTACTGCTGGATGAAGAAAAGCACCGTCAGAATGGCAACGGCGATGGGGATGACGGGTGTCGACGGTGCGTAGGCGCGTAGTCCCTCGATGGCCGACAGCACCGTTATAGACGGTGTGATAACTCCGTCGGCGACGAGGGTGCTGGCGCCGATGATAGCCAAGAGGTAGAGTCCCGCCCGGCCGTGCTTTCTCACGAGTGCGTAGAGTGCTAAGATGCCACCCTCGCCCTTGTTGTCGGCGCGCAGGGCAAGCACAACATACTTCAGCGTGGTCTGGAAGGTGAGCGTCCAGATGATGCACGATACCGCACCAATTATATAGTCGGCTGTCACCATTGAGGTGGCACCGGTAATGGCTTTCATAACATACAGCGGCGACGTACCTATATCGCCGTATACTATGCCCAATGTCACCAACAGTCCCATCGCACTGAGGCGGTGAGCCGTACTTCCCGAAGAAACAGTTCTTGCTGTCATATATGTTATCCTAAAAAATATCGGCTGCAATATTACGAAAAACCAACGAGATGCAATCTCTCCGCACCATAATGTTTAGAATAATTAACCAAAGTTTCCCACCACTCAGTCCGTCCCGGCTGAGTACTTACGCGAAGTACTGGTGTAATTCGCACTTTGTACTGCAGTAATTCCCATGAAATACTGGAGTAATTTGCATGAAATACTGATGCAGAAGAACTGAAACTTAATTGTCATTCCAGTTCACGCTCCTTGCGTTCTTGTGAAAAACCACGGACCGTTCACATGGGGTAAAGCCCCTGACGGGGCTGTATACCATGTTGTTATAGCAGAGCAAGTGGTTTGAACTTGTGAAACCCGACACCCTGTTTGGTAGCAACATAGACATTGCCTTTTGTATCACGAGTAACAGAGCCACGTAAATGGAAGGTGCATTCTACCTTTCGTGTCTTGGGGTCAACGATTACAAAAGTGTTTGGTTTATCACCGATATTGTTTGTGGAGTAAACATTGTTACCGTCAGCGATGAAGACTTTGTCTGCAGGAATAAATTCGCAGCTGCCATCCGACTTGACGACATTTACGTCCTGGCCGTAGACTTCCACGACAATACGATTACTGTCAGTGGTCACATATTCCATGACACCACCGTGAACCACTCCCACGGTGTCGCAAATTACATAGTCAGGATAGTTCTCCTGCGGATGAAGTTCTGTATTGAGTTTCCACTTTATCTCATGGAATATACTGTCGCCATCATCATTGTAATAGATGTGGTTATCGGTTTGCCAGTATGTACGGCCGTCTACCATCATTCCTCCTATCACCTTTGACTTTATTCCTATCATAGCCAGCGAAGTCCGCCTTCCTGTCTTTCTGTCGAAACTTGCGCTAAAGGGATGACCACATCTACCAACGAGCGAATTCTGAAAGGCCACGCCGTAATTCTGCATACGTATCTCATTACCGAAAATCTTAATGGCAGAAAAAGAGCCACAACCGGCAGGAAGGTCGGCCATCCATCTCGTTTTAAGTTCTTTGTCAAGGCAATAGAGATGGTTCGCGTCAGCTACAAACATACTATCACCCGAGAAGATGATGTTGCTGTGGGTTCCTTTGATTGTTGCATCAAGGCCAGAATAAGAGTAAATGGCTTCTCTCGCGAAACCGCGCCCCGGCAATGTCGTTCTCAGTTTAACTAAGCTGAGCCTCGATTTCAGCGGTTCCTTAACTCCAGCCGTAAAGGCATGGCGGAGAGTATCGCCCGTAACGACATTCAAACGGATGAGACTGTCGCCGATAAAATAACGGATACGCTTATCAGACTTGTCTTTATATTCGTCAGCCCAAAGACTGTGTTTTTTGTCGGTAATGACCTTGTGCCAAAGTAGTTTGCCGGTAGATAGATCGTAGGCGTTGATTTGGTCGTCCTTTTTTTTGTCCAAACATAAGGACACATTAAGCGTTCTGCTTGCAAAAGCCAGGAAATCCTTGTTGGTCCAGACCTTCTCACCCTTAAGATTTAAGAAGGTAGGCCTTCCGTAATGGAATGAGAACAAATTATCGGGAGAATAGACCAAGATACCATCCATGGTGATTTGCGCAAGTTCCTTACCTTTAAATTTACCTTCTGACAACTCCTCGCAGGTCTCAGTGTTGAACATGTGATATGCGTGCTCGTCGCTTACGAGCAACAATGGCAGGTCAGGAGTAAATACGAAATACTTCAGCTCCGGGTCTGCGGCCACAAAACGACAGAGGACTGGTTTCCCGTCAGCGTATACTCCCAAGCTAATTTCAGGATAATCCAGTAACGATTTCTTTTGGGCATGAACTGAAAGAATCGATAATACGGCTATGATAAAGATAAGGCTCCTTTTCATGAATGTTATTTTCTTGTTACTTATGCGAATGTAATTATTTTTTTTGTGCTTGACTGTTTGATTTCCACATTGGTTGATTGATTTATTGACATATTCAACTGCAAAGATACTAAAAAATACGATACATTTGGCAAAATAAAGTAATTAAAAAAAACTTACAAGAAGATAAGCAATAAGATAAGAGGAATGCAATACCTATCAAGTGATGTCATGACAAGATATTAACACGGAACGGCAACAGAACAAGAGAAAATGTAAACTATTAGCAAAATGCTACATATTTGTCGCATCAAATGTTTAAACAACGTTACATATTCTGTTCCCTATTTGTCGCCAGATATTTCCCTTTACGTCGCACATTTTAAAGAATGTGCGCATTGATGGGTTATTTGCGGCGACAAAAAAGTGTAAAAACTTGTTAAGACAGTCTCTTCTTACATAACAGAATACCTTATATTTCTATTCTTTACACTTTATTTCATGACATAAACCGGCATATAATGTAAACTTTTAATCACAAACAGATAAAATCTCCATAAATGTCGCACGTAAAAGATATCGTTTGAATATCATACTCCTAAGATGTCCTGTCTTCGTCACTTTTTGGAGATAGGTTTGTAAGGCTCACACACGGCGAAGCCGTCTCTGTGAACTCTATATATAATAAGGTGCCCGTCTCTGATACTCTGTGTCTCCGTGTCTCTGTGTGAGTATTGCTTCAAGAATATTGATTCATATTATTATTAACGCCAAGAGATGAGCGTGTAGGAGGTGGGTGTCTCTATGACGAATACAGGAAAAGATATCGTTTGAATGTCATACTCCTAAGATGTCGTTTGGAAACAAGTGCAAATAAAACCCCGGACCATAGAGCCGAAAGTCTCTATTGTCCGGGGTAAAATTAGAACAAGGTATAGCATCACGCATTCTGATGCACGTCCTTGACAGCACGGCCGCTTGGCTCGTTCTTTCCAGCCCATGCCTTATCCCAGGCGAGAGCCTCGGCAGTGGAGCAGGCAATGCTCGGCACTGACGGGACGGAACGCG
This sequence comes from uncultured Prevotella sp., assembly GCA_900316565.1. Classification (GTDB taxonomy): domain Bacteria; phylum Bacteroidota; class Bacteroidia; order Bacteroidales; family Bacteroidaceae; genus Prevotella. The sequence goes on along the minus strand of ONDK01000065.1, from coordinate 9,684 downwards.
CGGCACTGTCGGAAGGGAAGTGCTCTGCAAAAATAGACCGATAGTAATATTCCTCCTTATTGCGCGGCGGATTGATAGGGAAGCGCTCAGCGGCATGTGCCATCTGCTCATCGCTGACGGCAGAGGCGGTTATCTCCTTAAGGGTGTCAATCCAACTGTAGCCGACACCATCGGAGAACTGTTCCTTCTGGCGCCAGGCCACCTCAGCAGGAAGCATGTCGGAGAAAGCCTCACGCACGACTTTCTTCTCAATGGTCTGTCCGGGACACATCTTAAATTTCGGGTCTATGCTCATGGCAACATCAAGGAATTCCTTGTCGAGGAACGGCACACGTCCCTCCACACCCCATGCAGCCAGCGACTTGTTGGCGCGCAGGCAGTCGTAAAGATAGAGTTTCGAGAGTTTGCGTACCGTCTCCTTGTGGAACTCCTCTGGCGACGGAGCCTTATGGAAGTAGAGATATCCACCGAAGATTTCATCGGCACCCTCACCTGAGAGCACCATCTTGATGCCCATCGACTTTATGACACGGGCGAGCAGATACATAGGGGTACTTGCACGAACAGTGGTTACATCGTAGGTCTCGATGAAGTATATCACATCACGGATGGCGTCAAGGCCTTCCTGGATAGTATAGTTTATCTCGTGGTGAACAGTTCCGATATAGTCGGCCACCAACTTAGCTTTTGCCAGGTCCGGCGCACCCTTAAGTCCTACGGCAAAAGAGTGAAGACGTGGCCACCATGCCTTTGAGCCATCCTCCACACGATGCTGGGCGAACTTCTCTGCAATGGCGGAGATAACCGATGAGTCGAGACCTCCGGAAAGGAGCACGCCATAAGGCACGTCGGACATAAGCTGACGACGGACAGCCGACATCAACGACTCACGGATCTTCTCTGCCGCCGCCGACATCTCTGTCTCAGGTGTAGCGGACACACCTTCCGGTGTATGGTCGGAAGCATCGGTAACAGGATGCTCCATCCACTCACGATGGTAATACTTATGCTGCCCCGGCTCACGGCTCCAATAGTAGCTTCCGGGGAGGAACGGCTCATAGCGGTCGCATTGTCCTTCCAGGGCCTTAAGTTCTGAGGCACAGTAGACTTTGCCGTCATCGTCATAACCTATATAAAGAGGTATAACACCTATCGGGTCGCGCGCCATGAGGAACTGGTCGGTCTCTACGTCATAAAGACAGAAAGCAAAGATACCACTGAGACTCTCCAGCATCTTCGTCAGATCAGCATCAGTGGGATGGCCGTTGCTCTCTGTCATCATCTTACGGTAGAGGGCAAGAATAACCTCACAGTCGGAACCGGTCTGAAACTGATAATCCTTGAACTCGTCTCGGATGTCCTTATGATTGTAAATCTCACCATTGACGGCGAGCACCTGCTTCTTGTCGGGCGAGAACAGCGGCTGACGACCGCTCTCCGGGTCTACAATACTAAGACGCTCATGCGCCAGTATTGCTGAACCGCCGACATATATACCACTCCAGTCAGGTCCGCGGTGACGGATTTTCTGACTCATCCTCAGGGCTTTCTGCCTGAGCTCCGGTGTCTGTTCCTGAATGTTCAGGATTGAAACTATTCCACACATAATCTTTCTTTTATTGCACAGACCAATAATCACATCACTTACTCTTGCGAGGTGAGAGATCATTATAACGCCAAGAGGAACCTATGACGTGGTCTTTATAATACAGAATGTTTAAATTTGTTCGATAATTAGTTGCAAAGTTACACTTTTTCTGTGTTTCTACAAACGAAATGATAACTTATTTTCTCAGTTTTAATAAAAAAGTAATATATCAGGAAGAAATATATAAAAATGAGAAACATTTCCCAAAATCTACGCCGATAAGGAAATGTTTCCCAAAATTCTAATTCCCTGCAAAGAGTAATCAAAAGAGATGCTGTCAGTTCACGAACCGCGCTCTCAGTAAGAGACATTATGGATTACGCGAAATATGCATGAACTGAAGTTCTCCTTATCACCTACGGCTGCAAGGTGAAGCCTACAAGGAAGTAAGCCTTCTCGTTGCTCGGATTTGCAGCGACCTGCGCAAAGACAGGAACAGAGAACTTGTTTGTAATCTCTATATCCTTTGTAGCGCGGAGGGACACATTAGTTACTGCAAAGCCGTTAGCCTTTGAGTAGAACGATGTACGGTATGGGACAGCTCCCACTGTTGCCGTCCAGTCGAGTCCGGCAAGTTTAAATGGTGCCGCAGCCTCCACATATGAACTGTAAGCGCGCTTTCCCGACTTATTGACTCCATCATTGCCGGCGAAGTTGGTGTACCAGTTCAAAGCTACGCAGCCGAAGTCATAGCCTAAGTTAGCCTCCCATACATGAGTGGTCTTGTGGGCTGAATACTTAAAGTACTTCGCGTCCTCTATAGGCTCGCCGTCGAAATCGGCGCCACGGTCGAAGAAGTAATCGGTAACACCGGCATGGAAGCCTTTGTAGGCGTAAGCCAGCGTGAGGTCAAACTCCTTGGTGTCGTCAGTATCAACAAATCCGTAGCTGCCCCATGCCGTTAGCGAAAGGCCTTTCCATGAAACGCCCAGAGTAGGCTGGATGGCTCCGTCGCCAAGTGCCTGGCCACGCCAGTAGTAACGGCTGACAATGTCTGCGCCAATCGTTCCCTCAACCTTATCCTGTGCCTTGGCTCCTGCCACCGACAGTGCCATCATGGCTGCTATTGCAAGTATTGTCTTTTTCATAATCAATGATACCAAGATTCTCCCTTGCCTCTTTTGTCTCCTCCATCAGACTGTCGGAAAAAGGCGGCAGGAAGGAGAAACTTGGATTTTTATTATTAAGTTATTAATTCAGTGAAAACTATCACTTTCTTATCTCCTACCTCACCTTTGGGAAGATAGACAAATTATATTCAAAGGTACGCTTCCCATTAAAGGCGGGTAGGAACTTAAGACAGGTTTGTGGATTAAGCAGTGTAGCAGCTCTCTCCGTGTTCGTAGATGTCGAGACCCTCTTCCTCAATGCGCTTGTCAACACGGAGACCGACGGTCTTCTTGATAGTCATGAAGAGGATGATACCGCATACTGCAGTCCAGAGGTCGATGACAACGATACCGAAGCACTGTGCTCCAAGGAATGCGAAACCGTGGCCGTAGAGGACACCCTCAGAAAGACTGAAGAAACCAGTCAGGATTGTGCCGAGGATACCGCAGACACCGTGAACGGAGCTTGCGCCGACAGGGTCGTCGATGTGGAGCTTTGTGTCGATGAATGTTACGGAGATAGGAAGTACGATACCGCAGATGGCACCAATGATGAGTGCGCCTGCAGGACTTACTGCATCACAGCCGGCAGTGATACCGACAAGACCAGCAAGGATACCGTTCAGAGTCAGTGAGAATGAAGGCTTGCCGTACTTAATCCATGTGAAGAACATGGTAGCCAGACCACCTGCAACAGCTGCGAGGTTAGTGGTCAAGAAGACGTGTGAAGCCGATACGCGGGCTGCCTCACCGGCAATAGCCTGGGTTGAGCCTGGGTTGAATCCGAACCATCCCATCCAAAGAATGAATACGCCGAGGGCAGCCATAGCAAGGCTGTGACCAGGGATAGCGCGGCTCTTACCGTCCTTGGTATATTTGCCAAGACGCGGACCGAGAACGATGGCACCGATGAATGCAAGCACACCGCCAACAGAGTGGACGACAGCGGAACCTGCGAAGTCGTGGAAACTTGTTCCGAAGACAGTAGCCATGAAGTTGCCGTCAGCAGCGTTCAGGAAGCCACCGCCCCAAGACCAGTGGCCTTCAATAGGATAGATAAGCAGTGAGATGAAGAAGGAATAGACACAGTACATGGAGAACTTTGTGCGCTCTGCCATAGCACCGGAGACGATCGTTGCACTCGTTGCGCAGAACACCGTCTGGAAGATAAGCTCAGCCTCGGTAGGAAGGCCAGCAGCGTTATGATAGAATGACAGGTCGCCGAAGTTCGGCATCCCCATGAACCCGTTGTCAGAACCGTACATGAATCCGAAACCTACGAACCAGAAAAGTACGGAACCGAACATGAAGTCAACGAAGTTCTTGAACAAGATGTTTGCAGTGTTCTTACGACGGGTAAATCCAGCCTCACAAAGGGCAAAGCCCGGTTGCATAAAGAATACCAAAGCAGCTGCAAGCAACAGCCATAAGGTATCAACTGATATTCCTAAATCTTGTATTGTCATAGTTGTAATAATTTTATGACCCACCCAAACCCTCCCACGAAGAGAGAGAGTATTTGATAGTTAGCGGTAGAGTCCGATTCTTAATTGTGTTGTTGTTATCCCTTATTGATGAGTTTCAGACGGAGAAGCACTAAACAAATTATGCTTTCTCTATAAAATCACTTCTCCTGCTCAGCATTATACAAAGCGATGTCGCCGCGCTCACCGGTCCTGATACGTACTGTATCGTCAACAGGAAGGATGAAAATACGTCCATCACCAATCTCACCTGTCTGAGCTGCCTGCTGGATAGCTGTTACTGTCTTCTCGACATTCTTATCACGGACTACAATGTTAAGCATCATACGCTCGATGCTACTGGTGTCGTAAGCTACGCCACGGTAAATTCTGGCCTGACGCATCTTGCCTTCTCCTCGGCAATCGAAGTAGGAAAACCATTCGATGTCGGCACGAAGGAGGGCTTCCTTGACCTCTTCAAACTTGGTCTTGCGGATAATTGCTTCAATCTTCTTCATGTTTACCTCTCTCTTTTAATGTGTTAATATTAATGATTTATCTGATTGATTTGACGTTTTGTAAACTTTCTGCTGCAAAAGTACAACATTTTGTCAGTATAACAACAAAAGTATAGTCATATTGTAAATAGAAAAAATATATAAGTATCAGACTGTAAGTGTAGAAATACAAAATACTTACACTCTGTGAAGAAAATTACAAAAAATCTGTTAAAATGAAATAAAGACTTAAAAAGTAGAAGAATTATGCAAGAATTATTGCTTTAGATTGAACAAAAGGCCGTATCTTTGTACTCGAAATCAAACAAAAAGAAATAGTAAAGTCAATTTAAACAGCAATATGACAAATACCATAGCTTTCACAAAGATGCATGGTGCCGGAAACGATTATATATATGTTAATACATTATTATATAGTATTCCTGACCCGGCAAAGGCCTCAATAGAATGGAGCCGTCCACATTTCGGCATTGGCAGCGACGGACTGGTGCTTATATGCAAGCCCACGACCGAAGCAGCCGACTACCGCATGCGCATCTTCAATGCCGATGGCTCTGAAGCTATGATGTGCGGCAACGCCAGCAGGTGCATAGGCAAATACCTCTATGAGAAGGGCATGACTCGCAAGAGCGTCATCCGTCTGGAGACAGCCAGCGGAATAAAGATACTCAACCTGCATATAGACAAAGAAGACACTTCAAAGGTGGACTCCGTTACCGTCGACATGCTTGAACCGAGGCTCGATGCAGAAGAGCAGTATGACGGTTCGCGCGTTGACGGTACGTTTGTTTCTATGGGCAACCCGCACTTCGTGCTCTTCACCGACGAGGAACCGTCAGACCAGGCACTGACAAACCGGGGACGGACGCTAGAGCACGACAAGGCATTCCCACAACGCTGCAACATCGAGTTTGCGGTGCAGAAAGGCAAGAACGAGTTCCGTACAAGGGTCTGGGAACGCGGCAGCGGCATCACCATGGCCTGCGGGACTGGAGCATGTGCCACAGCTGTGGCAGCCATCACCACAGGACGAGCCGACAGAAAGAAACCTGTCAAGATAGTGATGGACGGCGGAACGCTGACCATCGAATGGCGCGACGATAATCATATATATATGACAGGACCGGCGGCATTCGCTTTCGAGGGAACAATACAGCTGCCGGAGTAAAAAGGCAAGAAGATTAAAGGATAACAAGCAACAACCATTCACCCTACACCGCTTCCATAAGAGAAGGCCGAGAGAATGAGGGTGAAATAAAAGAAAACAAGATATGGCATTAGTAAACGAACATTTCCTAAAGCTGCAAAAGAACTACCTCTTCGCCGACATAGCGAAGAAGGTCAATGCCTTCAAGGCCACACACCCGAAGGCTAACGTCATCAGCCTGGGTATCGGCGACGTGACTCAGCCTCTGGCCCCAGCAGTCATAGAGGCTATGCACAAAGCCGTCGACGACATGGCGCATAAGGAGACTTTCCACGGCTACGGTCCGGAGCAGGGCTATCTCTGGCTTCGTGAGGCCATCGTGAAGAACGATTTCCTTCCACGGGGTGTTCACCTCGACCCGGACGAGATCTTCGTAAATGACGGAGCCAAGTCGGACACGGGAAACATCAGCGAGCTCGTGCGGTGGGACAACTCCATGGCCGTTACCGACCCAATCTATCCTGTATACATCGATTCAAACGTTATGATTGGACGGGCCGGAATATTTGAGAACGGCAAATGGAGCAACGTAACATACATGCCTTGCACCGACAAGAACGACTTCACACCAAAGATTCCTGACCACCGTGTAGACATGATTTACCTCTGTTACCCCAACAACCCGACAGGGACTGTGATAACAAAGGAAGAGCTCCGGAAATGGGTCAACTACGCCATACACAACGACTCGATAATATTCTACGACGCCGCTTACGAGGCTTACATCCAGCATGAGGACATTCCACACTCCATTTATGAGATTCGTGGTGCGCGAAAGGTGGCTATAGAGTTCCACTCTTACTCCAAGACGGCAGGGTTCACCGGTGTCAGATGCGGTTATACGGTCGTTCCGAAGGAACTTACAGCAGCCACCATCGACGGGAAACGCGTAGAGCTGAACCAGTTCTGGCTTCGCCGCCAGTCGACAAAGTTCAACGGCACAAGCTATATCTCCCAGCGTGGAGCCGAGGCTATATACACTCCTGAAGGAAAGAAGCAGATACGCGAGACCATCGATTACTACATGAAGAACGCGTCAATAATGCATAAGGAGCTCTCCGACCTCGGCCTGAAGGTCTACGGCGGTACCGATGCTCCTTACCTCTGGGTAAAGACTCCCGACGACACACCGTCATGGCAGTTCTTCGAGCAGATGCTCTACGGCGCGCAGGTGGTATGTACACCTGGCGTGGGCTTCGGTCCATCGGGAGAAGGCTTCGTCCGCCTCACGTCTTTCGGCGACCGCGCCGACTGTCTGGAGGCCATGGAGCGCATCAAGCAGTGGCTTAGAAAGTAATAAAAATACAAACGAAAAAACTCCAAAAACAATAATATGGAAAATCTGAGATTTCAAGCAGTCGCAAAGGCCTCGGAGAAAAGGCCTGTAGAAGTAATTCAGCCTACCGAACGTCCGTCAGAGTACTTCGGTAAGAAAGTTTTCAACCGCGCGAAGATGTATAAATACCTCTCCCGCGACGTTTATGAGAAGCTCATCGACGTTATCGACAACGGTGCGGAGCTCGACCGCTCCATCGCCGACGAGATAGCAAAGGGCATGAAGCAGTGGGCCGACGAGAACGGTGTAACACACTACACACACTGGTTCCAGCCTCTGACAGAAGGTACAGCAGAGAAACATGACTCTTTCATCGAGCACGATGGAAAGGGTGGTATGATTGAGGAGTTCTCAGGAAAACTACTCGTTCAGCAGGAGCCTGACGCCAGCTCATTCCCTTCAGGTGGCATACGTTCTACTTTCGAGGCACGCGGTTACTCCGCTTGGGACCCGACATCACCAGTGTTCATCATCGACGACACACTGTGTATCCCGACAATCTTCATCTCCTACACCGGTGAGGCCCTCGACTACAAGGCACCTCTGCTCCGTGCGCTTCACGCCGTCAACGTAGCAGCAACCGACGTTTGCCACTACTTCTATCCAGATGTAAAGAAGGTCATTTCCAACCTCGGTTGGGAGCAGGAGTACTTCCTCGTCGACTCTGAGCTCTATGCAGCACGCCCAGACCTGCAGCTCACCGGTCGTACGCTCATGGGACACTCTTCCGCCAAGGACCAGCAGATGGATGACCACTACTTCGCTACCATTCCTGAGCGCGTGCAGGCTTTCATGAAAGACCTGGAGATACAGGCTCTTGAACTTGGTATTCCTGTGAAGACACGTCACAACGAGGTAGCGCCGAACCAGTTTGAATGCGCTCCTATCTTCGAGGAGACAAACCTTGCCGTAGACCATAATATGCTGCTGATGAGTCTCATGAAGAGAGTGGCCCACAAACACGGCTTCGAGGTACTGCTTCACGAGAAGCCTTTCGACGGCATCAACGGTTCCGGTAAGCACAACAACTGGAGTCTCTCTACCGACACGGGCATTCTGCTCCACGGTCCTGGCAAGACTCCTGAGGACAACCTGCGCTTCGTGGTATTCACCGTCGAGACCCTTATGGGTGTCTACAAACACAACGGACTGCTGAAGGCCAGCATCATGGATGCAGGCAACGCTCACCGTCTGGGCGCCAACGAGGCACCTCCAGCAATCATCTCTTCCTTCCTCGGCAAGACTGTCAGTGATGTCCTCGACCATATCCTCAAATCCGACAAGGACGCACTGGTCATCAAGGGTAAGGAAGGTGTGGCTATCGACATCCCAGAGATACCAAATATCCTCCGCGACAACACCGACCGTAACCGTACCAGCCCATTCGCCTTCACCGGTAACCGCTTCGAGTTCCGTGCTGTAGGCTCTGAGGCCAACTGCGCAAGTGCACAGATCGTCCTCAACACCGCAGTAGCCGAGGCTCTGACCAACTTCAAGACACGTGTAGACGCACTTATCGCCAAGGGCGAGGAGAAGTTCTCTGCCATCCTCTCAGTAGTAAAGGACGACATCAAGACCTGTGCGCCTATCCACTTCGACGGAAACGGCTACAGCGACGAATGGATTAAGGAAGCTGAGAAGCGCGGACTTGACACCGAAAAGTCTTGCCCGGTAATCTTCGACCGTTACCTCGACGACGATAGCGTTAAGATGTTCGAGTCGATGAAGGTTATGAACCGTCATGAGCTTGAGGCACGTAACGAGGTAAAGTGGGAGACATACACTAAGAAGATACAGATTGAGGCACGCGTCTTCGGCGACCTTTCCATGAACCATATCATCCCTGTTGCCACACACTATCAGAGTCAGCTGGCAAAGGATGTACAGAGCATCGTCAACATCTTCGGTAAGGACAAGGCCCTGAAGCTCTCCGAGCGCAACATCGAGCTCATCAAGGAGATTGCTGAGCGCACCGAGACCATTGAGAAGGGTGTAGACAAGCTCATCGACGCACGCAAGGTTGCCAACAAGATTGAGGACCCACGTGAGAAAGCCATCGCTTATCACGACACCGTGGAGCCGAAACTTGACGCTATTCGCTATCACATCGACAAGCTGGAGCTCATCGTCAGCGACGAGCTGTGGACACTGCCGAAGTATCGCGAACTGCTGTTCATCCGCTAGTTCTCAACAATACAAATATTCATTTGACAATCTATTTCTTTTATTGGTTGTTTAAGTTTGCAGGGGAGTCATGCCGCGAGGCATCGCTCCCCTTTTTCCTGTATTCGTCATAGAGACACCCACCTCCTACACGCTCATCTCTTGGCGGTAATAATAATATGAACCAATATTCTTGAAGCAATACTCACACAGAGACACGGAGACACAGAGTATCAGAGA
>ONDK01000061.1 GCA_900316565.1 uncultured Prevotella sp. | reverse complement strand
AACCTCTCCGAGGCTCTGAGTGAATGCGAGCTTCCGACCTATACCCCAGACTGTGCTCGCTTCGCTCGCTTAGTCTGGGGTTACTGAGAGTGTGCCTCTTCGAGGCACCGTGTGTAATCCCCCATCTGCTTATCTGTATGCGCTCGCTCCACGGAAACCTCTGTCATCCAATGTAGGGGTGGGGTTTATCCCCATCCTCCAAGCGCAACAGTGTCTTACAGCCTCGGAGGCTGGCTCTCAGTAACCTCAGGCTAAGCGAGCGTAGCGAGTGCAGTTTGGGGATAGGCAGATGAGCAAAACCCGCACGGTGCCTCGGAGAGGCAGTACAAGCGAATGCAATCCGCTTGCAGGGTGCGGTCAGACTCCAAACGCTAAATAAAATATCCGTGTCAGACTGTCGGCTGCAGGGCGCGGCTAGGTAGGGTTAGGGGCCGTCCGTCATAAATTCAATATTCATATGTTTGCGGACGGCCACGAGGGCCGCGCCCTGCAGCCGCCCGACACCACGCGTTGAATGGATACCTCACAGCCTCGAAGAGGTACATACACGTAGTGTGTATCAAGATGTTAATGTCTCGGGGTGATTTTCTATGCATATAGCAATTAATGAATGGAATAAAATTCGTATCTTTGCCGAAAATCTCTGATGAATATGAAATACATTAACGATACTGTACGCAGGCAGGACCGCCTGCTTGATGAGGCCCGTTCCAGGGAGTTGTTGGAAACCGCTGAGTATGGAGTACTGTCAATGGTCGATGACGACGGTCAGGCCTATGGCATTCCGGTAAACTTCGTCTGGGATGGCGAAGACAAGATATACATCCACTGTGCCCCCGAAGGACGGAAACTTCGCGCCATTGCCAACCACCCGAAGGTCTCCTTGTGCGTTGTTGGACGGACCCATCTCTTACCAAAGAACTTCACAACAGAATACGAAAGCGTCATAGTCTTTGGAGAGGCACGTACGGGACTTCCGGAGGAAGAGCGCATGCACGCTCTCCACCTGCTCATCGACAAGCTCTCGCCCGACTACAAGGAGATAGGCGACAAGTATGCCCATGCCAGCTTCCACCGCACAGAGATTATTCGCATCGACGTAATCGATTTCTCTGGAAAATGCAAGCGGATGAAGAAGGCATAATATTATTGTATCTATTGGCAGAATACAAAGTAGGAAAAATAAAAGCGCCGGGATGATTGGATAATCATCCCGGCGTTTGTGGTTATGAAATGATGTGTAGTTTACTTAAGGATCACCTTTTTGGCAACCTTTGTGCCGTCGGCCTTGGTGCTGACGATGATGTTGACACCACGTGAAGGCTTGGCAATACGGCGTCCGTCGAGGGTGTAGACCTCTTTGGCAATGACGTTGCCCTCGGTATCTGCAATCTCTGTAATACCGGTGGCACCTTTCTTCACGGCCACTGTAGCATCACTGAGACCACCCATCTCATTGGCAGCGCGCACTGACCATGTAGCGGTGGCATCGTCGACGGTGTATGTCGGTTCGATGGTGAAGTCCACCACGCTGTCGTTCTTGCATACCGCCCACAGCAGGGCATAGTCGTTGTTGCTCCAGGTGAGAGTCGTTCCGTCGATAACCACGTTCTCCGGAGCCGAGGCCTGCTCGGTGAGAGCCTGCGGATCCCAGCCGTCATCACCGCCCATAACGGTGGCAACGGTGTACTGTGATGCCTCCTCAGCTGTGAGCACAGGATTGTTGTCATGGTTGTCGCCGAAGGTCTTCTTACGTCCGCTAAGGTCTATCAGAGTGCTTGCAGCTGTCTTTGAGCCATACTCGGCGAAGCGTGCCGGCCAGCCGCCGCTCATCTCGTTCCAACCTATAGCCGATGGCTGCGGGTCCATGGTGCAGTTTATCCAAAGAGCGATAGGAGTACCCGAGCCCCAAGGACGTCCGAGGGTGTAGTCGCCGGCACCCTCACCCTTAATGGTGCACTCGGAGAGGATGTATCCGTACTTCTTTGGTTGTGACGGAACGGCGATGTAGCCGCCCGGCACATTCGAGAAGGTAACGCCATTGAAGAAGGCGTCGCCCTTACCGCAGATATAGTCGGTGCGTCCGCGTATCACACCATCCTCGAAGTAGTAGCGGGCCCTTGAGTTGTTGCTCGTCCATGTGTCCTGATATCCGTAGAGAGTGGTGTTCTTGTAAATGGTCTTGTCGCCCTTGTCCTGTACGGCGAGGTTGCGGCCGGTAGCGTCGTCGCTGCCGTTGCGCAGTGTGATGTCCTCAAGATAGGTGTTGGAACCGCTTATCTGTAGGAGGTCGTTATGGCCGATGCCCTCCAGAGGATCGGCGCCGCTAGCGATTACAGGGTTGGTCTTATTCTTCAGAACAGTAGCATCACGGTCCTCACCGATAATTGATACGTTGCTTGCGGTCAGGGTGGTCGTCGTCGCAGGATAGGTTATTCCATCACTACCTACACTTGTTCCCTCAAACGGTATCTCGTAGTTGCCTTTCTCGACGAAGATGCGGAAGCGTGCGCTCTTGTCCTTGCGGTTGTTGGCAGCGGCAATGGCCTCGCGGAAGGAGCCGTCGCGTGGGATGACGAAGTCATAGAGCTGTTTGCTTACAGCAGCTTTCGCACGTGTGGTGAAGTGGAGCGTGATGGCCTCCGCAAGCTTGTTGTTGGTGAGGTCGCTGACAGCATTTGCGGGAAGGGTGAACGTATAGTCGGTGGAATATTTCAGACCCTTGTACTGGAAAGTGATGGTCTTCCCCGAGACAGTACCCTGAAGGCTCTTGCCATCGAGTGTAGCAGCAGCTCCGTCAGCCAGTTTGACCTTCTCGTCGAAGGTAAGCACGATGCGGCCATTAGCCGATGCGTTAACAGCATTCTCAGCCGGAACGGTTGAGACGAGCGTTGGAGCAGTACCATCGTCAACAATCTTCGCAGTACCGAGGATATAGATGGCACCTATAGCGTTGCCGTCATTATAAGATTGTGTACCGTCAATACTTGAGGCCTTGTCGGCAATCCAACGGAAATAGACGCTTGGCTGGTTGTTGGCTGCTGAAGGTACATCAAAGACAGAATCTGTCCAAGCCTTGACACCCGGCATGACGATAGAGCCCAAGTCAGTCCATTTGTCGCCATCGAGTGAGTACTGTACCTTGTAAGTCTGATAGGCATTGTAGTTGTACATCATAGCCGACTTAACTTTAAGGTCGGTGAAGTTTGTGGCATCGACCTTTGTCTGCCAGTAGTAGGTGCCGATGGCCTTGTCGTTGCGCCAGTTCACTCCGGCAGGACGACCCTCATAGCCGCCGCTCTCCTGGCTCTTGTCAAGCCATCCGAAAGTAGTTCCGTCGGCATCGCGAAGGACGAGCTGGTCAGCATCGTTGTTCTCAGCAGCGAAGTCAGCGGCGCGTCCGTTGTTGCCTTTCTTGTAGAAATCCCAAGCTGCCACATAGTCTATAGCGGAGAAATTGGCAGTAACGGTCTTGTCCTCGGTCATGTCGAATACAATCTGTGCCGAGGTCTCACCGTTAGACCAGTTGGTGAAGGTCAGGATATCGTTGCCGGTAGCGGTGACGGTAACCTTTGTGCCCTCCTCATACATGTTCTTGCCATTGACAACGGTTGGTGCCGGGCTCAGGGAGACCATATAGTCCTTGGCGCCTCCCTCTACACTGTAAGTCAGCGAGTATGTGTTTACCTTCTCGAAGTTTGCTGTCAGCGACGCTGCGCTGTTGACGGTGTACTTTAGCACCTCATCTGTGGAGAGCACCTTGCCGTCGCCGTCGGTCCAGTTGACGAACTTATATCCGAAGTTCTTTGTGGCAGTGAGCTTCAGCTCTGTGTCGGCCTCAAACTCATCGCCAGTAGGATAAACCTTTACAGAGCCGCCCTCTGCCGGTGATGCCGTGGCAGTGAAAGCGAACTTCTCTACGTTCTCGACAGTTCCGCTGACGGTTCCTTCTATCTTCACGTCGTTGACACCGAACTGCTTGGTATTGCCAAGACCGTATACATATATAATAAGCTTAAAGCCATTGGAAGAGGCGAGAGTGGCAGGGATATCGTAACTGAAGCTTGGGGTGTACTTAGGGTCGCTGCCAAATTTGTCATTTTTCTGCTCCTTGTTGTCTCTCGGAGCAATGAGACCTGTCGCAATAGTTTCTTCTGTACCTTCTGCATTCATGACCTTCACGTCGAACAGACCGCCGTCAGTACCGAAGCGCTGTACGTTTGCACTGACCTTTGTTGGGGTGAGCGTCAGTCCCTTTGCCGGCTTGACGCTCCATTCCAGACGTACGGCGTCGCTCGGTGAGTTTGCACCGCTGACAGGCTGGAAGCGAGCATAGGTAATGCCTTTTGCTGCACCGCTATTCACATATTTAATATCATCACCTGTGGTGAAGGAAGCCATCGAGACAGCATCATCGGGGCTTATCTTTACGGGGTCCGTGGTTGTTCCCTCGAAAGGATATTCCACCGTTACGGCCTCATTGGCGTAGGTCTTGCCTGCCGGGGTTGGGACAGGCAGCACCACCTTTATCGTTCTGAAATACGAGCCGTCGCCAATGACGATGTCAATAGAGTCGTTCTTGGAGGCTACGGTAGCGGTAACGGTATTGCCGGATGTGGAATAATCGGTCTGACCGTCAATGGTTGTAGTAGTCGTTGCACTATAAGACTCAATGGATACGACGGCATTCTGTGCGGAAGGGATGGTAAGGATGGTGCCTTTATTCATCTGACACCAGTCGGTCCAGTTACCATTGGCAATCTTGCCGGGATTAGTGTTAAAGTCGAGTTTTGAATCAATGGTTTTACCATTGACAGTTGCCTGGGTAACATATATACCTTTGACGCCCTGATAAGAGAGCAGAGGTGCTCCATTCTTACGCTGGAAATCGAAATTCAGCGTTACCTCTTCGGTGCGGTCGCCGAGTGATACTGTGTTGTCGGTGAACACCGGTGTAAGCGTTACGTCGGCATCAGGAACGGTCATCAGTGCTCCCGGCGCATAGCTGTTTGTACCGTCAGACCATGCTGTAAGGGTTTTGCCGGCGGCATACAGGGTGCGATTTACAGGGATAGTGTAGGATGTTCCCACCTCGGCCTTAGCAGAAGCAGGAAGCACACCTTCGGCTGTAGCATCGCCAAGGGAGAAGTTTATGTTTACTTCTTGCTTCAATTCAGATGCATCAGCTGTCTCAACAGCAAAATAAGGGGTATAGTTGCCACCGCTGATGGTCAGTGTTGTGGCGTCAGAACCTTTGTAGTAGCAGGAGACGATATTGCTCTCCTTGTTCTGGTGATAGCAGGCTCCGGTGTTGGTGTTCATCGTCGCCACGGTCTCACCGTTGGAGTTCTTAACCGTTACATTACCGCCCCATGCGCATGTGCCCATGGAAATCTTTACAGGACCGGTAACGGCGACCTCAGCCTTGAAGTTGTTCCAGCCGTGCTCATTGGAATGGAACATGCCGGAGAGTGTCGCCACCGATGCGGTGGCTCCTTTCTCTACCCTGCTAACGGTTCCATCATCAGCAACGGCAATCCCGAACTCGAAGGCTGTCTTGTTCGTTGTCTCGTCAGGGGTCAGCAGGTTGCCGTTGGTGAGGTCAACCTTAAAGGCCTTTACTGAGCCATCGGCTGCAAAACCGACAATGGCGGTAAGCAGCAACAGGATCATCAGTCCTGCTTTCTTCGTAAAATTGCTCATTCTGTTTTAATGTTTAGTTTTTAAGTATGTTTGAATAAGTAGTTGTTGGTTAGACATTACTACCGTGCAAAGATAATAAATTTAGAATAAGTTTTCTCTTTCCAAGATAAATTTAACAAAAATTCACTACGACAAGGAGGGTGTCCTCAGAGCCCTCCAGCTAGTGTAATGTCCTAACCATATTTACTATTTCTATCTGTTCGCTTATATGATTCGAACCCGACAGTAAAAATCAATATCTATAGTCCGACAGTAAAAATCAATACCTATAGAAAGTTATCCTCAAAGATTGCTCTGCGAAATCCGATGTAACCGGTACTTCGGAACCCAATGGGGTGGGGTTTATCCCCATCCTCCAAGCGCATTCGCCCTGCGGAACCCAATGTAGGGGTGGGGTTTATCCCCATCCTCAATGAGCATTCGTCCCGCGGAACCCAATGTAGGGGTGGGGTTTATCCCCATCCTTCAAGCGCATTCGCCCTGCAGAGCCCAATGTAGGAGTGGGGTTTATCCCCATCCTTCAAGCGCATTCGCCCTGCGGAACCCAATGTAGGGGTGGGGTTTATCCCCATCCTCCAAGCGCAACAGTTATTTACAGCCTCTCTCCGAGGCTGTGAGGTATCCATTCAGCGCGTGGTGTCTGACGGCTGCAGGGTGCGGCCCTCGTGGCCGTCCGTAATAATTTAAATAAGAAGATGTTTGCGGACGGCCACGAGGGCCGCGCCCTGCAGCCGTCGGTCTGATACGGATATTTTATTTAGCGTTTGGAGTCTGATCGTACCCTGCAAGCGGATTACATTCGCTTGTACTTCCTCTTCGAGGCTCTGAGTGGACACTATCCTTTCTATCTGTCCCCAGGCTGCACTCGCTCCGCTCGCTTAGTCTGGGGTTACTGAGAGTGTGCCTCTCCGAGGCACCGTGTTTAATCCCCCACTTGCTTATCTGGATGCGCTCGCTCCACGGAAACCTCTGTCACCCAATGTAGTGGTGGTGGTTATCCCCATCCTCTATGAGCAACAGTTATTTACAGCCTCGGAGAGGCGACTTCTCAGTAACCCCAGGCTAAGCGAGCGGAGCGAGTGCAGCCTGGGGTAGGTAGATGGCGGAACCTTGCTCCGTGCCTCGGAGAGGTACAGACACGTAGTGTTCATCATTATATCCTAATGGTTGGCTTATAGGACTAATGGTATATGGCTTTGTGTATGTACACACTACGTGTCTGAACCTCTCCGAGGCTCTGAGTGGACACTATCCCTTCGAGCTGTCCCCAGACTGCGCTCGCTCCGCTCGCTTAGTCTGGGGTTACTGAGAGTGTGCCTCTCCGAGGCACTGGGTGTGGTCTGTTTTCTTAAATTTTATTGCGGAACCCAATGTAGTGGTGGGGTTTATCCTCATCCTCAACGAGCAACAGTTATTTACAGAATCTCCGAGGCACTGACTTATCATAATTGTAACTTGAATTCTTATTACAAAATCATGTTATGGAAATCAGTCAATCTAGAAGTTAAAATTATTCAAATGTCAAGAAAACAGCAGTGATTTTGCGGGAAAAATGGGCTGATTTGTAAAAGCATATGTTTTACAAGGTAAAAGCATATGTTTTACCTCGTAAATGTACTACACTTACAAAGCAAGTAAGCCTTACTTTTAGGGCCAAAATTGACCATATTTTGGTCGTTAAAAATAGTCTTTCAAGTAACGTGTTGATTGTCAATAAAATACAAAAAGGTCATATTTCCCGTATTTGACACCATAATCAGTCGTCGTTCAGAATAATCAAAATATGAAGGGGTTAAATTGTCAGATTGTTTTACATATTACAATGTGTGCAAGCAAGTTTAGTGCTAGTGTAATTCAAGTTTTTCAAGTAACGTGTTCAATTCGTTGATAAATTTGTGGACAAGAACGGGGATTGGTGCCTCGAAGAGGCACACTCTCAGTAACCCCAGACTAAGCGAGCGGAGCGAGTGCAGCCTGGGGGATAGCTCGAAAGGATAGTGTCCACTAAGAGCCTCGGAGAGGAAGTACAAGCGAATGTAATCCGCTTGCAGGGTACGGTCAGACTCCAAACGCTAAATTCCGTCATAAATTCAATATTCATATGTTTGCGGACGGCCACAAGGGCCGCACCCTGCAGCCGTCAGACACCACGCGCTGAATGGATACCTCTCCGAGGCTGCGATCGACATTAATTAAATGTATTCTCACAATCCACAATGAACGCAAAGCTTCCGCTAAGCAATCTCCGAGGTTGTCAGCGATTATCTCGGTCATTAAGTGGACACATCCGAAATTTGAATATCCATATGTTGGGGATTGAAGCAAGCCGAAGGAATTTTGGGTACAACAAATTGAACGCCCTATTTTAAATTAACCTACATGTAACACCACCTTAATTCCAATGTAATATTACACATCTACCTTTGCAACCGAGAAAACAGAAAGCATATCAAAATAAAGAAGATGAAGATTTACATGAGAATTGCATTCAACTTGATTTTATTCTTCGCTATTGCGGCGAGCGCAAGAGCACAGGAGATACGTGGAAACGTTACGGACAAGAGTTCCCACGAGCCAATCATTGGGGCAGCCATTGAGGCCGTGGGCACCGGTCAGAGGACTGTCACCGACATCGACGGCAACTTCTGCCTCACTGGATTGAAGAATGGAGAGAAATATACGGTAACAATAAAATATCTTTCATATAAGACTCAAAATATTGACGGAGTTCAGGCGAGGCCCGACGGTGCCGGCAATCTGTTGAAGATAGCACTGACGGCTGATGAACAGACACTCGGCGAGGTCACAGTAACCGGAGTTTCAAGGAGCAACACGCAAACGGCTATGATACAGAAGACCAAGGCGAGTTCCGTCATAGTGAGCAACATTTCGGCACAAGAGATACAACGCACACAAGACTCCAATGCCGGTGAGGTCATCCGCCGTGTGCCAGGCGTCAGCCTCATCGATGATAAGTTCGTGATGGTCCGCGGACTGTCGCAACGGTATAATAATGTGTGGATAAATAACGGTGCCGTTCCAAGCAGCGAGGCCGACACACGTGCGTTCTCCTTCGATATGATACCAAGCAATCAGATTGATAATCTGACCATTGTGAAGACACCGTCGGCGGAATATCCCGCCGACTATACCGGTGGCTTCATCCTTATAAACACTAAGGAGATACCTGCGGAGAACGCGGCGCATATCACCATCGGCGGAAACTGGAACAGCCAGTCGGCATTCCGGGAGTTCCTGTCGACGAAAGCCTCCGGTACCGACTGGCTCGGTTTCGACAATGGACTGCGGTCGCTGCATGGCGGCATAGAAACGGCTCTCCACTCTCTCGGACAGAACAGTGGCGGCAACACCATGTACAGTCTTCTCGGCAACCATCTGAGCAACGACTGGAGTGTCAGCCGCGACCATCCGCTGGGCGACCTGAAGCTTGGTGCAGACTGGAGCCGCAGCTGGAATCTATCCGGCAATAAGCTGGGAATGACGGCCGCGATGAATTATACCAATGAGTACCGCACCTACCGTGGAATGATAAATAACTTCTATGGTGCTTACGACGTGGATAACGACCGTGAGAATCCACTCCGACTGTCGACGGATAACCAGTACAACCATAACGTACGGTTGGGAGTGATGCTTAACCTGACGCTTCTCAGCCCTAGTGGACGGAACAAATACCAGCTCAAGAATATCTTCAATCAGCTCGGAAACAGCCGCTACACCAATCGTGAGGGTATGTCGGCACAGTCGGAGCCGGAACGTTCCGCCGAATACTTCTACAGAAGCCGAACCACATATACGGGACAGATTACAGGCCGTCATTCGTTCACCAACGACCAGATGGACTGGAGCGCCGGCTATGCCTACGCCAACCGCCGCCTTCCTGACCGAAGAAAATACATATTATATAACGAAGACCCATCAGAGAGCGACTCGTATATCTGGCTGTATCAGAACGATATATCACGTGAGTGGACATCGCTCGACGAACATATCTTCTCCCTCCAGGTCAACGATGAGCATCAGTTCAATTTCGGCTCATGGACACCAAAACTCAAGTTCGGAGCTTATGGAGAGTACAGGACGCGTGATTACAAAACCCGTAACTTCATTTACTGGTATACCAATTCCGACAACACGCTGCCGCAGGGCTTCCGCTCCATGGATATGCCGGCGCTGCTGGGTAATGCTGACAACTTCGGTGCTGACAAGCTGTATCTCCTTGAGGACGTGAACAAGACCAACGACTACAGCGGACACAACACGTTGGGAGCTGGATATGTCTCGGCGACACTGCCCTTCGGAAGCTTCAGCGTCCTGGCCGGAATGCGCTATGAGTGGAATCAGATGGAACTCATCACAAACATGCGTCAGGATGTGGAGAGCCATAAGAGCAATTACTACCGCCATGGCAACCTCTTCCCGTCGTTGAACATGACATATAAGCTCAACGAACAACATCAGCTCAGGCTCGCCTATGGACGGAGCATCAACAGACCGGAGTTCCGTGAGGTCTCGCCATCGGTATACTACGACTTCGACCTGGCCAGTGATGTGCAGGGAAACTACAACCTCCGCGACTGTCATGTGGACAATATTGATTTGCGCTGGGAGTGGTATCCATCGAAGGGTGAGACCGTTTCTCTCGCAGCGTTCTACAAGCACTTCGACTCGCCTATAGAGTGGGTATACACTATGTCGGGAGGTACTGACGTCATCTACTCCTATAAGAATGCCAAGTCGGCTAACAACTACGGACTGGAACTCGATATACGCAAGAGCCTCGACTTTATAGGACTGCGAAACTTCTCATGGAGCTTCAACGGAGCACTTATCCATAGCCGCGTGAATTTTGAAAAAGGAAGCGTGGAGTATGACCGCGCCATGCAGGGACAGTCGCCGTACCTCGTAAACACCGGACTGTTCTATAAGAATGAGCCTCTTGCTCTCGACATTGCCTTGCTCTATAACAGAATAGGAAAGCGTATCGTCGGAGTGGGACGTACCGAGGGCAGCAGTGAACAGAAAAGCGTGCGGGTGCCGGACAGCTATGAGATGCCGCGCGACGCCTTCGACCTCACGGCAGGCAAGCGTTTCGGCAAGCATCTGGAACTGAAACTCGCACTGCGTGATATCCTCAACCAGAGCATCGAGTTCAAGCAGTTTTCCACTGTTACGCTCTACGACGGCACAACGAAGAAAATCCAGCAGACCACAAGGCACTATAAGCCGGGAAGAAACTTCCAGCTGACGCTGACATGGAAATTATAGACAAAAGAGTTTTCTATATAATCGTTTAATTAACTTAACATGGTTTTCAATACCATTCCCTTTAGGCTGCTTCTATGAAGGTAAAGCGAAGCATCATCCGAAGGGAAGGGTAGAGAAACTTTAGAGAAAAGATGAAAGCAAACAAGTTTTTAGGATGCTTAGGCATCATCGCTCTGGCGGCATCGATGACCGCTTGCAGTAGCGACGACAACAGTGACAACACAGGTAATGGTGGCTCGCAGTTCACCGGATACAATAAAGGTACCGACGGTGGACTGGTCTCAAGCGACGGTATCCTCTTCAACGAGGACGGTTCCGACAACCCTAACGGAACACAGATAGGTAACGGCAACAAGGAGTTTGTCTTCAAGGGTAACACGACACTGAAAAAGGGAACATATATTCTGAAGGGATGGGTTTACATTGCCGACGGAGCAACACTGACCATAGAGCCGGGAACAATCATCAAAGGTGATAAGCAGACGGAGGCTGCACTCATTGCTGAGCCGGGAGGAAAGCTGATAGCACGCGGTACTAAGACAGCACCAATCGTATTCACATCTGAGGAAGCTCCCGGAAAGCGCAAGCCTGGAGACTGGGGCGGAGTAATCCTCTGTGGAAAGGCTCCTAACAACAATGGCGTTCTCGCACAGCAGATTGAAGGCGGTCCACGCACAAAGCACGGCGGCAATGATGCTAAGGATAACTCCGGTGTCCTGGAATATGTGCGCATAGAGTTCGCCGGCTATCCTTTCGAGAAGGATAAGGAAATCAATGGTCTTACCCTTGGCTCTGTGGGCAGCGGCACGACCATCGACCACGTACAGGTCAGCTACTCTAACGATGACTCTTATGAGTGGTTCGGAGGTACAGTGAACTGTAAGTACCTCATCGCTTATCGTGGTTGGGATGATGACTTCGACACCGACAACGGCTTCTCTGGCAATGTGCAGTATGGACTGTCGGTCCGTGACTCCAAGATTGCCGACGCCTCACAGAGCAATGGCTTCGAAAGCGACAACAACGCTGGTGGTTCTACTGCCGAGCCATACACATCGGCCACGTTCTCAAACATGACCTTCCTCGGCCCGAAGACCTTCGACGCTAACTTCCAGAATACTAACGACTACATCAATGGTGGTGGCATGAACCCGGAGAACGGCTCGTCGATGGGTAAGTTCCAGGCTGCTATGCACATACGCCGTAACTCCCGTCTCAACTGCTACAACAGTGTTGCCATAGGATGGCCTATCGGACTCATCCTTGACAATGAGAAGGGCAACACTCAGCAGGCCGCCACTGAAGGACTGCTCAAGCTCCATCGCATAGCTTTCGCAGGTATGGATGCTGTGGGTACCGACTTTAACAAGGTATATAAAGATGCTCTTTACGACTATAAGACAAAGAAGACCGACGATACCAAGAAGTCGTTCTCAAGCACCTTCTTCCAGCTCCCCGACAATGGCAATAAGGTCCTGACATGGACTCCTCTGACGTTTGCTGGAATAAACTCCATCATCAGCGCAAGCACATCGGTGGGCACAAGCCTGACAGCTTCCTTCGACGAGATATCTTCTAACTCATGGTTCGACAAGGTTTCCTTCGTAGGTGCGTTCCAGAATGGTAATGACTGGACTGCTGACTGGGCCAACTTCGATCCTCAGAATACGGTCTATTAATACTATACCTTTGAAAAGCAGAGAGGCATCGGGAATTTCTTCCTGATGCCTCTTTTTCGCTATATAAAAAATGACGTTTTACTTGTAGAACTTCTTATACCATTCGTAGAGATTGCGGATGCCGTCGGCGATGGTGGTCGAAGGCTTATAGCCGAAGTCGTGCTGGAGAAGCGTGGTGTCGGCGTAGGTGCGGACAACATCACCGGGCTGCATGCCTAACATGCGCATCTTCGCCTTGCGACCGGTAACCTCCTCAATGGTGTGTATGAAGTCGAAGAGCTTCACGGGTTCGGAATTTCCGATGTTGTAGATGCGGTAGGGTGTCTCTTCCTTGTCTTCGGAGTGAAGGACAAGGCGGATGCCCTCGGTGATGTCGTCGATATATGTGAAGTCGCGGAGCATGTCGCCGTGGTTGAAGACTTGTATCTCGTCGCCGTGGATGATGGCCTTTAGGAATTTGTATGGAGCCATGTCGGGACGCCCCCATGGACCGTAGACGGTGAAGAAACGGAGGCCCACAGTCTGAAGACGGTAGAGCTTGCTGTAGGCGTACGACATCGCCTCCTCACTTTTCTTCGTGGCGGCATAAAGGCTGACGGGCGAATCGGTGCGGTCACTCTCCTTGAACGGTACATGTGGGTCCATGCCGTAGACGCTGCTCGAACTGGCATAAACCAGACGTGGCAGGCCATGATGACGACAGCCCTCTAAGATGTTCAGGAAGCCTACGACGTTGGACTGTATGTAGGAATAGGGGTTCTCTATACTGTAACGCACTCCGGCTTGTCCAGCCAGGTTTAGTACGTGTGTGAAACCCTCGGTGCGGAACAGATGGTCGATGCCCTCGCGGTCGGTGAGGTCCATGCGAATAAAACGGTAGCCCGGCAGACTATGGCTCTGCACCAGTATGCCGTCCTTCACTTCCTCTTTTATGATGCCGGTGTCGGCGAGGCGTGCGTACTTCAGGTCGACATCGTAGTAGTCGTTTATGCTGTCGAGTCCTACAATCTCGGCTCCTTCGTCTGAGAGCACCTTGACCATCTTATAACCGATGAACCCGGCGGCTCCTGTTATCAGTATTTTCATAATCTATAGTATTCTGTTATTCTGTTTGCTCTTTGTAGGCGTGAACCTTCAGTATTGCTTGTCGCCATCCTCTGCTGCTGACTTACCCGTGGCTTTCTTGTCTTTATTATAGAGGACGATGTTGCGCGAATAGGTGAAGAAACCTACTGACTGGCCGATGATGAGTACGGGATCGAGGCGGAACACTCCATAGCTGACGATGATGGAGCATCCCACAAGGCTTATTATCCAGAACCATACGGGCAGGATAGACTCACGGCGGCGGTAGCTGTAGTACCACTGGTAGATAAAACGCAGGGTGAAGATGACTTGTCCGGCAGAACCCCATATCAGCAGGGGCAGTGGCACGGAGTCATTATGGAAGAAGGTGTCTATGAATGCCGGTATGTCATGGAGCATCATGCCGAAAGCCAGGAACGGAAGCGACATGATGACAACGCGGACAGCCAACGGCACCTTATGCCATACGCCTTTGATGTCGAGGTTCCATATATATATGTAGTAGGAGATGACCTGACCAAAGATAATGGCGAAGTCGTCGCGGAGCCATCCGTAGACGAAAAGGAGGATGCTGCCCGCAAGGCTGCATATCCAATAGGCGTTGGGCGAGACCACCTTTTTGGCTTTCTCCGAGAGTATCCACTGTATGAGCATTCGTGCGGAGAAGAAGCCCTGGGCGATGAAGCCGATGGCATATACATATAATGATGAGACTTGCATGGTCGTATTGTTGCCGTTTCTGATGGATGATATCGTTCTTGTTGTCTTTAGTGTCTGTCGTATTGTCGTGATTACATCTTCAGGTTGTCCTCGTCGACATGATAGCGGATGTAGCGTTTCTTCATCCAGCGATAGGCAAAGCAGTCGAGGAAAGGACCTTTGAGACGGTTCCACAAGTGGTACTTGGAGACGCCGGCAATGCGGGGGTAGTGGCGCACGGGGAGTTCCTTGAACTTGCCGTCCTCAAGAAGCATTAGTGCCGGGAGGAAACGGTGCATGCCGTCGAAGAACGGAAGCTTCTTGGCGTAGGAACTCCACATGATCTTCAGAGGACAGCCGGTGTCGGTGGCGGTGTCGCCGGTCATCTTGCGGCGGAAACCGTTGGCGATTTTCGACTGGAGCTTCTTGAACACGGAGTCCTTGCGCTTGGCACGTATACCGCTGACGAGCTGATAGTCGGGGGCGTATTTCAATAGGAGGTTGAAGTCCTCCGGATTCGTCTGAAGGTCGGAGTCGATGTAACCGGTATATTTGCTCTCGATGGTGTCTATACCTGCCTTCATGGCGGTGCTCAGACCGTGGTTGTCGTCGGAACTGATATAGAAGAAATCGCTGTGACGGTCGCAGATGGCCTCAATTTTCTTAAGGCTGCTGTCCTTGGAACCGTCGTTGACGAAGAGAACGCAGCTCTTCACAATGGCTTTCGGAAGAAAGGCTGACAGCTCTTTCTCCACTCTGTCGAGGTTGTCTTCCTCGTTGTAGACCGGTACTATTATTGATAGCTCGTAATTTGATGTCTTGTTCATCGGATGTATATTGATAGTTTATAGTCGGCAGGTTGTATGGCACGAAAGTGGTGGCAACCTGTCGGCATTTATTTTTTTGTAATGTTGTTGTCTTTTACTGTCTTTGCCTTCAGAAGGGTGACATGATTAACGAAAAGGGATGTGTAATGGCGGTCGGTCTTGGGATGCTTGTTGTCGTCGTATGTGCCGATGGCAACAGTGTCGACTTCATTGAGCACTGACTGCGGAAGTACCTTGCCGGCCCATTGCTGACTGACTAAGGCAAAGGGTAGGGCAGCTTTCACGGCTCTGGGGTCCTTGGTGTTGAGGGGTAGAATCTTACGGTGGGCCTCATAGACTAGTTCTATGCGCAGTGGCTCGTCCTGACTGTGGAAGAACGGAACGCCGACGAGCTGGGGTATGGTACGCACCTCGGAGATGCTATGACCTGATGGATTGCCGAAGGCCTTGCCAATGGGACCGAGGAGAAACAGTTCTGCGAAGACGAACAGTGCGGCCACTCCGCTGATGAATTTCATAGGTTGCAACTTCAGCGTCGTCAGCAAGAGCCATACGGCTACGGCTATCATAAACACGGATGTTGCCACCTCTGCAGTCATGGAGATACTGCCTTTCTTTACACCGAAGAAGTAGAGGATTACTGGTAAGGTCAGGACAATAAGTGCTATAAGAAATCCATTGACTGTGTAGAGCCATCGGCTGAAGCGGTCCATCGCTTTGCCTTGTTTGAAATGGACTATCAGACATGCTACGGCAATGGAGCATGGAGCCAGCAGTGGAAGAAGATAGCGTGTCTTCTTTTCCGGCATTAGCGACAGGAGGATCAGCGATGCCAGTGCCCATGTTATAGAAAGAAGGTATTCGCGTTTCAGTTCTATATGTCGCTTCCAGTATGGCAATGCCAAGGTGGCAAGCATAAGCACGGCCCAGACACCCATCTCAAGGAAGAAGCGCCAGTAGTACCACCACGGGCGGACGTTGTGATTGCTCCAGTTGCCCGACTCGTTATGTATCACGCGCTCTACCTCTGCGGGATGGGCAGTCAGAAGATAGACATACCACCAGCTGCCCACAACGAGCATGAACGCAATCATCATGGCAAGGGCACACCACTTGCCTTTCATCGATGGTCTGGGAAGGAGCGTCAGTGTGATGAGGTAGGGTAGGAGCAGGGCGTAGAAGGATACGGGACCTTTGCTGAGGAACGACAGACCCATGAACAGTCCTGAGAGAAGAAAGTTGCGCCAGTAGTGTCGCTCTTCGTAAAGACCTAAGTTGAGATGATATATGGCACCCATCATAAAGGCATGACAGTAGATGTCCCACGTGGCGGAACGCCCCATGAGAATCATATTGTAACAGGTTGCGAAGACCACTACGGTGGCTACGGCGAGGTCGTTGCGCCGGGAGACGTGCCTGACAAGCAGAAAGAGATACATTACCCACAGGCAGGCCATCACGCCGGCGGCGGCACGCTGGGCGGAAAGGCTGTCGGGAAAGACCTTCTCTATGCCGCCGGCTACCCACGTGGGAAGAGGCGGCTTCTCCAGTCTGAGCTCACCGTTCATCGTCGGTACGAGCCAGTTGCCGTCGGAGACCATCTCGCGCGCGGTGATGATGTTGCGCGACTCCATAATATCTGTAGGGAGGGCTGCCCGGTTCGCAAAGAACGTAATCATACAAAAGACGACCAGCAGAAAAGCTTCCCTTGGGTTCAAACTCTTCATCTTCAGTTCTAAATTATTGTTCACAGATAGACTTCCCGGCATGCCAAGGCCTTGTGGTCAATGGGTGCAGAGATGATTTATCGGAAACCTTTACCATTAAGGTTGCAAAGGTACTCAATTATACAGAAATCAAAGAAGTAAACCTTCAAAATTATGTTTATGCAGTCTGCACATTATTTTATGTCATGGAATTCGAGTCCTGCAATAGGGCGTTCAATTTGTTGTTTTCAGAATTCTTTCGGCTTTCTTCAATCCCCAACATATGGATATTCAAGTTTCGGATGTGCCCACTTAATGACCGAGACGAAACGCTGACAGCCTCGGAGGCACACTCTTTAGTAACCCCAGGCTAAGCAAGCGCAGTCTGGGGTAAACCGAGCGGTGTTCCGCCTCTCATTGCCTAGGTGTCGGGCGACTGCAGGGTGCTAAATGGATACACGTCTGTCGTTAATTCTCATTTTACATTCTCTGCACCGAGGCCGAAGGATTCCAAGGGGGTGGAGTTTATCCCCATCCTCCAAGCGCGACTGTAATTTATAGCCTCGGAGGCTGACTCTCAGTAACCCCAGGCTAAGCGAGCGAAGCGAGTGCAGCCTGGGGGAACAGAAGTGAAAGAAACCTACTCCGTGCCTCGGAGAGGTACACTAGCACGTAGTGCGCATCAAAAATATAGTTACCAATACACGATATACCACCAGTTCCAAAAGAAAGTAATGATCAGTTGGCAATTAGCAATTCTTTAAGGGTTTAAAAGTGATCTTTCTCTCCCCACTTTTAGGTGGGACAGAGTGGCCCATGCCATAATCAGCATTCTCTTTGCAGGGTATATGCTATAGACCTGCCCTATCTCTTCTTTGGATGTTAAAAATCGGGCAACCAACGGTATTTCTTCATATCCACATGACCGTTAGCCTTAAACTCTACACCCTCTTTCTCAAGTAATGAACGCTGTTCTGGCCAACCGGGAACGGTGCGTCCAACGCTGTTGACAACACGATGGCATGGATAGATTGCTGGCGCACCACTGAGCACATGACCCACAAGACGGGCATGGCTAGGGGCATCAACCAATTCGGCTATCTGACCATAGCTCATCACACGACCCTTAGGTATGGCTTGTACAACACTGTAGACAGCATTACGAAAAACCGATAAAGAAGGTATGTCAGGACATCTCAACATATAAGTATTTCTCCCCCTTATTACAAATTATTACTGTTTCTTACTATTGCGCGACTTTCCTCCCGCTAACTGCAATTCTTTTGTTTTGCGCAAAGGTACGCACAATTTCTCTATGCGCCAAGTCCTTCGTCCTTTTTATCCTTCATGGGATTATCGCCGTTGCAAAAGCCGTGCTAAACACTATCCGTCATGTTTCCATACAGATTATAACGGCTTGCTTTCATTGAGAAAGTCGCGCAACCCCCTCTTCATATTTACTTGAGTAAATAAAAAATCGTATCACAGAAAATAAATTTCCAAAATGATTTGCTTATTCCAATAAATTGTTATACCTTTGCACCCGCATAACAAAAGCACATGCTTTAAGCGGATAGCTCAGCTGGTTAGAGCGTCGGATTCATAATCCGGAGGTCGTGGGATCGTGGCCCACCCCCGCTACTTGATAATCAAGCACTTACGGACTTCCGTAAGTGCTTTTTTCATATACGCGAAAACTATGCGAAAACCAAGGTGGTTCAGTTCGCCCATGATATTTTATGGCGTATCAGCCCAAAAATAGTCCGATGGCTTGTGTCATTGAATATCACCCCGTTTCAAGATCTTGACAAAACGCACAGTCTACTCTCCCAGAATAAGTTGTGAGCATAACAGCCTCTCATTGTCCTTCCTTCCTTTTCACATTCCCCAGTCGTTGAAAGTAGACATCAGGCTATCACCCATTTCCAATAGGGCAAAACCTCTATCTTTCCATTATTATCCTCGATGGTCGCTTCCTCATCGTAAGTGATGATGAGACGGCGCTTGCACTCCAGTGCAGAAGGAAGTTTCTTCAAGGCAGACACCTCCTTCTCATAAGTGCCATCGCTATGACTAAGATTATAGCAAACCTGAATGGCAAGACCCTCGTCAGGGACAAAGAAATCGACCTCCAAACCCGAGTTGTAGTAGACATCCTGACGTATCCTTATTCAAATTTTTATTAAGCGGTACTTTATAAAACACTGCAAATTTATAAAATACCATTTAATAAAACAAGGAACAAGTGTACTTTAACGGTTACCATCTCCCGTTAACATGGCAAGAAAAAGAATACGCTCATGCTTTCGCATACGTTATTTTATAAATATCAAGCAAATATAGTTATGATTTACGGATACATCAGAGTAAGCAGCGACAAGCAGACTGTAGAGAATCAGCGATTCGAGATCAACAATTTCTGTAAAAAAGAAAACTTGCAAGTCGATGATTGGATTGAGGAGACGATAAGCGGTACCAAGAGCTATGACAAGCGCGAGCTCGGTGTGCTACTCGCTAAAGTAGGCAAAGACGACATCATTATTTGCAGCGAGTTGTCGCGCCTTGGCCGTAATCTTTTTATGATTATGGAAATTTTAAACATCTGTATGAATAAAGAGTGCCGGGTATGGACCATTAAGGACAACTACCGTCTTGGAGACGACATACAGAGCAAGGTGCTGGCCTTTGCCTTCGGCTTGTCTGCGGAAATAGAGCGCAACCTTATATCGCAACGTACAAAGGAAGCTTTGGCACGCAAGAAGGCAGAGGGAGTGGTACTTGGTCGCCCAAAAGGAAAGCGCACCGCTCCGGAAAAGCATAAACTTTTCAACAAAAAGGCCTTGATAAAAGGCTTAATCGATGAGGATGTATCATATCGGCAAATAGCCAAAATATGCAAAGTAGACAGGAACACGCTGGCACGATTCATAAAGGAGCAGATGTCTGACATGATATGAGCCATTTTGTTCAGCAACAGCATACCGTCAATGCCTTCTCTTCTTCTGTTCTCTTCTTCTGATTCTTGGGTCATACTGTCTCCGATAGAGCAGAGCATCAAGCAGAAGATAGAGGCGGTGGGTGTGCCTCTGAAAGACTGGGATATCAATATATACCGTGGGGTACTTACTGGTTGTAACGAAGCATTTATCATCAACACCGATAAGCGTAACGAGATCCTCGCCAACTGCAAGGATGAGGCTGAGCGCAAGCGCACGGGGGAGCTAATACGACCGATTCTGCGCGGCAGGGATATAAAGAGATATGGATATGAGTGGGCTGGGCTGTGGCTGATAAACACTCACAATGGCATAAAAGG
>ONDK01000031.1 GCA_900316565.1 uncultured Prevotella sp. | reverse complement strand
TTGCGGCTTTCAGCCGCATCTCAGCAGTTATTTGCGTTGTGGCCTCAACTTTTTTATCCTACTGGTGTAAAATCTCAAAAATTTTATATAAGTTTGTACATCAAAACATAAGACCATGAACGTACTTATTATTAATACATCGGAAAAGAACGGAGGTGCCGCCGTGGCATCAAACCGCCTGATGAACGCACTCAACAACAACGGTGTGAAAGCACGAATGCTGGTGCGCGACAAGGAGACCGACGAGATAACGGTAGCACCGGTGGGACGCCCGTGGCGCGCGCAGTGGGCGTTCCTTTGGGAGAGGCTGTGCATCTTCCTCCACCTGCATCTGAAACGGGAGCATCTCTTCGAGATAGACACCGCCAATGCGGGCATAGACATAACGCAGACACGGTACTTCAAGGAGGCCGACGTCATACACCTCGCATGGATAAACCAAGGCTATATCTCGCTGAAGGGCATCCGCAGGATACTTGATTCCGGCAAACCCGTTGTCTGGACCATGCACGATATGTGGCCGGCGACGGCCATCTGCCATTACACACGTGGCTGCAGGAACTATCAGAGCAGTTGTCATGACTGCAGGCTACTACCCGGCGGCGGCTCCAGAAACGACCTCTCGGCGAAAGTGTGGCGGAAGAAGCACTCCATAGTCCACAACCGCACTATACAGTTCGTGGCTTGCAGCAGGTGGCTTCAGCGCCAGGCGGAGCAGAGCGGACTCTTCCGTCATCAGAATGTTGCGGCCATCCCCAACCCGATAAACACCCATATATTCCAGCCTTCCGACAAGGCGGAGGCTCGGAAGCGTCTCAATCTGCCCACGGGGAAGCGTATCATCCTCTTCGTATCTCAGAAGGTGACTGATGAGAGAAAGGGAATGAAATACTTCATCGAGGCCACACAGAAGATGACTGACGCTGACCCGACAGTGAAGGACACAACGGTAGTGGCCATCCTCGGCGGACATGGTGAGGAGATAGCGGGACAGCTGCCACTGCCGGCATATCCTCTCGGCTATGTCTCTGATGACAGGGTCATCGTGGATGTCTATAACAGTGCTGACGTGTTTGTGCTGCCGTCGCTCGAGGACAACCTCCCCAACACCATTATGGAGGCCATGGCATGCGGAGTGCCGTGTGTAGGCTTCAACGTCGGGGGCATTCCGGAGATGATAGAGCATAAGAAGACTGGCTATGTGGCAAAGGAGCGTGATGCCGACGACCTTGCCAAAGGCATCAACTGGGTTCTGGAACCGGCACAGCGCAAGCCACTCGCGAAGAACGCTGTCGACAAGGTCCAGCACTGCTATTCGGAGCGTGCCGTGGCCATGCAGTATATCGACATATACACCGATGCCATGGCACAAAGAAGATATAATATTTAATTCACCTCCCTCATCAAGCAATCAATAAATCCTAAAGCATCAGGACTTGACAAGGGACTTAGTTTATATGAAGATAACAATAATAACAATAACATACAACGCGGAAAAGGTTCTCAGACCAACACTGCAATCGGTGTTCCGACAAACGCACAATGATGTGGAGCACTGGATAATAGACGGAGCGTCGAAGGACGGAACGCTGAAAATCGCCGAAGACTACAAACGGCATGATGACGGTACGGACAACGGACATGAGGTAAAAATCCTGTCAGAACCTGACAGTGGGATATACTACGCCATGAACAAAGGGCTGCAGCGGGCGACGGGGTCCTACGTCCTTTTCCTCAACGCCGGCGACACGCTGGCCTCCAACGACACTCTTGACGAGGTATGTGCGAGCATAGGCGATGGTGAGGAGCTGCCGGCAGTAATCTATGGCGACACGGATATCGTAGATGCCGACTACAACTTCATCAGACACAGACGTCTGTCACCACCAAAGCGCCTCACATGGAAATCATTCCTCCACGGCATGCTCGTCTGTCATCAGGCCTTCTACGCCCGCACCGACATAGCACGTGACATCGCCTATGACACACAGTACCGCCATTCAGCCGATGTCGACTGGTGTATAAAAGTTCTGAAGGAGGGACGGCGACGCCATCTTCCCAACCGCCGCGTGCATGCCGTAGTAGCAAACTTCCTCGACGGTGGCGATACCACACAGAACCACCGTGCCTCCCTTCACGAGCGTTTCAAGGTTATGCGCCATCACTACGGTATCCTTCCCACGGTCATCATGCACGCCTGGTTCGTCGTCCGTGGGGTAATCAAGAAATAGACCGCAACAAGAGCAAACAAGATTCATGATACAAAGACATAAATATGAGGGGCTCACAGAGCAAGAGGTCCTCAGGAGCCGTCAGGAGAACGGCATCAACATCCTAACGCCACCAAAGAAGACTCCACTTTGGAAGCAGTTCCTGTCAAAGTTCTCTGACCCTCTCATTATCATCCTGCTCATCGCCGGATTTCTGTCCATCGGCATAGCATGCTATGAGTACTACGGACTGGATAAGACATGGGAGGTATTCTTCGAACCGGTGGGCATATTCATCGCCATTTTCCTAGCCACAGGCATTGCCTTCATCTTCGAGGTGAAGGCAGGACGGCAGTTTGCCATCCTCAACCAGGTCAATGACGACGAGCCCGTGGAGGTTATCCGTGGCGGCAATGCCACGATGATACCCAAGAAAGACATCGTCGTCGGCGACATTGTCCTTCTCACCACCGGCGCAGAGATACCTGCCGACGGCACACTGCTTGAAGCCGTCAGCCTCAACGTCGACGAGTCATCGCTGACGGGAGAGCCAATATGCCGCAAGAGTGTACGGAAAGAGGACTTCGACAAGGACGCCACCTACGCCACGAACCGTGTGCTGCGCGGGACGAAGGTCATGGAAGGACATGGTATCTTCCGTGTGGACAGCGTCGGAGACAAAACCGAGAACGGAAAGGTCTTCGAAGCCGCACAGATAGACGACAGCGTGAAGACACCTCTCAACGAGCAGCTCGACGGACTGGCCGCTCTGGTAACGAAAATCAGCTATGTCATAGCCGCAATGATAATAGTGGGACGGCTGGTGGTATACTTCGACTGGACGCCATCGGCACTCACGCTGGCCATCCCTACGGCAGTATTCTTCTATCTCGTCATAAGAAAATTCAAGGGATGGAGATGGCAGGCCGTGGCAACGTCAATAGTGGCATACTTCATAGTACTGCTTCTGATGGTAGTGCTTATCTTCCATGCACACAGCGACGGCAAGGGCCTCGCCGACCTCATAACATACACCCTTGACACACTGATGATTGCCGTCACGCTCATCGTCGTCGCCGTACCGGAAGGACTGCCGATGGCCGTAACGCTAAGCCTGGCCTACAGCATGCAGCGCATGCTCAGGACCAACAACCTAGTACGTAAGATGCACGCCTGTGAGACCATGGGTGCCACAACGGTCATCTGTACCGACAAGACAGGCACACTGACGCAGAACCAGATGCAGGTCTACGACACCGATTTCTTCGGACTGCCGGACCAGAGACTCTCCGATGACAACGAGAGCCGCCTTATTGAGGAAGGCATAGCCGTCAACTCCACCGCTTCACTCGACCACTCGGATGACAGAAACCTCACCGTCTTAGGCAACCCCACGGAAGGTGCGCTGATACTGTGGCTCAACAGCCACGGAAAAGACTACCGCGACCTGCGCGCCAACGCCACAACCATCACGGAGCTGCCGTTCTCCACAGAGAGGAAGTATATGGCGACGGTCGTAGAGTCTGCCCTTCTCCCCGGCAAGCATATATTATATGTGAAAGGAGCGCCAGAGATTGTCCTTGCCCTTTGTAACGACATAGAGGCAGGTGTCACCTCTGACGACATCACCAAACGCCTGCACGACTACCAGTCGCAGGCCATGCGCACCCTCGGCTTCGCCTACCAGATACTCGGTGAAGGCGACAAAGCCATCGACGACGGCAAGGTCGTGGCCGACAAGCTTCTATTTCAGGGCATCGTAGCCATCAGCGACCCTGTCCGCGAAGATGTACCTGCAGCGGTAAAGGAGTGCATGGATGCCGGCATCAACGTGAAGATTGTCACCGGCGACACCACCGGCACGGCGAAGGAGATAGGACGGCAGATAGGACTTTGGACTGATGAAGACACCGACTGTAACATCATCACTGGCCAAGAGTTCGATGCACTGTCGGATGAGGAGCTCGACAAGCGTGTCACGGACCTTAAGATCATCTCCCGTGCACGCCCCATGGACAAAAAACGTCTGGTGGAGTCTCTGCAGAGAAACAATCAGGTCGTGGCCGTAACAGGCGACGGCACCAACGACGCACCGGCACTGAAGGCGGCACATGTGGGACTGTCGATGGGCGACGGCACATCAGTGGCGAAGGAGGCCAGCGACATCACCATCATCGACAACTCCTTCTCGTCCATCGGAAAAGCCGTTATGTGGGGACGGTCGTTGTACAAGAACATACAGCGTTTTCTCCTTTTCCAGCTCACCGTCAACGTAGCAGCCTGTCTGATAGTGCTCTGCGGTGCCTTTATGGGCACACAGAGCCCCCTGACCGTGACGCAGATGCTGTGGGTCAACCTTATCATGGACACCTTCGCAGCCATGGCCTTGGCATCACTCCCGCCGTCAGAGAGCGTTATGAACGACAAGCCACGCGACCGCAAGGCGTTCATCCTCGACAAGAACATGTATGAGAATATCCTCGGCGTGGGCGGTTTTTTCTTTACCCTTCTGCTGGCACTGCTCTATGTGTTCGAGCATGCCAATATAACACAGCTCACCGACCTGCTGCACGTACATCCGGGGAGAGCCAACGGTCTGACACCTTACGAGCTGACACTCTTCTTCACCATCTTCGTTATGACCCATTTCTTCTACCTCTTCTGTGCCAGAGCCTACGACACAGGGCGCAGCGCGCTTCATTTCAAAGGTTGCAAGGGCCTGCTTCTCATAGTCTCCATAATCTTCATAGGGCAGATAGCCATGGTGGAAGTACCGGGAATGCAGAAATTCTTCAACGTAGTAAGTCTGAAGGTTCAGGACTGGGCGATAATAATCATCGGCTCGTCGCTCGTACTTTGGGTTCGGGAGATATGGAGCGAAACGAAAAGGCTGGCACTCAAACGATAGGACGTCAGCAATCCATTTAGCAATAGACAACATGAAAAAACAATAAGACAAAATAATGAAAATAGCAGTTTTTTGTTCAGCAAACAACAATATTGTCGACAAATACGCAAAGGAAGTGGAAGCCCTGGGACAGTGGATAGGCACTGCCGGACACACTCTCGTCTACGGTGGCAGCAACACCGGACTGATGGAATGCGTTGCCCGCGCCGCACATGATGCCGGAGCAACCGTTATAGGCGTCGTTCCACAGATACTGGAGAAGGGCGGCCGCGTCTCCGATTACATCGACGTGGAGATACCCTGCGACAACCTCTCCGACCGTAAGGACCTTATGCTCGCCCAGGCCGACACGGCCGTAGCGTTACCGGGCGGCATCGGCACCCTTGACGAGCTGTTCTCCGTGGCGGCAAGCCGTACGATAGGCTACCACACAAAAAAGATTATACTATATAACATCAACGGCTTCTGGGACTCTCTCGTCCATCTTCTTGACGACTTGCAGGAGCGAGGCATGATACGCGGCCAATATACCGACGGCATTTTACCTGTCAGCACTCTCCAGGAACTGCAGAAAAAGATTGAGGAGATGTCCTAAATGTCGTATCTTTTTTATGTATATTGTTGTAAAAAAACAATGTTGAAAGTAACTTTTTATCAGTTTTCCGTTAAAATTACATAAACAAAGAGCCTTTTTTGCATATTTCTCATTCTAAATGATAACTTTGCAGAGTGCTATTCATCTAAATTGGCACTAAAGAGAACAATAAACATAAAAATAAGAACACCTAAAAAGGATAGAATTATGAACAAAAATCTGTTAGTTGTAGCACTCATGGCAGGCGCTATGCTCCTCACCGGCTGTGCAAGCAAGAAGGACCTACAAAACTGCCAGACAGAAAACCAGAGACTTTCCTCAGAATATCAGGACGCCAAGGAGACCATCGCCGCCAACAACGCCCGCATCAAGAGCCTCGAAGAGCAGCTCGCCGCTGCCAACAGCCATGCCGATGCTCTCCAGTCGAGCCTTGACAAGAGCCTGACGAACGCCAACTCCAGCAACGTGAACATAGAGAAGCTCGTGGACCAGATTAACGAGTCGAACCAGTATATCCGCCATCTCGTGGAGGTAAAGAGCAAGAGCGACTCGCTGAACCTCGTTCTCACCAACAACCTCACCCGTTCCCTCTCCAAGGACGAGATGAAAGAGGTCAACGTGCAGGTCCTCAAGGGCGTTGTCTACATCTCCCTTGCCGACAACATGCTCTTCCAGACCGCTTCCTACGAGGTCAACGACCGCGCAAAGGAGACCCTGGGCAAGATAGCAAAGATCATCAACGACTACAAGGACTATGAGGTTCTCGTCGAGGGCAATACCGACAACGTCCCTGTAAGCCAGGATTCACCGAAGATGAAGAATATCCGCAACAACTGGGACCTGTCCGCTCTCCGTGCTTCCAGTATCGTCCAGTACCTGCAGACCAACTTCGGTGTTGACCCGAAGCGTATGACCGCCGGCGGACGTGGCGAGTACAATCCTCTTGTCAGCAACGACACTGAGGTGGGCAGGCAGCGCAATCGCCGCACTCAGATTATCATCACCCCGAAGCTCGACCAGTTTATGGAACTCATCGACAAGGCTCCGGAAGAGAACAAGAAGTAAACTGACGGAACGGGCGCAGTCTGAAACAGCCGTCAAGCCATCACGGACATAACGGCACTGCGTTCCATCCCAATCAGATAACCAATAAAAAAAGCGTTGCAAGAGATATCTTTTGCAACGCTTTTTTTGTAACTATCCTGTTGGAGATATCGCTTTTGCAACGCTTTTTTGTAACTATCCTGTCGGAGATAACTCCTTTACAACGTTTCTCCTTGCAACCACCCTGTCATTAATCCACTGGCAGGATGCCAGCAGATGGTGATTTTTTTACTCCTTAGTGTTCAGCTTCGGATACTGAATACGCGTATGGTATATGGACTTCAACCGTTCTATGAGCGTCTGCTTGGCTACGGTAACATCGCGGAAGGTGATAGGGCAATCGCGGAAGTAGCCCTGCGCCACCTGATTGTCGATGAGCGTGTTGACCAGCTTGCTGATATTCTCCTCCGTGTATTCCTTCAATGAGCGCGAGGCAGCCTCAACGGTGTCGCACATCATAAGGATAGCCTGCTCACGTGTGAACGGGTTTGGACCTGGATAACGGAAAGGCTCCGGGTCCACCTCCTCATCCGGATGCGCATTCTTGTATTTCACATAGAAATACATTGTCAGACCCTCACCATGATGAGTGGAGATGAAGTCGCGGATGACCCGCGGCAAGTTATATTTCTCAGCCATCTTCAGTCCTTCAGTAACATGACTGATGATGATGGCGGCACTCTCCTTCTCCGTCAGCTTGTCGTGAGGGTTCACACTGGCCTGGTTCTCCGTGAAGAAAGCAGGATTAGTCATCTTTCCTATGTCGTGATACAGTGCGCCGGTACGCACCAGCTGCCCTTTGGCTCCAATCTTATTGGCCACCTCCGCGGCGAGGTTTCCAACCATGATACTGTGCTGGAATGTTCCCGGCGCCACCTGACTGAGACGGCGCAGCAGCTCGTTATTGGTGTTGCTGAGCTCAAAGAGCGTTACCGTAGAGACAAAGCCGAAGGTCTTCTCCACGACGAGCATCAGCGGATAGGTGAAGAGCAGGAGGAAACCGCTTATCATGAGATGGTAATACATCGTACCGTCGAGTTTCGTAAGACTGTCTACCTGTATGAGCTGCAGACTCAGATATGCCGCAGCCTCACCGATGACGACGAGCAAAGCCGTGAGGAACAGCTGACTCCGCTTGGAGAGCTCACGCAAGGAGTATATGGCTATCAGCCCGCCCACGAGCTGAACGACGATGAACTCGTACTGATATTTCACGGCGATGGCCGATATAAGGATTGTCGTAACGTGTGTTACTCCCGCCGTCCGCGAGTCCATGAACACCCGGATGAATATCGGTGCCATGGCGAACGGAATGAGGTAAACCGAGAACTTATTATACCGCATGAGCATAGACGTGAGCATTGGGAAGATGACAATCATAACATAGAGCATCGTTATGTTACGCGGCTTCACGAAATAATCCTTACGGAAGAGCACGAGATATAGCGTGAAGAGTATGACGAGTATGGATACGATAATCGTCTGACCTATCAGCGTACTCGTTATCTCGTTTCCGCCGGCATTATGTTCGGCAAGTGCCTTCTCATAACTGCTCAACACACGTGCCTTATACTCGTCGACGACAGAGCCGTTGTCGATAATCCTCTCTCCCTGCTGCACCAGTCCGCTGGCCGGTGTAACGGTGTTGAGCAGGTCATCCTCCTCAGCGAGGTTACGGTCCTTGTCGTAAACGAGGTTGGCTTCTATATACTCGTTGAGATTGCACGACTGCAACAGTGTGCGGTTTGGTCCCAGACGCGGATCCATGAACAGTCGCTCGTAAGCGTTTATCGTCGTCATAATGCTGTCGCGCGACTCACTGACGGCCTCCTTTCCGACGACGATACGCACCGAGCTCTCGCCTTTGTTCTCCAGCTGCGTCTCCACGGTAGGGTCTATGATGCCTCGCTGGTAGAGCGTGTGCAGCCTGTTGGCGATATAGTTCACCCAGTCGCCGCCTTTGAGTCCCGGTATCCCGT
Organism: uncultured Prevotella sp.; assembly: GCA_900316565.1. Lineage (GTDB taxonomy): Bacteria > Bacteroidota > Bacteroidia > Bacteroidales > Bacteroidaceae > Prevotella. Next base: position 16,986 of record ONDK01000031.1, on the reverse strand, counting down.
TCTTGAAGTTCTCACGGAACCGCTCTATCTGCTGCTTCTCCACGTCGTCGTTATAGTTGAAGTACGGCTGGTACTGCCTGACGACGGAGTCGCGCTCCGCCTTTATGGCCTCATCGGTCTTGAACACGGGGAAGTCGAACTGTGCGTTCAGGGCCGGATAGCGCCACACCTGCCCTACCTCATAGTTGAAAAGCTTGCTCTGTCTTCTCGGCAGAAGGAGCACTATCACCGCTATGGTGACAAGGCTCAGCACGGCACGTGTGGCAAAATTCCGCCAGTAATTATTCTCGATTTTATTGAACTTGCTCATGGGAATGTATCGTTAAAATGCTATCACAGTGCGAAAATACAAAAAAAACGTGTCATACTCAAAAAAAAATAGTAAATTTGCACGAAAAATAGTGCTCTACCCGTCCGCCAACGACATAAAGCGCACCGGGTGACAGCCTTTTTGTTATAAAAAATTATTTCATTATCTTAAATAAAAGATGAAAGAAAGAGAAGTTAGGGTGCGCTTTGCACCTAGCCCCACAGGTCCGTTACACATTGGTGGTGTAAGGACAGCCCTTTATAACTATCTGTTTGCCCGTCAGCATGGAGGCAAACTTATTTTCCGTATTGAGGATACCGACTCCCATCGTTTTGTTCCGGGGGCCGAGGAATATATTCTGGAGAGCTTCAAATGGCTCGGAATAAAATTCGATGAAGGTGTCAGCTTCGGTGGAGACTGTGGTCCCTACCGGCAGAGCGAGCGCCGTGATATATACAAGAAATACGTCAGGCAGCTGCTCGACGCCGGAAAGGCCTACTATGCCTTCGACACGCCTGAAGAGCTGCATAAGAAGCGCGACGAGGTGAAGAACTTCCAGTACGATGCCCACACACGTCTGCAGATGCGCAACTCCCTGACCATCCCCGCCGAGGAAGTGCAGAAGATGATTGCCGACGGCGAACAGTACACCGTCCGCTTCATGATAGAGCCGGGACAGGAGATTACCGTCCACGACCTCATCCGCGGCGACGTAACGGTGAAAAGCGACATCCTCGACGACAAGGTGCTCTACAAGAGCAGCGATGAGCTGCCCACCTACCACCTCGCCAACATCGTCGACGACCACCTCATGGGCATCACCCATGTCATCCGCGGTGAGGAGTGGCTGCCCAGTGCCCCTCTGCATGTACTGCTCTACAAGGCTTTCGGCTGGGAGGACACCATGCCACAGTTCGCTCATCTGCCACTGCTGCTGAAGCCGGAAGGCAAGGGCAAGCTGTCGAAGCGCGACGGCGACCGCCTCGGCTTCCCTGTCTTCCCGTTGGAATGGCACGACCCGAAGAGCGGCGAAGTGTCATCGGGATACCGTGAGAGCGGATACTTCCCAGAGGCAGTGGTCAACTTCCTGGCATTGTTGGGCTGGAACCCCGGCACAGAGCAGGAGGTATTCTCCCTTGACGAGCTTGTAAAGGCCTTCGACATCACAAAATGCTCAAAGAGCGGCGCGAAGTTCGACTATAAGAAGGGTATATGGTTCAACCACGAGTATATACTCCGCAAGAGCGATGACGAGATAGCACGCCTGTTTGCACCTATCGTTGCCAACAACGGTGTTGACACATCCCTCGACAGGGTACGTCAGGTGGTCCACATGATGAAGGACCGCGTCGACTTCGTCAAGGAGTTGTGGCCACTGTGTTCCTTCTTCTTCATCGCACCGACGAGCTATGATGAGAAGACAGTGAAGAAACGCTGGAAGGAATACAGCAAGGAACAGATGACGGAGCTAGCCAATGTTCTCAACGGCATCGACGACTTCTCCGTGGAAGGTCAGGAGAAGGTGGTCATGAAATGGGTGGAAGACAAGGGCTACAAGCTCGGCGACGTGATGAACGCCTTCCGTCTGGCCCTCGTAGGCATAGGAAAAGGTCCGGGCATGTTCGATATATCGGCATTCCTTGGCAAGGAGGAAACACTCAGCCGTCTGAAAAAAGCCATTGACGTGCTTGGATAATATAACAACCCTTCAGTATCCCCACATACAAGCCGGAAGAGAGAAGAGCCAGAAAACATACAAACGAAGGCGGACAAAGGGTCCGCTCCCACGGCCGTTTTTCTCTTCCCTTACGGGGGAACAGACTTGGTGAAGAAGTAAAATGTATAACATTGTAATGAGTCTCTATGAGCTGGGTGTCGTCATCTACAGCCTCTTCAACGCAAAGGTGAGGAAGATGTGGAAGGGCGAACGCGACGCTGTCCGTATTCTCAAGGAGAAGATGGACCCGGATGCCGAATACATCTGGTTCCATGCTGCCTCGTTGGGAGAGTTTGAACAGGGACGTCCGCTGATAGAGCAGATTCGGAAAGACCATCCGAAATATAAGATACTGCTTACGTTCTTCTCGCCATCGGGTTATGAGGTAAGAAAGAATTATGAAGGTGCCGACATTGTCACCTACCTGCCTATCGACACCGTGATAAATGCACGCCGCTTCCTTCGCACCGTGCGTCCCGTCATGGCGTTCTTCATCAAATACGAGTTCTGGTACAACTACCTCCACATTCTCCGTCACCGCCATGTGCCGGTATACAGTGTGTCGAGCATCTTCCGTCCTTCGCAGGTCTTCTTCCAGTGGTACGGACGCGAGTACGGTCATGTGCTGCGCTGCTTCACACGCTTCTACGTTCAGAACGACGAGAGCCGTCATCTTCTCAACAAGATTGGCGTCAAGGACGTTGAGGTCGTTGGCGACACGCGCTTCGACCGTGTCATACAGATTCAGCAAGCAGCGAAGAAGCTGCCGATAGTGGAGGCTTTCCGCAGCTCAATAGAGACGGCCTCCGACATGCGACACCCCACAACAGGTGTTTTTGTCGCCGGCAGTTCATGGCCTCCTGACGAGGAAATCTTCATCGACTACTTCAACAAGCGCAACGACTGGAAGCTCATCATAGCACCACATGTAGTCAGCGAGAACCACCTCAACCAGATAATCTCACTGATAAAGAACAAGAAGGTCGTAAGATACACACAGACCAACGAGACCGAAGCCAAAGAGGCCGACGTGCTCATCATCGACTGCTACGGCCTGCTCTCCAGCATCTACCACTATGGCGACGTCGCTTATGTCGGCGGAGGCTTCGGAGTGGGCATCCATAATGTGCTTGAGGCAGCGGTATGGAACATACCCGTCATCTTCGGCCCGAACAACAAACGGTTCGACGAGGCACAAGGCCTCATCGCCTGCAAGGGTGGTTTCGAGATATCGACGGCCGACGACTTCGACGATATAATGACCCGTCTGGACGGCGACAGGGCAATGACCTCTATCAGCGGACAAGCTGCCGGAGCGTATGTACAGCATCTCGCCGGTGCGACGAAGAGGGTTCTGGCCTCCATAAACTCTAAAGAGAACGAGCGGTTGTAGGGCCTTAGGGCTCAAAAAACATACAAAAGAAACGAACGTCTATGAAATACCAGATTACATGTAATCACTGCGGCACACGCTTCCTTGTCGATGGCAAGGGCGGACAGACCATCGAATGCACCTGCCCGGGCTGTGAGGGAAAGATGCGTGTTACACTCCCGAAGACAAAGAAAGACGCCGACAGCGACTCTTCCGACGCCAACGACAGTTACCAGCAGGGATATGTGCCGGCCGGCAACGGTGATGACAACTACGGCAACGATGACGGCGACAACGGCGACAACGGCAAGCGTCATCGCCGCATGGCCTTAGGTTGTCTGTTCTTCATCGTCGTAGCCGCTGCAGCCGCCGTGGCCTTCTTTGCCCTCAACCACACGACGAAGCAGCCCATAGAGGACCCTTACGAGAATGTGGAGCCCGACACGACGAGTGTGGACACCATTCCTGAGGACACGGAGGACGTCGTCGTCGACACCGTTCAGGTCCATGAGGAGAAGCCGAAGGAGGAAGCAGCACCGAAGGACACAGCGACAGTAGTAGCAACACCCGACGATGGTGATGGTGCCGACGTTTCGCAGCAGTCGTCCGACGCCTCCTCTGACGTAACCGGAAAGTCTTCCGGCAAGGACCATCATGGCAGTGCAGCCGAACAATCGGCAAAAGAGGACAAGACGTCAAAGTCATCGAAGAAGTCGAGCGCCTCATCGTCCTCATCCAACGAGTAAAGCAAAGAACGTGATTAGATGCTATACGGACAAAGAATTCCGTAGACAAAAACAAGAAAACAACAAAACAAGACAATGGGAAAAATAATACTGACGGGCGACCGTCCAACAGGTAAACTTCATTTGGGACACTACATCGGCAGCCTCCGCCGCCGTGTGGAACTGCAGAACAAAGGCGACTACGACCGCATGTTCGTCTTCATGGCCGACGTGCAGGCACTGACCGACAACGCCGACAATCCGGAGAAAATAAGACAGAACATCATTGAGGTGGCGCTCGACTACCTCTCCGTAGGCCTGGACCCACAGAAGTGTACACTTTACATACAGAGCCGCATACCGGAGCTTGCGGAGCTGACCGTCTATCTCATGAACCTCGTCTCGGTGAGCCGCGTACAGCGCAACCCTACAGTGAAGACAGAGATAAAGATGCGTAACTTCGAGGCCAACATCCCATTAGGCTTCTTCTGCTATCCTGTCTCTCAGGCTGCCGACATCACACTGTTCAAGGCAACGACCGTCCCGGCAGGTGAGGACCAGGAGCCGATGCTGGAGCTCACCCGCGAACTGGTGCGCCGCTTCAACCAAATCTACTCACCGGTGCTCGTGGAGCCTGAGATAATGCTGCCTGAAAACGCTACGGCACGCCGTCTGCCAGGCACCGACGGAAAGGAGAAGATGTCGAAGAGTCTCGGCAACTGCATATACCTCTCCGACGACAAAGACACCGTATGGCAGAAGGTCAAGGGCATGTATACCGACCCTACTCACCTGAATGTCTCTGACCCAGGCCACGTGGAGGGCAACGCGGTCTTCACATACCTCGACGCATTCTCCACCGATCAGGATTTTGCTGATTTCTGGCCGGAGTTCAAGAACCTCGATGAACTGAAGGCGGCCTACACGAAAGGCGGCGTCGGCGACATGAAGTGCAAAAAGCTCCTCAACAATGTCCTCAACCGTATCCTCGACCCTATCCGCGTACGCCGCGCAGAGTTTGAGAAGGACATCCCGGAGATATTCAACATCCTGAAGAAAGGCTCCGACGCAGCACGCGAGGCCGGCGCACAGACAATGGATGAGGTGCGCAGAGCCATGCGCATAGACTACTTCGAGGACACGGACCTCATAAAGCAACAGGCTGAGAAATACAACAAGTAAGAAGCCCATACAATAACTAAAAGGTAAGAAAACAGAAGGATAAAATACATCAGGAACCATATTCCGCTCTGACCGGCATTCGTCTGCTTTCTTACCTTTTTCGTTTTCCGCCCCATCACCATCCTTTACTCTTATACCTTCAACACATGAAACGCCGTTTCTTTTTCAATCACAGTGAGGAACTATGGAACTCCTGGAGCCACTTTGCCGGTATCATCATCGGCGCAGTGGCAGCAGTACTAATGCTATGGCTCTGCCATGACATCGACGACGGCCTCACGACATTCTCCGTTATCTTATATATAGTGGGAATGCTCTTCTGCTTCTCATCATCCACCATCTACCATGCACTCTCCGGATGGTCGCCATGGAAAGAACGACTCAGGAAGATGGACCACGCCGCAATATACTGGCATATTGCCGGAAGCTATTCGCCTATAACGCTCGTGGCACTCCGCGACGACGGCTACTGGGGATGGGGGCTGTTTGTCTTCGTCTGGGCGTGTGCCCTGGCCGGCACTGCCACCAGTTTCCACAAACTAAAAGCCCACAGCAATGTGGAGACGCTTGTCTTCCTTGCCATGGGTCTTTGTATCCTTGTGGCGATAAAGCCACTGTACCATTGCGTCAGCGGCGGCACCTTCGCCTTTATCATCGCGGAAGGTGCCTGTTATCTTACCGGCGCCCTGTTCTATACTCTTCACAAACACCGCTATCTTCACACGGTATTCCACTTTTTTGTCCTTGCAGGGACCATCTGCCATATCACGGCCGTAGCCCTGATGCTGAAGGAATATCTTTAGAAATCGATGTCAACGCCTACGCCGAGCACTTTATTCGTACGCGTGAAGGCATCAGTGTTATGTGTCTCGACGCTCTGTCCGGCAGCTGTGATGGTCTGGTCGTACTCCTTATGGAACGTATCATAATTGGTCCAGAAGTAGGCCACGTTGAGGTTCATGTTCTTTGCTATCCTCACCTTCGCTCCGAGGCCCACGCTGTAGCTGCTTGTAACGAACGACATGTCGGAGAGGTATGCGCCGTTGCCAAGGCCGTACTTTGTACGCTGTCCGCCCGCGCTGATGGTGATATCCTTTGTTATATCCCATTCCATGCCGGCGAGATACTCCTGTGTGTTGCCGGAGAGCGCTTTCTGCTTGCCGTGGTCCATACGTGCGTCCTTATCGAAGTAGTAATGCCAAGAGACCATAGCACGCAGGTTCTTGAGAATTTCGTACTGGGTACCTATGGCCAGTATACCCGGGATGTCGTTATGTGTGTTCACGCCATCGGCAAAGAGTCCGGTGTTGTCGACTTTAGTGTCATTCTCTATGTTGAACTTGGTAGTGAACTCGTAACGGGCACCGATGTTCCAGCGCCCGGTCTTATAGTCGATGCCGATAACCGGTGTGATGCCCCAGCCTGTCTGGTTACAGTCGAGGTATTTGTCGGCAAACATCTCCTTGGTCTGGTTCATCTTGTCGGCACCGGCCTGTGCCTGCTGCGCCGCGGCATCGTATTTGGCCTTCGCCGTGGCATCAGTCATCTCCGAGGAACGCATCTTATAGTAAAAAGCCATCTGCTCGTAGGTCCGAGCCTGGGTCTCGAAATAGTCATGGAGGTTGACGTTGTCACCGTTGATATTAGCGGAGATATTGGTGATATTACCGAGATACTTATTATATATGTAATTGAAGCGTGCGCCACCGTAGACGGCCAGATGGTCGTTGACCTTATAGGAGATACCAAGCTGGAAACCGAAGTCATACTGCTGTCCTTTGATATTACTGCTTACGCTGTACGACGGTGTTGTCGTGGTGAGACCCTGGCTATAGAGTAGTGCCGGCACAAGGGCTATCTGACGCTCGAAGGAAGGCAGACCTTTGTTGAACGTGGCCTTACCACCACCACCGGTGAGACCGAAACCGGCCTGGACGGTCCATTTATCGTAGACGATAGCAGCTTGGAACGACGGCAACACTGGCACGGAAGCCTTACCGCGAAAGAGCTTCTCACCATTGTCGTTGGCACCATTGAGACGGAAGGGCTGATAGAAGGGTGTGCCCTGAAGGGATGGGACGGTGATAGAAGAGGTGATGTCGCGGGTCTGGTATACATTCTGCACGTTAAGCGACAAATGGAAACCCTTAGGCAGAAAGGCCACACCGGCTGGGTTGGTATATACTCCATCGATACCGATGGTTCCCTCACGGGCGAAATTACGAAGAAAAGCGATACTCTGATTCGTGTTAGTAAGCAAACCACCAGCATAGGCGGTACGAACGAAAAGACCGATAAGCAGCATCACTGCTGACATTCTTTTAGACATACTTTTGTTTTTTTATATATTTTAAGAAACTTACTTTTTGTTAAATTCGGGCGCAAAGGTACAAAAGATTGTTGAATATAGACAAAGAATTGCTCACTTTTTCTTCTTTTGTGCAGAAAAAGATGGTTTTCTAAACATAAATCAAAGAGAAAAAGGAAAATAACCACACTGGTCGGGTGCAATGGCTTATACTCTAAATATGTAAATATAATTCAAATCCAAGCATTTTAAAATTCGCCTTGTAACGCACTGTACGTCAGTGGATTGCATTTTCCGTACACTTGCGTTCTATTTTCCGTATACTTTTTTGTAAAAGGGGCACATTTACGAGGTATTTTCCGTACACTTACAACGCAAGTGTACTACACCTATTTCGGTGTAAATATTTTTGATACTATATAAACTGCTTTCAGGGCACTTCGTCCTTGTGACCGTCGGCCATAAACTCATTATTAAGAAGTTCAATTTGTTGTATTTGGACAAGAACGGGATTAGTGCCACGAGGTACACTATCAGTAACCCCAGACTAAGCGAGCGAAGCGAGTGCCGTCTGAGATTACTGAGAGAGTCAGTCTCACAGAGGCTGTGTGCGACATTAACTCAATGTTCACATGTAATAAATCTACACGTATAGAAAGGAATATTTAAAAACGGTGCTGCAGAATCCAATGTAGGGGTGGCGTTTATTCCCATCCTACAAAGGTTTAAAGGCAATCTCTATCTCCCTTTCTAGAGAGATAGAGGTGTCCTACCCTTGGAGGCTGGGAATAAACGCCACCCCTACATTGGCACGAGCCGCTTCTATTCACTTATTAATCACGTTATCAAGTAACTTTAGAAACTTGAATTAGCTATAGCGGCGCTGTGCTTCTTAAACCGGCCCTTGTCCGCGTTTCCTGCACTCTCAGTTATGTCCAAGCGTTTAAATGTAATCAACATCCCCTCCATTCGGAGGGGCTTGGGGAGGCTTTTCTTTGGGGGCTTGGGGAGGATTTTCTTTTTAGAAGTAGTACGCCAGTCCTATCTGCCACGAGTTGTTCCGGCTATGGCTCTTCACAGCCGTCCCTGCCACGTTATGTACAGTCTTCTGAACTGTGGCGTCAGCAGTCTTACCACAAGCGATATTGTAGTTGCCGGTTACTTCGAGATGCTTTGCCACCGACACGCCGAGACCGACGTTGAAGCTGAAGTTCGACTTCTTTAGAGCATAGTTGCTGGTGTCGGTCCACTTGAAGTTCTTGTCGCCGACGTTGAAGCCTATCTGCGGACCGGCATGAAAGATGATGCTTGCCAGGCTGCCGAGGCCGATGCCATAACGAAGGTTGACTGGGACGTTGATGCTCTGCTGCTTAACCTTCACCTCCTCGTTGGAAGGATCGGTAACCTTTGCGGAGCGGTAGTCATAGAGTGCCGCGATATCAACGCCCAGTCCGGTAACGGGAAGGCTCACCTTTATGGTAGGACCGATATACCATCCTGCCTGGTTCGACTTGTCGAACACCTCATCGTTGAGATGCATGTCGGTAACATTCAGTCCGCCCTTGACGCCAAACTTCACCTGTGCGCTTGCAGTAGTGGCCGTGAACAGGGCGACTGTCATAAGAACTAAAGTAAATAATTTCTTCATAAAGATAATAAGTAATGTAATTGTATGATATGTTAATACGACGACCTGCACTCTCCGGAGGAGGACGCAGGTCGCTTTTTCACTTTAATGTCGTTCTCTACGGACCGTGACACGGGCTGTGCCGCCGGTGCTGCCTCCGGAGGCACGGCGGTTGCTGCGCCTAACGGTAGACGAAGAACCACCGGAGCGACGGTTGCGGCGTGTCTTCTTCACGCCCTTGACATCCTTCTGCGCGCTGGCGATACTGTCGAGGGAGTCCTTCTTAGCCTGATCGCCAAAAATGTTCTTCTCGAAGTCGGAGATTTCCTTCTCTATCTTCCGCTGCTCCTTTGTCATGGCGGAGTCGGTCTTACAGTATTCGGCGAGGGTACGACCAAGCATGTTGGTGGTCTTGTAGATTTTGCCTTTATACTGGTTTGTCGTGAAATAGTCGTCGATACTCATCGTGGCGGCATTGTTGATGTCGCTGGTCATAATGATCTGCTTCGAGAGGTACGGAGCGATATCACTGTAGCGGACCCAGAACAGAGGATATTTGGTCTCAGCACCGGTGCCAAGGTCGCCAAAGTCGTCCTCGCGGTACATTATCGGGCAGAGGGCGATGACCTGACGGTGGAACGTCGACGTACCCTGGTCATAGTAGTCGCTTTCCTTCAGGTAATAGCCCTTGACCTCACGCGAGGGGATGTCGCTGTTGTCGATGCGCACCTGACGCCCGTTGCGCTCATAATAGATATGATAGTTGTCGAGGAACTGCAATGGCTTTATGACGGCACTATCGGTGAAGGTCTCATTACCGTCGAGGCGATACTCATAGGCGCGGACACGTCCGCTCATTATAAGTTTGAAGAGATAGGTGAACAGGTTCATCTGACTGCCTATGGGCTCCACAGGATAGTAGAGTCCGGCGTTGGCATCGTCGGTAAGGTTCAGCTCCCTGTAGATGTCGCGGCGCCATACCACATCTGACGGCATCTCCTGGGCCACAGGGAACGCTATCTGCTGACGTATCGTCACATTGTCGGCATTGCTCTTGGGCTTCTGCTGCGCACGGCGGCGTGCGGGCTGTGCCGAGACGGACACGGCCAGGCAGACCAAGCCAAGTATCATGAATATTCTTTTCATATCGTTTTCTCGTCAAGTCTCCCGCGAGGGGAGGTGTTCGATTACTATATTTTGTTCGTACTTAACTAACCTATAAAATGTCTCACCTAACGATAATCTCCATTGCTCCGGGCAGACGACGGGTGAGCTTGTCGGGGCCTACGGCAGTGATATTGGTTATGTAGACACGGTGGTTGCGGGCCATGTGGCGGAACTGCTCCTTCTGTGCACCGGAGAAGTTGGCATCCGAGGAGGCTATTGGCACGGCATTACCCATGTTGTCGTGGAAGACAGCCGTGAAGCTGAGCACACGGAACGGGATATCAAGGAGGCCGTCATCGATGGCGGCATGGATGCCGGAAGCACCAAGGAGGGCTCCCTTGCCGAGGACACCACCCTTGAAACGGTCGGAGCCTGCGGCGATATATGCCGTCGGGTCGGGCAACTTGCGCACACGGAATGTGTACTGTCCCACCCTCTGTCCCTTGGCGGTAACGGTGAGAGTCATATTCTGTCCTATAGCCGCAGGCCGGGCAATATAGTGTCCGGGGCTCGTCTGACGGAGAGAGCCTCCGCTGGCAGATGCTGTCACCTGGTTTGGAGCCGCATTAGGGATGCTGATGCTTATCGGGTTGTCGAAGCCTGCATAGAGAACGTTCATAAGGTCGGCAGCCACGGTACCGGCCTCCGGCGTAGGCTCGGCGATATAGTTGTCGGGCTTGGAGCCGGGGATGACGAAATAGTTCTGCTTGAAATCACGGCGGAGGACATTTCCAGCCAAATCGCGCATAAGGATATATCCGCTTATCCAGTGTTCGCCGGGTGTCGTGGGCTTCACGGAATAGGTGTTGCCCTGGATCTTCTGTCCGTTGACATAGACCTCCGGACGCTGCGTGGTGTCGACAGCGGCCATAAACATGTTTGCCGTGAAGGTCTCGCCGGGATAGAGGCGCAACTGGTTGGGCACGACGAACGCCTGAAGGGAGTTCACACGGATATCCTTCAGTCCCACGTTGGCCACAAGGGTGTGAAGGACCTCACCCTCAGCATAGCGTATATCGCTCTGGAGCTTCGAGAGAAGGGTTACGGCAGCAGCACAGGGCATGTTCTCAAACATGTATTCCTGCCATGACTTGCCAAGGGTGTTCTCACCTTTCGGCACATTGGTCGACAGGTTGCTGGCGATAATCTTCCGCTGGGCGGGGTCGGTAACAAACTTGAGTATGTTGTTACGGTAGTTGTTGATGGCATTATAGAGCTTCTTGCCCTGACCATTTGTAGGGGAGAGCATCACCTGGTCGGCAGCCTCAAGGTCGTCCTTGTTCTTTATGTGCAACGGATCACCGTCATCGCCATCAGCTTCCCTGACTATCATGACCTTCAGGTCCTGGGCATAGTTGAAAAGGGAGTCGCTGGAGTTCTTCACTGCCGTTGCCATCTCAAACCACTCACGCACCTTATCGGGGTTGTTCTTCATCATGTCGGAGAGCTCGCCGTAAATCATGTTGTTCTCCATAGACGAGTTCCCGGTGGTACGGTTCAGACTTTCCTCCACGATGGAGAAGCCGTTGAGCACCTCGGTGGATATATTGAGAGCAAGCATAGCCATGAGGACGACGTACATCAGATTGATCATCTTCTGGCGAGGACTGATTTTCCTTTTTATGATTGCCATTCGTTATTAGTTTCTTGTATAATGGATTATTCGACTTTAGGGGCGTTGGTGATGCTCTCACCCCTGGTTGGAGGCGCCGTTCTGTGAGGCATCGGAGTCATGGAACTGCTGCGCCGCTCCTGGAGCAGCAACACGCATGTTAACAGTCATGGCCTCTATCATACGGGCATAAATCTTATTGAGCTGCGCTATCTGCTCCGCCATCTTGCGCGTCTGCGCGTTTATCTCATCAATGGTGCCCACCTGACGGCTGGCGCCCTTGAGCTGGAGTTCGTAAATCTTCGCGATACCTGTCAGAGTGCGGTTGAGGTTCTCCATCTCCTCAGAGTCGCGGGTGAGACGCTCGCTCTGGTCACCGACTTTTCCAAGGAGTTCGGTAAGGTTCTGAAGGGCTTCCACATACTTGCCCTGGGCCTCTACCATCTCCGGTGTGCTCTGCTGGGAAGCAGTGATAATCTGGCTCTGCTGCTTCAGGGCGTCGGCGACAGCTTCCTGAACAGCGGAGGATGAAGGCTGCGACGCGGACTGGGGAGCATAACTTTGCGAGGCGGCAGAAGCTACGTGCGGAGCGAATGACTCCTCGGAGGAAGCGGCAGGAGCTTGACCGGCGGCAGTGGATCCATCATAACCGTTATCAGTAGCGGTGGCGTTCTCATCCTGGGCAGCATCGTCAGAAGAGTCGTAACTAGCTCCGTAAGTCACCTTTCCCGTCTCCAGGTATTCCTCTGTGACACGTGTCGGGATTTTCTTTCCATCGTCGGTCTTGTCGAAAGGACGGTCGAAAGCTGAGATAAAGAAGACGAGGACCTCCGTTCCCATACCGATGAACAGCATGATATTGGCACCGGGAAGATGCGTGAGTTTGAAAAGTGTACCAAGGATAACGATAGACGCACCCCAGCTATAAGCATAGTTGAGGAAGGTCTGTCCGGGAACACTGTCCATCCACTTCTGCAGACGATAGACTATATTATATTTACTGTATTCTGGCATATTATCAATAGTTTGTATGATTAACTTATTCCGTTTTCCGTTGGGGTATTATCAGCGCTTACGCGACTTGCGGCTGGCCTTGCGGCTCTGACGGGCTGCCTCACTGGAGGAACTTGCCAGGCTGCGCACGCAACGGAACCCTATATAGGAGCGCGGCTGGTTCTGATATTCCCATGTGCGCCAGGCACTGCGGATATAACTCTCCGGGTCCTTCCAGCTGCCACCGCGCACGCTCTTCTTCTTCAGACGGTATGGGTCTTCCTTGGCGGCGTTATAACTCAGCTCTGGATTGAGGTCGTTCATGGCATCGACACCAGCCTCGGTATATACGGTACTGGTCCATTCGGCCACGTTGCCGGCCATATCGTAAAGGCCATTGCTGTTAGGGGAATAGATGCCCACCCTGCTGGTGATAAGGTTGCCGTCCTTAGTATAGTTGCCGCGGTCGGGTTTGAAGTTGGCATAGAAGCAGCCGTTGCCGTTCTTCACGTCGGCATTGCTCCACGGGAACTCGTTCTGGTCCTTGCCACGGGCGGCATACTCCCACTCGGCCTCCGTCGGCAGACGGTAGCGCTGGACATAACGGGCCTCACGACCTAGACCTTTCAGCAGATAGGCGGTGCGCCAGGCGCAAAAGGCATTGGCCTGTTCCCAGGTGACACCGACGACGGGGTAGTCGTTATATGTAGGATTGCTGAAATAGTTGCGGAGATACAGTTCGTTGTCGGAGTTGCGGAAGTCGTTGACCCAGCAGGTGGTATCGGGATATATGTTCACGATATATGTGTTGAGGAAATCCCACGGGCCAGACAACGGACGGTTGATGGTCTCACTGTGTATGTTTCCGTCGTCATCGACGTAAGCGGTGTCCTTCGAAATCATAACAACCTGGTTGGGGTCTACCGGTACGTCGGTATTCAGGTTGCGCTCGGCAGGATTAAGACGGTTGCGGCGAAGGGCGGCGGCTGTGTAGTCGTAAATCTCGTAACGGTAATTGAGCTGCTTGACGTCGAGGAGCTTCTCGCCGGTAACAGGGTTCGTGGTATAGAGGCTCTCGAAGGCTCGCTGCTCGTCCTCGTTGGGCTTACGCGGCAACGGCTTGCGCCAGTTGAGATGGGGAGTGACGGGGTCGCCGTTCTTGTCCTCCGTAATCATGTAGGTCTCATCACCTCCATACGACGGGTCTGCAAGACGGGTGCGGAGGATGGAGTCGCGAACCCACTGCACAAACTGCTTATACTTGGAATTCGTAACCTCGGTCTCGTCCATCCAAAAGCCATCGACGGAGATGTCTTTTCGCGGTGTCTTCTTTCCCCAAAGGCTGTCGTTGTCGTCGAGTCCCATCTTAAGGAATCCACGTTTGATAAGCGTCATACCGTAAGGGGCAGGCTCCTTGAAACTTCTCCCACCGCCGACACCGACGACTTCTCCGCCACGGCCGGATGCCGATGTGGCACGTCCGCCGAAGCAGCTGGTCAGCAGTCCTGCGGTAAGCATCAACAGGCAAACTGATAATATATTGTTTCGTACTTTCATATTCTATATTTAATTTTTCGTTTCTGACTCGTTCTCACCTATATCCATACCAACGGGATGCGCTATAAGAACCGTACGCTCTTATGCTTGTTACGTCCTTTCTTTTGCAGGTTGATGTCGGTCTGATAGCTCACGAAGAGCTCATGACTGCCATTGCCGGGGCTGATGGCTGAGGTGTAGACTTCATAACTGTAGCCTATGTTGATGCCATGAAAACTACCGCCGACAAGGAACGTTACAGAATTGGTCGGACTATAAGAGGCTCCTGCATAGAGCTTCTTCTTATCGTTTTTGTACTCTACACGCGCCGTGATGTCGCCACGCCAACTGACGCCGTCATAACGTACTAAAGTAGAGGTTGGTATAGTTACAAACGGATTTCTGAGCTTAATATTGTATCCGGCGGTGAAATAATAAGTGGGATCAACCTTAAGCTCATTGGTCTCGCCAAGGTCTATGGTGGGACCGGTAAGGTGCTGTGCCGACAGGCCGGCATACCAGTTCTTATGGGTGTAGTAGAGGCCAACACCGGCGTCGAAACTATTGCCGGTGACCTGCGACTTGGGCAGGGCTGGGTCGTTGGAGTCCTCAACGTCGATCTTGCTGCCGTCGAAGGTCTCCATAATCATTCCCAACTGA
Organism: uncultured Prevotella sp.; assembly: GCA_900316565.1. Taxonomy (GTDB): domain Bacteria; phylum Bacteroidota; class Bacteroidia; order Bacteroidales; family Bacteroidaceae; genus Prevotella. The sequence continues at coordinate 1,777 of ONDK01000031.1, read as the reverse complement.
GCACCGGCGGCAAAACGCCCGCCAAGGAACTTGAAGCGGAACGCATACTGACCGGACAAGCGCTGATGGGTAAACAGACCTATCTTGTCATTCATTATCGACAAACCGACACCATGATAGTTCTTCATGAAATAAACTGGCATATCAGCTCCAACATAAAAAGTATTCGGATTGTGCTCATAACCGGCAAAGTCAAGGGCATAAGCACCCACTACGTTCAGCTGATTGAACTTTCCCACTGCAGCCGGATTAAATGATGGTTCCATGGAAAAGTAATGACTGTACGACGGGTCATACTGCGCCTTGGCAACAAAGATGCCAAGGAAAGAGATGACAAGAACTGTTGTAAAACGCCTTAACACACTTTAATAACGATAAACATTATAATTTATTGCCAAGGGAAGGAAAAAGCATGAAAAAAGCCGCAACGAAAACGCTGCGGCAAATAAAATTTATGAGCTCATGTCAATATTCATCATCATTCCAAAGGAAATCTTCTTTCGAAGGATAGTCAGGCCATATATCCTCGATACTCTCGTATACATCGCCCTCATCCTCTATTTCCTGCAAATTCTCTAAAACTTCTGCCGGTGCACCAGAGCGAGTGGCATAGTCTATAAGCTCGTCCTTTGTTGCAGGCCAGGGTGCATCTTCAAGCTTTGAAGCAAGTTCAAGTGTCCAATACATAGTCTTAAATTTTTACTTTACTAATAATTTGGCCGCAAAGATAATATATTTTCTTTTATCTACAAGTTTTTTCATATGATTTTTTTATTAATATTATAAACAAAACTTAAACCAGACAATACGATGCGACCGACTGTATCACAAAAAAAGAACTATGTAAGAAAGAAAATTTAAAAATTCACTAGATAGTTCTGCTTATATATCTTGCGGTCGAAAAAGACTATTCCACAATAATATAAATCAAAGGTAACACCAACGCGGGAATCATTTATCAACTCTTCCCAGTAACGATGCGACTCTCTATTCTTCTTTATCCTCTGAATGATGAAAATGGACTTCCTACCAGTGAAATTCATCAGTTTGTCGACAACACTGCGATAGTCGCCCTTCAAAGAGATACGGGCAATATCTATAACAGGTTTAACACGAAGGAAATTATCAAGCTTTTCAAGACCTGATTCATTAGCCTGGAACATAAACACATCGCATGACTTGCAACCGGCTTTAAAATAGGTACGGTATGCCATGGTACCTGCTCCATAATCAACGATTAACTTCGGCTGACAGTAATTGGCCAAACGGAAATATAAACGGCAAAGCTTTCTGGCAAACTTGTTAAGGCCATAGACCTCATGGTTCAGATGCGAGTAATCATAATAAGGATAATGCTCGTTAACCACATAACGGATAAAACGGTAAGCCCAAGGGGACTGTACACCAAAGCCACGAGAATACCTCAAACGGCGAAGCCAAACACGAGCACGTCTTATACGATAAAACATCTTCCTTATTACTGGTTTTTAGGTGAAAATAATTTCCACATGCAAAAATAAACAATTTTATTGGGAAAGAAGACAAAAAACGAAAAATAGTTACTGTCGTCCCCATAGTTTCTATAGTATCTATCGCCTCTATAGCTTCTATAGCTTCCTATAGCTTCTATAGCCTCTATAGCTTCTATAGTCTCTATAGCTACTATAGCTTCTATAGCTACCTCAATTCCGCAACCTTACTAATAGTCTCAGGGCATTGCGGTCAAAACCGCCCAGAATGCGATTTCTCTTGTTCAAACTGGCTTTTTGCCATGTCC
>ONDK01000057.1:11471-15831 GCA_900316565.1 uncultured Prevotella sp. | reverse complement strand
GTTGAGGATGAGTACTACTCTGCCATCGAGGATCGCGACACCGCCATCATGAGCCGTGATAAGAAAATAAAAGAACAAGACGGAAAAATAAAGGAGCAGGACGGGAAAATTAAGGAGCAGGACGGAAAAATTAAGGAGCAGGACGGAAAAATTAAGGAGCAGGACGGAAAAATTAAGGAGCAGGATGGAAAAATAAAGGAACAGGACGGAAAAATTAAGGAGCAGGACGGAAAAATAAAGGAACAACGTGAGCAGTTGTCCAATTTGAAACGGATATTGAAAGAGCAAGGCTTCTCAGATGCTCAAATCGAGCAGATGATGGGCAAGTAATAGATTATGCAAAGACGAGAGAAACGAATTATTCTATGTCTCGCCCACATGTCGGGCAACGAGATGAAATATATCCAGGAGGCGTTCGACCAGAACTGGGTCGTCCCTCTTGGTCCAAACGTAAACAAGTTCGAGGAAGAGCTGAAGCGGTTCGCCGTCTCCCCCACCCCACAGGATACGTTCACGGAGGACTACCCCCGTAGCATTATGCCACACGAGGACGACCCGGAGAAACTGTGGGCAGAGTCTCTCGACGATGAGCGGCTCAACGGCAAACAGGTGGTGGCACTGTCGAGTGGCACGTCGGCAGTCCATCTGGCTCTTATCGCCCTTGGCGTGAAGGCCGGCGATGAGGTTATATGCCAGAGCTTCACGTTCTGTGCCAGTTCCAATCCCGTCGTCTACCTCGGAGCAAAGCCCGTCTTCGTCGACTCGGAGAAGGAGACCTGGAACATGGACCCTACACTCCTAGAGGAAGCCATCAAGGACCGCATAGCCAAGACCGGCCGGAAGCCGAAGGCCATCATCGTCGTCTACCTCTATGGCATGCCGGCAAGGATTGCGGAGATAAAGGCTGTAGCCGACAAATACGCCATTCCGCTCATTGAGGATGCCGCCGAAGGCTTGGGCTCACGCTACCGCGGCCGTGTCTGCGGCACCTTCGGCGACTACGGCGTTCTGTCGTTCAACGGCAACAAGATGATTACCACCTCAGGCGGCGGTGCCCTTATCTGCCCCGACGAGGAGGCGCGCAACAAGGTCATGTTCTTTGCTACCCAGGCCCGTGAGGGCTATCCCTACTACCAGCACGAGAAGATAGGCTACAACTACCGCCTGTCAAACATCTGCGCCGGCATAGGCCGCGGACAGCTCACGGTGCTCGACGAGCATATAGCCCACCACAGACGGCTGGCAAAGTTCTACGCCGAGGCCTTCAAGGATGTCGATGGTATCACGTTCCATGCCGGCAACGACAGTGAGCTGAACGCGTCGACGGAAATCCCGGCAGAGGGAAAGACGCTGTCGAACTACTGGCTGAACACTATCACCATCGACCCACAGGTGAAGGTCAAGGGACAGGAGAATGCATACCGTACGACGGTGAAAGGCGCCGTGGGTGGCGCGGCCGGCGTCATACATTATGTCGACAGCGCACATACCGACTGTGAGCCCAACGCCAATGTGGAGGCCATGCGCCTGTGGCTCGACAGCCTTAACGTCGAGAGCCGTCCTCTGTGGAAGCCTATGCACAAGCAGCCGGTCTACAAGGACAGCCCTGCTTATGTCAACGGTACCTCGGAGAGCATCTTCAAGGTAGGACTCTGCCTTCCGTCGGGGCCATTGGTAAGCTGCGACGACGCGCAGTTCATCGTCAACGCCATCAAGGATGCCATCCTTTAGTAAAATAGAACCATTAACAGAGAGTGAACGATGATTATCATCACACGCAATGATCATGACTATGGTCCCTTCGACGAGACCGTCGTCGCACAGTACGTTGAAGAAGGCCGTCTGCTGATGCACGACAAGGCACGCGACGCCGAGACCGGACAGGAGGGGATAGTGAAGGACTTCCTTCTTCGCCGCGGCTTGCGGCCACGCGTCCGCAACAACGGAACGCTGAGCCAGCAGCTGAGTTATGTCGGAAAGGAATTCATCTATCCTAAGGACGACATGAAAAGGCATAACCTCTTTGAGGACAAGAGGATGCTCGTCCTGGCCATTGTCGGTCTGTCGCTGTCGTTCATCATGATGATGCCCATCGGCGGATACCTGGTTTTCTATGTTGTCTCACTCTATTTCGCCACTATCTGGGGAATGTTCTTCTATTACATGTTCCGCACGAGACAGGTGCAACTAAAGACCACCGTATCAACGTTCTTTCTGACACAATTGGGTGTGTTTCTCATCTTCTCTGGTCTCAACACGCTGAACTTCTTCTATGTCTTCACCCATGCGGCGTTTCCCCTGAGCATCATTGGCTACATCCTTGGCGTCGGCGTTACGGAGGAGTTCGCCAAGCAGGTGCCGCTCTATATCCTGCAGCACAACTCCCGAGAGCCGATGCTGCCGCAGACAATGGTGTTCTACGGACTGGTGGCCGGCATAGCGTTCGGTGTCTTCGAGGGAGTACAGTACCAGACGACGGTCAACATCCAGGCCGACTATACAACGGCTTTCGTCCTGAACATAGCCCGTCTGACCTCACTGCCGTTCCTTCACGCCATCTGGTGCGGCATTGGCGGCTACTTCATTGGCATGGCCGGTCTCTACCCACGGTACAGGAAGTCGCTCTACACCCTTGCCCTGGTAATTCCCGCGACGCTCCACGGACTCTATGACTCCTTTGCCGGATTCATGTACATCGTCTCATTGGTTGTCGCCGTCATCAGCGTTCTGCTCCTGATGGCCTATCTCCGTCGTAGTGGCACACTAAGGGAACGACTGAGAAACAGATATTAGGCCGGCACAGCGCTCCGGACTACACAGAGCACATCACCTACGTTAGTACTAAAGAAATTATGAGAGTTATAGATAAAATCATTATAGCACTGCTGTTGTTTATTCCGACAATGGCAGGAGCACAGAACAAACGCACTACAAATCCAGGTAACAGGCCGACAACGGCTGTACGCAAAACGGCGGCTGCCACGACACGCACCACGGAAGTAAAAACACCATATCCCGTCATGGCTATATGGCAGGACTCCGACCTCACTTACGTGCCAAGACTACAACAGCTTGGCGCGCGTCTTCTCGAGAAACGGCAGGGAAGTATCGTTGCCATACGTCCGAAGACGGGAGAGGTGCTGTGTATGGTCAGCCACACCTTAGAGGGAAACAACATAAACCGAGCCATATCAGCCACATACCCTCCCGGCTCCACATTCAAGGCGGCCCAGCTACTGACCCTCTGGACGGAGCATACCGTCGACAAGGACACTAAGGTGAAATGCCACCGCGGCTTTATGATGGGCGGAACACACGTTGGCTGTCATGCCCATCCGTCTCCATTGGCCACCACCCAGGCGCTGGCACAGTCGTGCAACTCCTGGTTCATAACAAATTTCATCAAGATGATTGCCGACACCACCAAGTACGGCTCACGCAGCCATGCCTTAAACGTATGGCACGACTATATGGCCAGCTATGGCTTTGGCTCAAAGTTGGGCATAGACATCAGAGGTGAGGCCAATGGCCTTATCCCCGACTCAGCTTACATCAACAGGAAATATCCGAAGTTCTGGAACGCACGCACCATCGGTTATATCGGCATGGGGCAGGGACTGATTACCGTTACACCGCTCCAACTCTGCAACCTTGCTGCTACCATTGCCAATAGAGGATGGTGGATAACGCCTTACACACGTCATTCTTCCGCGGGTGCCAATCCGGAAAACTATATTACACCGCATGTTACATTAGCATCGCCTGATGCCTATGATGAGGTAATCGCGGGAATGAGGGCGTGTGTAACAGAGGGAACGGCAAAAAAAATCAATGACCCCAGGATAACGATCTGCGGAAAGACGGGAACGGCACAGAATGCCGGGCAGGACCACTCAGCGTTCATCGCCTTCGCCCCGATGAAGAACCCGCAGATTGCCATTTGTGTATACATTGAGCATGGCGGAGACGGCAACGCGGTGGCTGCACCTATCGCCGCGCAGATCATAAAGAGTTATCTCCTTCACGGCAGAAAACCCGCGAACGCAAAGCGCAGCACCGCCAACACAAGACATACACCTGCCACATCACAAACGAAGAGCAGGAAAACCACAACGATAAGAAAAAGAAACTAATAGACTCAGCACATCAATGGCAAGCGGCGTTACCCAATGTAGGGGTGAGGTTTCAAAAAGACGAGAGAACCAACTAAGTGCCTCGGAGGCTGGCTATAAGTAACCCCAGGCTAAGCGAGCGGAGCCTGGGGTAAACCGAGCGGCGTTCCGCCTCTCATTGCCTAGGTGTCGGGCGACTGCAGGGTGCGGCCCTTGTGGCCGTCCGCAAACTATGGCACATGTTTTTT
>ONDK01000057.1:0-11457 GCA_900316565.1 uncultured Prevotella sp. | reverse complement strand
TGTTACATTCTCTGCACCGAGACCGAAGGATTCCAAGGGAGTGGGGTTTATCCCCATCCTCTAAGCGCGACTGTAATTTATAGCCTCGGAGGCACACTCCTCAGTAACCCCAGGCTAAGCGAGCAGAGCGAGCGCAGCCTGGGGATCATCCGCTTGCAACATCTCAGCTTTACTTGAACTTGGTGATAAATCCGTCGGCCTGGGTGTCTCCCAACGACTTGGCCTTCTCAAGGTTCTGCAATCCCTCCGTCTTATTGCCATTCTGGCACTGCGCCAATCCTTTAACAAGATATGGCGAAGCATATTCGGAATCAAGTTGTATGGCAATATCAGCAGCCTTTATTGCCTCGTCATTTTGTCCCACCTTCAGATGGACATTGGCTTTCTCGGCCCAAAGCTGCGCGTTGTTACGATCGAGGACCACGGCACGGTTGATGTCGTTAAGTGCTCCCTGATAGATTCGTCCCTTTATCTCCACCTGCTCCCTCTCATAATAGAACGCAGCCGTCGGCATTGTCGTCGAGAGCATCTCATAGCGGTACATGTCGAGCATGGCATCGCGGTATTTTCCCATCTTACCATACTGCTCTCCACGGGCATAGAAATATGGAGCGGCAATAGTGGTGTATGGTGTGTCGCACGCACAGACAGCACTGTCGAGCAAGGCCAGCACCTCCTCATCAGAAGCCTTCATCTGCTGGCGGCACTGCGCAGCCTCGTAGAAGAGGTCCGCGTTGCGTATCGACGATGTCGTGAGGCTCATAAACTTCTTGTAAGCCTCATCATAGTTGCCCTTACTATAGTCTATCTTCCCACGCATCTCGTCGTATATCGGTAGCGGATTAATCTTATAGGCGGCATCGACCTCCTGCATCGCCTTGTCATAGGTCCATGCCGGATATGGTGGCTCCGGCATCATCGCCGTCTTCTGCCACATCTCGCGCGCATAGTTGTAATGCGCTGTCGCCTTGTCCTTTGCCTTGGCGACACAGTCCTGCAGAACCTTGTCGGCCTCGGCCGTCTTCCCCTGTCGCCACAGTGCTCCAGCCAGAGCGGAATAGCCGTCAGTCTCCGACGGGAACATACCAATGAAGTCCTTGGCAGCGGCGATATAGTCAGCCGTCGGTCCGTCGGCAGCAAGCATCAGCGCAAGCTGCGCCCCCTTCAAGTCGTTTGGAAGGGCCTTGCGGATAGTCGTCTGACGGAGCGTCGGCGAGTTCATGGACAGTCCCGACGGTATCAGTTCGTCAGCATACCTATAGTCGGTGGCACTGAGCGTGCTGCCGCCGTTGTTGTATACTCCCACCAGCTCACCTTTCTCGTTTACCACCGGTGAGCCGTTAGGATAAGCGAGCTTGTCGTTCATCAGTTCTGTCTTGTTTCCAAGGACATAATAGTTGTATTTTGTCATGAACTTCTCCGACCGCGAGAGGTTCACCGCCAATGGTTTCTTAGTGATGACCCACAGCTTTGCCGGTGCTGCGGGCAACGACTTTGCCAAGGCTATAGGTGTCAGCGATGAAGCGCCGGCAATGCTGAATTTGGCGAAGTCATAGAGCTCGTTGGCACCGTAAATTTTCTCCACTGAATGACTGCGTCCGGCACCGTCGACGACCACGGCACTGTCGGCACCGTTGAAGGGAGACCAGCTGCTCAGCACGGTACCGTTCCTGTCGATGAGCACACCATAGGCGGTGCCCACAGGCTTTCCTCCCCTCTTATAGGTCTTTAATGTCAGCAACCCCTGCGTGGCACTCTTCGGCTGTGCCCCTGCCGTAAAGCATGACACAAGAAGGAGTGCCATAATAATATAGAATTTTCTTATATCTTTCATTGTTCTATGTCTTTTCATTTTCCGATTTACATATATATTATATATAATGTGAGACACATTATATAAATTGCACGACTACATCTTCAGCAGTTCCTTGGCATTCTCCAGCGCAGCGTCAGAGATATTGTCGCCGGAGAGCATTCCGGCAATCTCCCTTATCCGCTCCTCGTCGGTAAGACGGCGCATATGACTCGTCGTACCCTTCTCCGTCTCACTCTTCTCAACCTTATAATGAGCCTCGCCCATGGCGGCAATCTGTGGAAGATGGGTTATTGAGACGACCTGCCGTCCGGCATCGGCCATCTCCTTCATCATCTGCGCCATCTTGCTGGCTATGGCACCGCTCACACCAGTGTCTATCTCATCAAAGATAATCGTCGGCAGTTCCACCGCCCCACTAATCATCGCCTTCAACGAGAGCATCACACGGGCTATCTCACCACCGGAGGCCACCTCCGACACCGGCTGCGGCTCCGTACTCTTGTTGGCCGAGAAGAGGAACACCACGTTGTCCTGTCCGTCAGCCGACAGTTCCTTTTCCTTTATATCGACAATGAACCTGACGTTGGGCATACCCAGGGGGATAAGCCGCGACATCATAGCCTTCTCCGTTTCCTTTGCCGCCTTCTTCCTAAGTGCCGAGAGCGCCTTGCCCTTCTTACGGCAGATGGCCTCCGCCTCGGCAACCTTCTTCCTCAGCTCACTCATCAGCTCATCACTGTCGTCGATGCCGCCGAGTTGTTTCTCCATATCGTCTCTCAGGGCGATAAGTTCCGAAACCGTCTCCACATGGTGTTTCTTCTCCAAAGAGTAGATATTGTCGAGATGACTGTTGACCTCGTCAAGGCGTGCCGGATTGAAGTCGATGTTGTCTGAATAGGAGCTGACGTCAGCGGCGATGTCTTCCAGTTCTATCCTCGCGGTATCGAGTCGCACAGCAAGGTCTTTTACCTTCGGGAAGACGCCCTCTATGGAGTGCAAGGCTTCAGCGGCCATGCCGGTGCATGCCACGACGCCCGTCTCATCACCGTTCAGCAGAGAGTCGGCCTTAAAGAGCGCCGACTTTATATCCTCCGAGTGCGACAGTGCCGCACTCTCCTGCTCCAGTTCCTCCTGGATACCGTCGGAGAGGTCAGCGCTCTTCAGCTCATTATACTGGAAGCGGAGGAAGTCCTCATTCTGCCGTGCCGCCTCCAGCTTCTTCTCCATATCCGAGAGTTCCCTGACGTCAGCCTTATAAATGGCGAAAGCCTTGGCGTAGTCGTCCTTGGCGTCGCTGTCATGGGCTATGATGTCCACGACACCGAGTTGGAAATCCTCTTTCTGAAGCAGCAGGTTCTGGTGTTGGGAGTGTATATCCACCAGACTGCTGCCCAGCGAGCGGAGGAACAGCAGTGGTGCCGGACTGTCGTTGACGAAGGCCCGCGACTTACCGTTGGCGGAGAGCTCGCGGCGGATGATACACTCGTTTTCGTCATAGTCGGCATCGTTTTCGTCGAACAGTTCCTTAAGCTTGTAACCAGAGATGTTGAACTGTGCCTCGATGACGCATTTCTTCTCGCCCGGCTTTATGGCCTTGGCGTCAGCCCTGTTGCCAAGGAGCAGACCGATGGCACCGAGGATGATGCTCTTTCCCGCTCCTGTCTCACCGGTGATAACGGAGAAGCCTTTCGGGAAATCGATGTCTAGCTCATCAATCAGCGCGTAGTTCTTTATATATAAATGCTGTAGCATAGCAAAAACTTATTCTTTTATCTTGTCCCACGTGGCATTCTGACTGGCGTTGATGCCGAAGAGGATGTCGTAGACCGTCTGTTTCTCTTTCTGAGTGCCGTGTCCGTGGTAGATGTTTGCCAGTTCATCTTTCTTATAGTCCGTCCATATCTGCGGCAGGAGGCTCATCGGCCGGTCCTCATGACATTTCTTTAGGTCGTTCTCCAGTGCCGTGGTGATATTGGTACGGCCGCGTTCCACATTGTTGGCCATCTCGTCGAGGCCGTTGCGGTAATAGTCGTACTGCAGCTGCCGAAACGGCTGCATGGCTCCGTCGAGGTAGTCGTTGATGATGGCGAAACGGTTACGCGAGTCGTCAAACGCCTTCCAGCCGGTGAAGTTCAGGTTCTGCGCGTTGTTGGTGAGGTTCATGCACTGCTTCAGCACATCCTCACCCCCCATCGGCGAGAACGAGTCGAGGTCGATGCCTATGATGAGGTACGCATAGTAGGCGAACAATGCCGTCAGCTGGTTGTCGATGGTCTCATCGTTGAACTCCAGTTGGTCGAACTGCGCGAACTCGAAGTCGAAATTCTGGTCGGTATTGTTATACAGCGTTGTGGTGTATGCGGAGTTGTATACCGGACGGTTGGCCTGGATAAGGGCCCGGCAGGTGAAGAGATTGGAGCCCTGGTCATACTTCGTGACGGTGATGTTGAAGTTGCACTGTATGCGCTCGTTTTTCTGAAAATGGAGGTTCGTCCACTGCCGCTCGTTGACAAACTGCTCCAGGGTATGCTGCAGGTTCTCGAAGACCGACGCGTCGGTACCCTGTATCTGGTTATGGTTTATGGTGATACGGGCCTGGAGCTCTTGTGCCACCGCTGATGTGGCGCAGGAAATCACGAAAGCCAAAAGAAAAAGCAAGCGTTGCCTCATAATCTCTGTCGACTATGTTCCTGTCCGTAATGGCGGAAAACAGGGACACTGTTATAAAATATGTTCCAACTCATCGATGATGTCAGCCGCCACCTCCGTCTTCGGTTTCTTCGGATACTCATGTTTGAAATCGCGTGAGATGACGGTAATCTGATTGTCGTCGCTGCCGAATGTCGTGCCGGGGATACGTGTGGAGTTGAGAACGATGAAGTCGGCGTTCTTCCTTTCGAGTTTCCTTTTGGCATTGCTCTCCTCGTCATTGGTCTCCAAGGCGAAAGCCACAAGACGCTGCCCGTCCCTTTTCATCTTTCCCAGTGCTCCGGCGATGTCGTGCGTGGGCTTTAGGCGCAACGTCAGTCCGTCGGCACCACGCTTTATCTTTGTCGGCGACACCTCCTCAGCGGCAAAGTCGGCGACGGCCGCACTCAGTATGGCGGCATCGCTTTCGGGGAACGCCTTTGTGCAGGCTTCATACATCTCGCCACAGCTCTCCACGTTGATGCGGTTGATGCCCTCAGAGCAATGCAATGCCACGGGACCGGCGACAAGGGTTACCTCCGCGCCACGTCTGAGGCACTCCTCGGCGAGGTCGAAGCCCATCTTTCCGCTGGAATAGTTGCCGATGAAACGCACGGGGTCTATCTTCTCGTAGGTCGGCCCTGCGGTGATAAGGATGCGCTTGCCGCTGAGCGTCCGCGTCTCCGCCGCTTCCTCTTCGAAGAAACGGTCGAGGACGTCGACGATGCTCTCCGGCTCCTCCATACGGCCCTTGCCCTCCAGTCCGGAGGCCAGGAACCCCGACTGCGGCTCGATGATATGGTTGCCATAGGAGCGTAGAGTCTGCAGGTTATGCGTCGTCGACGGATGTCTGTACATATCGAGGTCCATCGCCGGGGCAATGAAGACGGGTGCCTTCATCGAGAGATATGTCGTTATCAGCATATTGTCGGCAATGCCGTTGGCCATCTTCCCCAGGCTGCTCGCCGTACATGGCGCTATGAGCATCGCGTCGGCCCACAGTCCGAGGTCCACATGCGAATGCCATGTGCCGTCGCGCTGTGAGAAGAACTCACTGATTACCGGCTTATGTGTCAGCGCGCTGAGCGTGATAGGCGTGATAAACTCCTTTCCTGCCGGCGTGATGACCACCTGCACCTCTGCCCCACGCTTGATAAGACCGCGGATGATAAGACATGACTTGTAAGCCGCTATGCTGCCTGTTATTCCCAGGACAATCTTCTTACCTTTTAACATTATTCTTTGAGATTGTTATACCTTTGCCTGGCCGTTGTTGAACTCACGAAGACGGATGCGGGTGAGCACCTGCTTGGTGTTCAGCGTGAAGTCGCTGGCCAGCATCCAACTGTAGTAGCCGGGGTCGCGGTGCAGCACCTCGGCGACATCAGTGCCCTTATACTTACCGAAGTTGAACACCTCATGGCGCTTCGGCTTGCCGTCAGCGCCGAGGACCGCCTTGCCGTTCTCGTCCTGCACATCCTGCCAGACGATGCGTCCCGCAAAGTCGACATTGTCGTTATGCTTCGAGAACTCCGCGAGCTCATCCATATCGTTGTGCAGTGGCACACGGTCCGGATCGTTGAGCGTCGCCGGGTCATAGCGGTCGAGTTCTCCCTTTATCACGGCATATGTGGCGGCAGTGTCCTGGTCAGCGCGGTGGGCCTGGAAGTCGTCCTCCATTCTGCGGCCGGTATAGAACCTGTAGGCCGCGGCAAGGTTACGGCGCTCCTGCTTCATGAAGATAGTCTGGGCGTCGATAAGGCGGCATTTCGAGAAGTCGAAGTCTATCCCTGCACGCAGAAACTCCTCAGCCAGCATGGGCACGTCGAAGCGGTTAGAGTTATAGCCACAGAAGTCGCAGCCGGTGAACTCCTTCTCGAGCTCGGCGGCCTTCTGCTTGAACGTCGGCGCGTCCTTCACCATGTCGTTGGTGATACCCGTAAGCTGCTCCACCTCATGTGGTATGGGCTTGCCGGGGTTGATGATGATGTTTCCTTCCTTCTCCTTATGGTCAGGTGATACTTTTATATAAGACAGTTGGATTATCCTGTCGTTGACAAGGTCAAGCCCCGTAGTCTCCAGGTCGAAGACTATCAGGGGCTTCGTAAGATTCAATTCCATGATTAGTTCTCCAAAAGCATTGGCATAGCCAACATCGTGACACTTTCGTTCTCCGGCTGGTCCTCAGGCACTATGACGCCCGGACGCGACGGATCAGCAAGCTGGATGGTGATGTTGTCGCTTTCGAGGTTTGAGAGTATCTCTATGATACTGCTGCCCTTGAAACCTATGCTCATCGGCGCACCGTTATACTCGCAGGTGATGCTCTCCTTAGCGTTAGTGGCAAAGTCGATGTCCTGTGCCGAGAGCTCGAGCTTGCCGTTCTCCAGATGGAAGCGGATGAGCTCTGAGGTGTCGCTGGCGAAAGGAAGCATGCGGCGAACGGCCGAGAGGAGTATCTTACGGTCGATGGTCAGCAGGTTCGGGTTATCGCTTGGGATGACAGCGTTATAGTTTGGATAGTGGCCTTCGATGAGACGGCAGTAGAGCACGCCGTCGCCATAGTTGACCTCTGCGGCACGACCGTCGAAACGTATCACGACATCGCCGCCGTCCTTTGACAGGACGTTCTTCAGCAGCGTCGCCGGCTTCTTAGGCATGATGAATGATGCCGGGGTCTCGCTCTTAACGGTGAGATACTGGTTGCGGACGAGCTTATGGCCGTCGCTGGCCACCACTGCGAGGTATTCCGGTGTGAGATCGAAGTATATGCCGTTCATCACGGGACGGAGCTCCTCCTGTGCCGTAGCGAAGAGTGAGCGCGAGAGGCCGCCGAGAAGGGCGTCGGCCGTCACCGAGAGGGAGACGGCATTGTCGTCTACAGGTGTCAGCGCGGGCCATTCCTCGGAACTGTTGATAGGGAAACCGTAGTTACCGTTCTGGTAGTTTATGCTTATCTTCATCTCGTCGAAGTTGACCTCGAGCGACAGAGGCTGCTCCGGAAGCTCACGCACAGCGTTGAGAATGGTCTTGCTGTTGACACAGAAGTCGCCCTCGCCGTCGCATTCATCAAGGTTCAGAACGTTCCACATCACATTCTCATTGTCGGAGGCGGTGATTGTCAGCTGGTTGTTATGAACGCCGAAGCGGAAGCAGTCGAGGATCGCCAATGAATTCTTGCTTGCAGGTACACGTGAGAGCGTCAGCAGACGGCTGCTCAGTGCAGTGCTAGATAGATTAAATCTCATTCTTCTATTCTTTTTTGTTATTGTTTTATCGTGATTAATATAACAGTCTATCACAAGTTTCAAAAAGTTTACAACCCTTTGTTTCACTTCAGAAACTTGACTAGTCTAATCGACGTACAAAAATACAAATAATTGCACACTCCACAAAGTTTTTTTTGTGAAAAGTTTGGGGATTTTCCATAAAGTATTTACTTTTGCACCCCGTCAGAAAGACGGAAAGAATAAAAAAGACAATAAATCACAACGATATCATGGCACTTAGCAACAAGAAAGCACTCACGCTTAAGACATTAACCAAGAGCAACGTCTGGGACGTTCAGGAGAACGACATCCTGAGGATGTGGGAGGTCGGAGCACGCGAAAGCGACTTCAAAGACAGCGCCGACCACTATCTGGAAATCATAAAGACGGCTTTTAGTGTTGAGGAGATAAAGGTCGACAAGCCGGAAGTGATACAGAAATATGAGGAGAGGGGATACAAGACGATGACCCTGAAGACCTCCGACAGTGAAAAGAGACTCATAGCAATAAAGAAGAAACCCATACAGAGGGTTACCGACCTTACATATGAGAACATCAACCATATCTCTGCCGGCAAGCTCCTCGAGGTCCTGGAGCGCAACTTCGGCGGTGGCTGGGAGAGTCTCTCACAGAGCATTCAGGATATCATAGAGCACGGTTTCGACATCTCCACGACGACACTTCCTACGTCCATGCTGAAGAAGAAGGGCGGCATGTATGAGAAGAAACTCGCCGACGGCTTCGAGGTCCTCGAAATCCCCAAGGGCACCTGGACGGAGGCTATCTTCGCCAAGGAGAAGCCACGCGTGGAGAAGGTACACACCGTCTTCGACCCTGACGCCGAAGATGAGGAGAAACGCCGCCGCGAGGAGGAGGAAGAGGACGAGGATTTGCCCGAGATGCCGGATGACTACAACGACGACGATGACGACAGCGATGAGTTCGACGACGACAAGCTCACCGAGGAGAGCTATCGCACCACCGTCGACACCACACCGGAGGACCTCGACCTTGAGGCTGCTGATGTGGCAGATGATGACGACTATTAAAAGCCCCTGCCGGCATCAATGTCGGCAATATAAAAAAAAGCATGGTCCTTACACTGTAAGAGCCATGCTTTTTTTGTTTCATAAAGAACCGGCAGCTTACCTGGCGGCACGCATCTCCATGAGCAGCTCACGCTGACGGTCGTTGAGCTGCTCGGGAAGCCTGACATTGTAGGTGATGATAAGGTCGCCGTAGGTGCCGTCGCCACGGTCGTAGCCCTTGCCACGCAGACGGACCTTGGTACCATTCTGCGTACCGGCCTTAACCTTGAGTTTCACTTTCTGACCGCTGCTGAGCTGGATGATTATCTCACCGCCGAGCAAAGCGGTGTAGAGGTCTATGTTCACCTTGGCCTCCATCTGCCCCGTACTCTGCCGTCTTCCGCCAAAGCCGTAGCTGCTGAAGCCACGTGAACCAGAACCGGACCCATGGCCGAAGAGGTCCTCGAAGAAACTGGAGAACCCTCCTCCGCCACCGCCGAAGCTGCTGAAGTCGAAACCGCTGAAAGGATCACCGCCACTGCCGCCGAAGCCGAAGAACCCTCCGCCGCCGGCGTTTCCACCGGCATTCTCAAAGGCCTCGGCATCACGCCAGCGCGCACCGTACTTGTCATATTTGGCACGCTTTTCCGGGTCGCTGATAACGGCATAAGCCTCGTTAAGGGCCTGGAACTTAGCCTTTGCCTTCGGGTCGTTAGGGTGCAGGTCGGGGTGGAACTGTTTCGCACGTTTCCTGTATGCAGCCTTGACATCCTTCTGCGGGATGTCCTTGCTGACTCCTAAAATCTTGTAATAGTCAATAAATGCCATATCTATTCCCTCCTATCATTAATTATTTTCCAAAAAAGCACAACAAAAAGTATGCCTAATAAAGCATAATGACAAAATAATTCTATCCTATGCGGTTGAATTTAGCGTTTCATGCAGATATTTTAATACCCACCCATTGGCGGGCACGCGCGATATTCTTATCTTATTCAGTTCCTGAAGCCACTAAGCAAAATGATTTATTATTACAAAAAACCGTATGGGAAATCTGACAAACTAGGAGTTAAAATCGCTTAAAATGTCAAGAAAAAGACAGGCCCTTAGGGCTTGATTTGTAAAAGCATAGGTTTTACAACGTAAAATATATGGTTTTACCTCGTAAATGTACTACACCTACAACGCAAGTAAGCCTTACTTTTGGGGTCAAAATGGGCGATTTTAGAGTCGAAAGAAACGACCTTATTAGTAACATCTTGGTTATCAAGGTAATACAAAATGGCCAAATTTCGCGTATTTGGCACCGTAATCGGTCGTCGTACAGAATAATCGAAATATGAAGGGGGTAAATTGTCATATTACTTTACAGATTACCTGATACGATATTGCTATTAGCTGAAATCGTTTCCTCTTGAAGCGCACGGCCAGGAAGGTTTAGAGCCATCCACTAACAAATGAAATCTCGGGCGTGTGCATGGGCGGCTAGGTAGGGTTAGGGGTCGTCCGTTAATAAGAGTTTTGAGCGGAGTGCGTACCCAAGTCAATTCGGCTGCAGGGGCGGCCCTCGTGGCCGTCCGGTAATAAACGCATAGTGATATATATGACGGACGGCCACTAGGGCCGCACCCTGCAGTCGTACGACACCATCGCGACCTTTGCGGCCTTGGCGAGAGTTTTCTTGCGGCGAGTGCGTACCCAATTTAATCCAACTGTAGGGGCGGCCCTCGTGGCCGTCCGTTAACAAGAGTTTTGAGCGGAGTGCGTACCCAAGTCAATTCGGCTGCAGGGGCGGCCCTCGTGGCCGTCCGTCATATATCACTATGCTTTTATAAACGGACGGCCACGAGGGCCGCCCCTGCAGTCGTACGACACCTTCGCGACCTTGGCGACCTTGGCGGCTTGGCGAGAAATTATGCGAGAAATTATACTTTCCCGCGAGAAAGCACAGTACCCAGTGCCTCGGAGAGGTACACTCTCAGTAACCCCAGACTAAGCGAGCGAAGCGAGCGCAGTCTGGGGGTCGGTGATAGCAGAATACCCACTCAGAGCCTCGGAGAGGTTCAGACACAAAGTGTACATCTAAAGGTTAAATGTGTGAACTCTCGCATTTCTACTATATATGTTGGACGGACGACTTGATGCACTCTGCGAGTATGTACCTCTCCGAGGCACGGAGTGGGCTCTACACGACTTCTCACCCCAGGCTGCACTCGCTTCGCTCGCTTAGCCTGGGGTTACTGAGAGCCAGCCTCCGAGGCTGTAAGCGGCATCATATAGGAATAATCTCTCGCAAAGCCGCAGAGGACGCAAAGCTACTTAGTCAGAAACCATAGAAATATTATCGAATATTGGCCAAGAATGCGGAAGTTTTGTCGAATAAAAACGAAAAAGCAGAGAAGTTTTGTCGAATAAAAACGAAAAGAAAGAGAAGTTTTGTCTAATAAGGCAAAGGTTGTGGTTCTCTATCACCCTGTAAATAGTTTCGATTGTACCACAAGTCACCCAGCGTTTAAATGTATCTAACATCCCCTCCTTTCGGAGGGGCTTGGGGAGGCTTTTCCTGTCTTCGTCACTTTTTGGAGATAGATTTGTAACGCATTGATAATCAATATTAGTGTACTTTAATATGGGTGTCCAAAAAGCTTGAAAAGCA
>ONDK01000056.1 GCA_900316565.1 uncultured Prevotella sp. | reverse complement strand
GTGAAATTACAGCAGAGACACCACTATAATCCCTTTCAAGCAGTGGGTCTCCCCATAATCCCCAAGGTGACGTCAAGTATATCTTGATACCTTTCATGCTGCCCTCCTTTCTTCGCTAAGAACGAGGGCAACAATGCGAGCTTTATTTATTACCCCCCCCCATTGCTTTCAATTTGTCGCTGTCGATATAGGGCTGCACTCTGTCACCTTTACCTATCATGATGTTGGTAAGCTCGATATAACCATCGTCAGCAACCTTGATTCTTCCGTCTGCTACGTGAGAATAGAACCACAAAAAGTCATTCTCGGTAACTTTATGGTCGGCATGAGTCCAGTCAGCGGTGTCGGCTTTCCACGGTCCTATAACGACATCCATTTCTCCACTCTCTGCGCCTCCGTTAGCAGGGCCAACACCATACCAGGAGAGATAGTTATTCGTTTGGAAACATGCCGAACGATCAAAATCTCCCCAGTTCACGCCTTTCCACTTGACGTGATAGCTGATGAATATCATGTCGCCTTGGTTAAAGCCTTTGAAGTTTACCTGCGTCTTGTCTATTCTTACCGGCCCTCGGCTGTCTCCAAGGAAGTAGTTCTTCCAGTCGGTCTTCACCTCTGTCTTTACACCTTTCATGTTATTTCTTGTTTTTACGCCACGGAAGCAAGTCAGTACCACTCCCGTGGCTTAGGTTATTACTTCTTGTCTGTATCGCTCTCAGCACCCTCGGTCGTTGCAATAGATTCCGCAGTGCCAGCTTCACTTCCGTCGGTTTTCGGCTCCGTCTCGGTGTCTTCCTTGTCTGCCACCTGCGCCTTCAACTGCTCCTGCACTCCGCTGAGAGCCTTGAACGCCTTCTCGGTGTTGTCAGCAGTTGTACCATAGAGCTGGTATTGCAGTACATCGTTGTACATACTCGTTGAGAAGTTGGCTATTTGCGTGCCGCCATAGGCGATACTGCCGTTGGCACTAAGCACCCGCTTCTGCTGCTCGTCCATCTCAAAGTTGCCGTTAACAGTCAACTTGTCGTCCTCAGTGTCCGTGTAACTGTAACTGTTGTTAGAGCTCTTGCTCAAAATTGTAATCTTTCCCATAATCGTTGTGTATTTTATTGTTATTTCATTGTTGTTATCGTCTCTCCGTCCTGCCAGTCTCCGCTGCCAACACGCCACTTGTATTCGTACTGAGGGTTGTTGTCGTCTATGAAAATTGTGGTTTGTCGAACAACCACCTTTATACCGCCCGATGAATAGTTCACAAACTGATCCCTACCAATATCATGCGCATAGTACGCCCAGGTGTCGTTGAATATTGTTGTACCGTATTTTGTACTCTCCGTATGCGACGGAGTGCCATACGGCTCGTAGAGAAAGCCTTGCGGAAAGCCAATCGTCTCAAAAACCTTACCGCCGGTAGGAGCGTTGTTCTTGGAACTGTCAACAGAATCGGATTTATACAAAAGATAGTTACTTTCCTCATGATAGTACTTCTTTTCGTTACCGCTGCTCATGAAATATGCAGAGTGATACTCGTATATCGTTACTTCACCTTGGAGCACCTGAGACCATATTCCCGACAACTTGGCATATCCGGGCACAAGGTCTTTGCATGATATGGTTGTGCCTACGCCAAGTACACCCGAATACTCTACCCACTTTTGTTCCTGTGAGTCCTGAATAATATCGAACATTCCAATATAGCCTAAATCATACATCTTCGTCCCGGCCTTATTGTAGAATATAAGGTGCGGCATCCCCCTCATCGTCCAGTTCCGCCGTTATGTAAGGTTTGCCGTTAGCACCGAGATAGGCAACTTTGCCTGCCCGCAAATCAATGACGCCCTTGCGGATGTCTATGCCGGTTTGGGCAAGAAGCTGCTCTGTCGTAGGGTCGTCGGGAGAAAGTGTCCAACCGGAATACTTTTCGCTCGCCTCCAGCATGGGGTGGGCAATCCACATCTCACTATCGGCGACATAGTTTGCCCAGATATTGCACTCCAGCTTCGTGTACGTATCGCCAGAGGTAAAATATACGGTATAGAGATTCCAGTCTGGCGTTAAGTCAGCATCAGCATCTCCGTGAACTTCAGGACGCCCGGCACGGTTTCCGCTGTCGTCTTGATAGATTGTCTCTAATGCAATCTTACCCGAGCCCTTTGCCCACACTGAAAAGACGTATGCGGTTTTCGTCTGTATCGTTATAGGCCGCATGTAGATACCGTCGTAATGTCCCGTGTTTGTGGTCTTGATGTGTACTGTCCTACTGCTGTCATACAAGACTTTATCCGTTATCTCGACGACCTCGCCGTTGGCGTTGAGCGACATGTTATCAGGAATATACGAGAAATCAGTACCTTTGAGAAGATTGCGGTATACCTTCTGCGAGGCTATCAACATGGAAATCTCGTCAGCCTTCTGGGTAACGGTGGAGATGTCGGCCTTTTTCGCTACCGTGGTCTGTAGCTGGGTAAGGTTCTTGTTAATGTCAATTACAACGCCCGGTTCAGTATTAACGGGCACTGTGGCATATAGGGTCTTACCCTCGCATGCAATCTCCACCTGTAATGTCGATGGCGGACGTTTCTCCGAGGTGTAGCTTGTATTTCCGCTGCATGTCATTACGGCTTCCGTACTGTTGACATTGCTGTTGCTCCATGTCTCGTTGCCAGCCGTTGCCTTGATACTCGTTATTTTCGGGTTCGTAGTCGTGCCACCGACATTCTTGTTGACTTGAAAATCAAGATACGCTGAAAGCGTAAAGGTGGCGTTCGTGCCTGTGCCGGAAGCCTTCACCGACGCCACCGTGCTGTTGAGCTGCTTGACACTGTACTGCACGGCCGCAGCTCCCGTATCACCCTGGGCCTTCTGCCCGGTCTTCACTCCGTCGACATACCAATACCCGTCAGCTCCGATGGTAACGGACGGGGTGTGCCCGGCGTTGCCCTGTGCCTTAGTTCCGGTGTCCTTGCCGTCGATATACCAGTTGCCATTAGAGCCAATGGAAACGACCGGAGTGTGCCCGTCATCTCCCTTGCCTCCTTTTTCACCTTTTATCAGTACCCAGCTCTTAACGCTTGTATATTTGTTCACGTCATCGTTGAGCTCTGTGTCCTGATAGGTGCCGTAATATTGGTGTGCTGCATCTATTGAAGCCCGCACGTCATTAACAGACTGAGGATTGGCAGATGAAGCGTAGAGAATATGAGTCGTACCTCCCTTGCTGCCGTCCATGCCGATACGTCCTACAGAATAGCTCTCTGTGAAGTTCCCGTCGGAGTAGTCAACACGCGTCTTTGACCACAGATACTTGCCTTGCGCAAGACTTGGTACGGTGTTCTGCCACCCGGAGGTCGGAGCGGACGTGCCGCTGTCGCTGCCCGCATAGCTCACGGACTTTGACTTTATCGCTATGGACGTGCCATTAATGCCGTCCGTAGGGGTATAGCTCGTGCTCACCGTGTTCGTCGATGTCCCGTCCGTGTACAAGACAATCGTCATCACATACATGTACTTGCCCTTGTCTGGCTTCTGGGTCGGATAGGAGGTTTGCGACTGCACGCTGTCCCAATTAAGGGATGTTCCGGCGCTGACATTGTTTATAACCTTGTATGACACAGCTTTCACGCCAACGCTTGAGCCATCTCTGACTACCGGTATTGTCTTGCCGCAAACCTTGGCATTGCCGACATAGATGTCGCATGAGATGGTCTTGCAGTCCTTGCTCAGATAGAGGTTGCCGCCATCGGCGACGGCGGACGACGTATCGGACACCTCTATAGGAGAGCCCAGCGTGTTCCCGCCTCCGTCATAGCAGCTGACAACTGCCTTATCGACAACGCAAGACGCTCCACCGTTGAAGAAGTCAGCTTCGAAGGTGGTACTGTCAGCCGCCCTCACGCTGTCAAAGTTCAACGCCTCGCACCGTATGCCGTTAAGGAGGAAGACAATGCTGTAATCCTCAACGGCCGTGAATGTAGCTCTTCCTGTTGCCTGTATTGCCATGTCCTGTTAGAAGTCTAAATAGCCTTGGAATGTTGTCTGCACCGCATTCGTGAGAAGATGTGAGTACTTAATCAGCACTGTTCTGTTTGCGGCCGTTCCTGTCTTGCCGGTGTCGCTGGTGAAGCTTCTTGACACCTCGTTGCTGTCTACAGTCCATCCGCTGAAATCACTTGCAGCCGGACTGAAAGTGCTGTCCTTTGCGTCCGCAGCGGTAAGACGGTAGAAACCAAGTTTCTTGCCCGTATAGTCATTCTCGCTCCACTCGTAGTCTCCCTGCGTGATGTTGAACTGCATAGGATTGCTACCATTTGCGACAATGTTAGGTCCTTTGGGCTGACTGAGCTCCAGGTCGATAGGGTCTGTGTCGTCGATAAGTCCCTTGACGGCAACAGCGGTCTTTCCGCTTGTAGAACTGTTCGCGTCGGTATCGGTAACGATGAGCTTGATGCTCCCGACATTGATAACCGCATTGTCGTAGACGGTAATAGTCTTGTTGTTCGCTCCGAAAGAGGCGAGCCTGACACCCGTAGGCAGCGCATAGGTCTTGCCGGTTACGGTCTTCAGCGTCCCGTCGGCATTGAAATCAACGAAATCGCCAACCTTCGGGTCGAAGATTTGCCATTTGTAGCTCACGTCGGTGGTATCCTCTGCTCCGCCACGTATCATAGCTCCGTCAAAGGTAAGTCCCTGCTGTTTGCCGGCGGTGGTCTGAAAGCGGTCGGTGGTCTTTGGGGTAATCTGTGCCATAATCATCGTTCCGGCGTTCTCTGCCACCGGGATAGGCAATGATGCGGTGAAGTCCACGGGCTGTCCCGTCGCAGGGTGAGTCCATCTGTATACACATGTTACCAAGGCTGACGACGGAAGGTTCTTCTTAAGGATAAGACGATAGCTTCCGCTTGTCTCAACGGTGTAGTTGGAAGCGTCCCATGCCTTGCCGCCGACTTGCACGGTCCATGTGCATGTGCCCTTAATCTGATTGCCTGTATCACCGATACCGAGGATTTTCAGCGTCGGGGTGATGATATTATTGCTTGCCTCGAAGTTGGGAGACCATGACGTGGGGTCTTTGCTCTTAATCTGGTTTCCGTATGTGGGGGTAAGCGAGAACGTTCCGCTCACTCCGTCGATAACCTTGTTAAAGGTCGCTCTGCTTGATGCTTGTAATGCCATATCTGTATTTCTCTAAATTGTAAAATCTTGTTTTGTCATTGTATATACTTCGCCTGTAGCCTTGTGCAGTGTACAGACGAATGTCGTCATGTCGCCGCACATGTCGCCCTCGCTGACCGTAAGGGTCTTTGCGCCGAACTTATGCTGCGAGTTCCAATCACTGTCGCCTTGGGAATTTGAGCTTTCGCGCGTCCAGATAAACTGGCTTGCGTCCTGTGCGTCGGTGATGTCGTAGCTTCCTTTCGTTACCGCTGCCGCAATGGTAGCTATCTTGCCCTGCCCGGTGCGCCACGTATAAGCTCCTTCTGTCAGGTATAGCATGAGCGATATAAGCTCAGTGGCGTCCGTGCCGTCCTTGCCGTTGCGGACAATGCCGATACTCTTGCTGACAAGGAGTTTTCCGTCCTTGTCCTTTGCGACGACTGTTATGTATTTACAGTCCTTGCTGAGATAGAGGTTTCCGCCGTCCACAACGACATTATCCGTGTTGCTTGACGTAACAGGAGAGCCGAGAACATTTCCGTCTTGGTCGTAGCATGTAACAGAGGCACTGGCGGCATTGGCCGAAACTCCGTTGTTGTAGAAGTCAGCCTCCAGCGTGGCACTCTCGCTCGCCTTCACGTCGTCAAAGTTAAGGCTGTCTATAGGTACGCCGTTCAACAAAAAAGAAACAGTATATCCGTCGCCCTGCGCTCCGGTCTCACCCTTCGGGCCCTGAGCACCTGTCTCGCCCTTTGGCCCCTGAGCACCCTGCGCGCCCTGCTCGCCCTTAGCTACATAGAGCACCCATTTCGATGAAGCCGCAGACGGAGCCTCACCCATAACGGTGTCTCCGAGTTTTACGACACACTTCCAAAGCTGCCCCTTATATGATACGAGATCTCCATATCCGTATTTGGACTTTTCGGAATATACGCCTCTGTCGCACAGCGCAACGGATGTGTCGGTGGGCTGAGCATAAGGACGCAGTATGAGATGGTCGGTAGCGACGATGCTCTTGTCAATGCCGAACTTATTGACTATTCTCTCTTCCGGCAAATCATAATGGTCGATACCCTTGTAGAGCGTCCATCCGCTTGCCGAGAAATACGCGACATCCTGTCTTGCCGTGTCCCAGTTGTGTCCCATTCCCACGATGTCGTCTCCGGCATGCGGAAGTGAGTTGAGAGTTGCGGACACGCCGGGTATCTTGTCAACGATATGCGTCGTTCCGTTAAGGTCGGTAAGGCTTATGCCGGTGTCAGGGTTGTTTGACAAGTCTATGTAGTGACAGCTCTTGCCGTCCTTGGTAACGGGTGATGAGGACACGCCGACGACAAGCCTCCAGTAGTCCCTGTTCTCATAGTCGGTATATGTACCCGTCGAGAGGTTGTTGGTCTTGCACCTTGCGAGCTGACCGACTGCCCATTCGTTCTTCACGCTGTAGTCTCCGTCGGAAGCGAGGAAATAGCAGCGGAAGCTCGCTGCGGCCTTGCCCGATGGTATCGTCAGCGTGGGGTTCGCAAGGTCGGAGGTGGCAATAACGTTTCCGTCCTTGTCAAGGGCCTCTATACGGGACATCCTGTTTCCGCACTTTGACATTACCACGTCGCCTCCGATGAAGCTCATCGTGTGCACTTCGAGCTGTGCGACAATCATCTTCATCCTTGCAATGAAGTTGTCAACCTCGAATGTGTACTTGCCGTCAGAGCCTTTAGTAATACCGAAGCCGTGCCCGTCGAAACCCATCGACTGGGAACGCACGAGATCGGGGGACTGCATATAGTCAGCCACAACCTTTGCAAGGGTGGCAACGCCGTCCTTGTCAATGCCGTAGTTGCCGTCAGATCCGACGGAGAGGTTCCCCTTTACGTCGAGGTTCTTGTCCATCTTCACGTCGTCCATGAACACAGCCTTCGCCTTTGAAACGAGCCCTTTCAGGAACGTGATAAGCCCCGAGGCGGTATCGTCGTCAATCTTGCTAATGAATAATCCCTTCAGCTTGTCCCATATGGAAGAAGAAGCGTCGATGTCGGCGGCACTGTCCGCATGTCCGGACTTCTCGGAATATTGCGAGCGGACAGCGGCTTCAGCGTTACGGGCCTGGTCTGCCTCCCTGGCATGTCCGGCTTCGGCGGCATAATCCGTCGACTGTATGCCTCCGGTATATCGGTTTCCTCCTGCCACGTGCTGAGTGCCGCCTTTCTTTCGTATGAGCTTTGTCTTTATCATTATAAAAAACTTCTGTCTATAATTACGCTTGCTTGTAAGGAAAGAGTCACCATATTTCCTTCATTGTCAGCTCAGCCGAGCCTTCCATAAAGTTACGCTGAATGCTCTGTACATAGAAGTTCTTGCCCATTGCAAGACTTCTGTAATGTCTCCAGGGACTGACGAAATCTCCGATATCCTGCATCTGTTGCGTCATGGCAATGCGTGGAACGTGCATCTCGTCATAATATTCGCTTATGTACTCAGCCTCAGCCTTTCCCGTTTCTCCTGTAACGTTGTCTGTGATATTCAGACATCCGTCGCCGCTCGATGTCTCTGAAACCGTCGTAAGGGAAATGACAGGGGATAATCCCTGCGATGCGCACTCCTCTGTAGTAAATGCTGAATGGACCTTGAACTCGAGGTCGTCTTTCTTGTTAAAGAAAGCCTCGTCGGTGTCCGACATATAGATAATATCTCCATTGTTGTCTCCCTCGTTCCCGGACATGGAGTTGTCGGAATACAGCTTTATTGAGAAGTCCTTTATAAAGATATTGCGCACGTTTGCCATGAGCGGTATGGCATTGACGGTCCACTTCTCCTTTCTGAACCATGTGCGGTGTCTTCTAGTTATCTTGTTGTAATAGAAGGAATTTACGACACCAAGGATTTTGAAGTCGACCTTGCCGTGGAGATGGTCGCTGAACCGTATTGGTATAGCCATTCCTTTTTCGGTATCTATTCCGAGCTCCCAGCCGAAGTTTGTCTGCACGTCATGGTCTTCATTAAGAAGATTGTCGCCGATTTTCGGGTCAAAGCCGATGCTGAAAGTCTGGGAATAGAATTCATCCTCTGCCGCCGAGCTGTCGTCGGGATGTTCGCTCTTGCAAATATCCATAGACTTGTATTTCTGCCATTTCAGCGCATTTATGTTGCCGTTTTTGTCCATATCCTCAACCAACACTTTATCACCAATGACAAGCATACACTCCAGGACAGGCACTTTGCTCAGATGATCCTTGCCGTCCTTTATGCCGCTGTACTCAAACTTGAAGTCAGGTACATCGAACTCCGACGGCATTCGCAGTCCGTTCGAGTAGAAGCCCTTTACCTCATCGGGCCATCCTTTGGGGTGTACAATCGTCTTCTGAGGGTTCAGGTCCTCAACGGACATTGAGCCAAATACATTCTCAGATGCACTGTTCTTATACCAACGGTAAGCGAGATAGCAATTATCACGGCCCTGGCTTTCGACACGACGAAAGTGTATGTCGCTGTGTGTAACCTCCATGCCGGCGAAATTTGTTGCTTCCTCCATGCCGGCGGATACAGCCTCACGTTCCATTCCTATCGGAGCGTCAGCGAAATCTTTCACTATAATGCTCTGGGGCTCTTCCTTCTCCAGACGGAAAGTTCCCGTAATAACGATATAGTTGACCGTCTTGTTGTCCGGTGGACTGAACACAGCTCCGCCGTTGCTGCCTGTATACACCGCCAATGGCGTTACAAGAGGGTCGTAGGTAGTATCGCCCGTATCTCCCTCATAGGTGCTTATAACGAGGTAATCCGACATATCCAGTGTACTTGTAGGGCTATTGTCATCAGTCTTGCAGTTATACTGAACTCTGCCAATGCTCACAAGCGCCGCACCGGGATATAATGCAAGCTGATTTACGATGTTCTCCTGGCACTTGTCATCAGTCTTGTATGAATTTACCATGTCCGTCCCCGACCTTCCTATCATCCAGTTGGCATTCTTCTTTACAAGAATATACCAATCCTGCCAGTAAGCGTTGATAATCTTGCCAAGGGAAAGAAGTGTCTCCGGGTCAGCGCCTTTCCGAAGGAACGCCTTGAAATCATCAAGAACGGTTGCCCTGTATTCCGTACAGTATCTCATCCTGTGAGGATACGCGCTGTCAAGGTCATCGAGAGGGCTGCTTACGAGTTCGTCGACGCTCTTTGGACTTATCTTCAGGCTCAGTTTGTTGTAAGCCTCGCAGACGTCTATCTGCGTGCCGTCATCCTCAACATTACGCTCACTTAATATAAGTGTGTCCGGTATTGACGGGGCTGCTGCATCTCCCATAAGGTTTATCCATGAGATGTTGCCTTTTCTGACACTTTCCCACGAAAAGATGTAGAAGATCTTGCCGCATTGCACAATATGAAGATTAAGGTATTTAAGCAGGGCCTCAGCGACGTCCTGGTAGTTCCACACGCTGTCCTCATCATCATCAAGAAAGGCCAGTTCCGCTGCCGACAAATCAGTGAAAACCGTAGACGGAGACTTACCCGAAAGAGACTTGCTGCCATCATATAGTACGGTGTATCCTTCAAGACCTCCCGTCCCTGCAGACAGCGCTTCCTTAAGAAGTTCCCAAAATGTAGATGATTTCGCATTTACGCATGCGTCTGTATATTTCGTGCCGTTGCCGACATTCCGGAACTGGATATACTGCATGGCAGAGAGAGCATCCACGCAGTTTATATCCAAATCATCCTCACTGTTGACATAATCCTGGCTGTATGTGTTGGGCTCTACAAATCCCGCAAAGACGCACACGCCGTCGACGGAAATCTCCACTCTTACATCACGAACGCCCTTGGCAAACAGTGTTGGAAGATAACTCTCTACACTGAGCTTTACTGTAGCAGAATGTGGGATTATCACGTCCATTGAGTCATTGAAACCGCTTTCCGTCGTTACTGTATCGTCAGCAGAGAAGTACATACCGCTTCCATCTCCGCCAATCTCTAAGTCGCCGTCGCCTGCAGAGGTCATGAAAGACACGCCTACAGTACGGTTCTTCTTGTTTACGAACTCTCCGTGTATTCTCATATTGTTCAGATGTTAATGTTGGTTCTTTTGCCTATCTTGCTTCCAATACGTGTGTCGTTGGCCAGCATGGCGACCATATCGCGTCCTCTGACCTTGAAGATGATTTTACCGGACGACATCATTCCGCTACCTGCAAAGTCGCTTGTATTTACGGATGGAACAACAGTACGTGCCGGATAACTGACAACAGGCTGCATCGCGCCGGTGGCAATCTGGAACAGACGTGCCTGCTCTCTGGCGTTGAGTATCATCTCGCCGGAGTTGACATGTGCCACAACCCTGTCGCCGGTATATGAGTTTCCGCCGACTATTCCGCCAGTGGCAAAACCACTGATGGTGTTGACCATGGTAATAAGCTGGGCCAGACCTGCGAGTCCGAAAGCTACCCACCCCCACGGTCCTAGCTGCTGTCCTGCCTGAGATGTCGCATATGCGTAACCGAGGGCCAGCTGACCTATTGAAGAAGCGATGGCAGCAGCTTTCGCCGCAGCTCCTTTGCCTCCGAGCTGTTGGAGAGACTGTCCGGCAAAAGCGATGGCAGAGCCTACGGTTTCCGCAGTGGCGCCGCATGTCTCAAAGCTCTTAGCAAGTCCGATGATGTTCTGCTGGGTCTGCACAACCTCTCCTCCATACTGGTCCATGAGACCTTTTTTCGCACTTTCCTTGTCAAGTTTCTTCTTTCTTTTCCTTATCTTGTCGATGAGGTTTGATACCTCTGCAAGGTCGTTCATGCCCTCTACCGTGAAATCGAACTTGAGGTCTTCCGTCTTGCCCGTCTTTATGTCAAGAGCGCCCACCGACGTTGTCATATCCGGCCGCACCTTTTTCAGCAGGTCTGCACGTCGGCGGTTGAGCCTTTCAAGCAGTGCCTCATAGTCGGTGCTGTCATTGTCGGAGTTGTCCGACATGTCAACGTCCGCGGCATCGGACACAGCCTGCATGCCGTCGAGGGACTTCTGTATCTTCGCACGCTCCCGAAGCAGGCGGTTGCGCTCCGCCTCGGTGAGGTTCACGTTGTTCAGCTCAGCGTCCAGTTTCTGTATCTTGTCGTTATAGTCCGCTATGCTGCCAGGGTCGAAGGATGCCGCTTTCGAAGCGTTTCTCCATGCCTCCCGCATGTCATTGAGCTTATTGACATGAGCCTGGATATCCTTGCGGTTCTCCGGAAGTGCGTATTTCAGCTCACTTTCATAATACGATATAGCATCGTCGAGTTCCGCATAGGTGTGCAACTCATCATCAGGCTTTGGCGGTTTCGGGGCTGACGCTAGCTGCTTATATTTGTCCAGGATATCATCTACCGTAAGCGTCTCGGCATTACCGTATTTCAGCCTCGCTTAAAAGTCTGTACCTTTGCGCGCACAAATTATTATGAATATGGCAAGCAAAGACAAGTACAA
>ONDK01000055.1 GCA_900316565.1 uncultured Prevotella sp. | reverse complement strand
TTATAGTATTTGGAGAGCTTTGGATAGATGCCATGCGCATCATACTCGCCATTAGTAGTCTTATAGTTTCCTTTCTCATCCTGGTCTATCTCTCCCCATCCGGCATCGGTGAGCAGGTTGACGCGCGAGATAAGCCAGTTGGCACTCTGCATATAGCCGTCGACACCTGCCTTCGATGACGGCAGGATGAAGTTCGGACCGTCGACAGCCTCGTTGTTGTCGCTGATGATGACATTGTTGTTGCCGCCTAAGACCGTAAAGATGTCGTGCATATTCTCATACGAGATCTCATTATTCTCCCGCTGATCCGTTGCAGAAGTCTGCACTGGCAGTCCGTGTCCATCCTGATAGGCACAGAAGAACAGCGCCTCTTTATTTTCGCTGCCGAAGTTGGCAAGCTGTTTATCGCCGTCCGCATCGACCTCATTGCCCCAGAAGATGCTGTTGACAGCGATGTGCATCTTATTCGACGAAGAGTTTGGCAGCGTGTTGTAGATGGACGGGAAGCTGTATGCCTTGTTGCGCACGGAGTTGCAGTTGAGGATGGCTATCGACGAGTTGTCGCCTGCCCACAGCACACCGCCATAGCCTAAGGTTGCGTTATTGGTTACATTATTTCCATCCGTATAGGTATTCGTTAACGTTCCCGTACCTTTCTTTGCTTCATTGTTGGCGAAGATACTGTTTACTATCGTCACCTCATCATTCGTGGCGATGGCACCGCCCCCCGACCAGGCGACATTGTCGCGGTCATCCTTATCGGCGTTGGTGTTGTCAGGACTCTTCGAATAGTTCTGCACGAAGGAGCAGCCCACGACATCGAGCTGTCCGTTGGTGTAGATAGCGCCGCCGAGCCGGGCACTGTTGTTCTGGAACAGCGTGTTCGAAACAACCATCGGGATGCTGCGCTCCGGTGTGTACATGCCGGTTGTGCCATTTATACTGTTTTCATTGATCTTCGTACCATCGATCATGATACCACCGCCTCGATAGTACCACTGCTTGTTCTGTACCGACGTCTCATAGCCCATGGCGGACCCGTCACGAATGGTGAGTCCGTCGAGGATGATGGTCCGATTCAGACGGGAGGCGGTCGACTCCTTAGTGGCATCCGTCGTCGTGGTCGTCAGATTGTCACTGAAATATTCCGGCAGCTGACCAACCGACTTCTCGTCCGCATTGCAGTTGATGACATGATAGACATTTTTCACCTCCAGGTCGCTACCTACGGAGAGTCCTGAGAGAATGGTCTGACTCTTCATCTCCCACGGCTCGACGACGGAGTTCTTGTTGATGTCGTACCGCACACGACTGTTACGGATATCGTCGGTAGTGCTGCCATAGAGGGTGACGCCGTTGACCGTGACCGTCTTCTCCCCCGATGTCTCCTGACAGTACATGTGCTCCGGCTTGCTCACGTCGATACCCCCGATGACGGTCACGCCCTCGGGGATGTTGAACGTATTGGAGCGCACGTCACCTTGGTTGCCATACATATCAGTATAAGGATAGTATGTACCACCCGCCACGAAGACCTCGAAACGGTGGTTGCGCGGCTTCTCTTTTTCAGGTGTCGTGTCACCGGCTGTCTCATCCCGCTTTCTCACATTCATAATATAGTCGAAGGCGTCGCCGAGACGCTGGAAGGGGTTGGCGAACGAGGAGCCCACCTGCTTGTATATATCATCGCCACTCTCCAAGAGTGCGTTGGCATTGCTGTTGGAGACATTAGTAGGATGGACGACAAAGAGACGGTAGAAGACCTTGTCGGCTTGAATCTTGAAGGCGAAATTGATGGCACGGGCACCGATATCTGTCGTGACGTTGTCCTTCTCGACAAGTGCCGTACCATCATAAGCAGATTTCACCGCATCAGTGGCTGTCTGCGCCATACGCTTCACACCGGCGATATCGACGGAGTCGATGCCGGGGAAGAAACGAAGCATATTGCGCATGGTGGTATAGGGCAGGGCGGCACGGGTCAGCACCGACGACTTCTGTAAGGCGTAGTACTGGTACGACCGGGTTTCGGTCGCCAGCTTGTCAGCCTGCCAGCGCACACCCTCATCTGACTTGCTGTTGACACTGATATTGTTCACACCCGCCTCACGGACATTCGTTACGGCGGTGTAGTTGACGGGGAAGTTCCACACGTCCTGCGTGGCATCGACATTTACGACACCTGCGATATCGCTCTGGTCGCTGCTTGTGTTCATCCATACCACGTTACCGATGGAGCGCAGGTTGGTGTTGAAGAAGATGCCACCACCGTTGGACGAAGCGTTGTTGTACACTATCGTGTTATAAGCCAGGATCGCCCAGGTGGCAAGACTGGTGTTGTCGGGTTCGTCGATGGCGATGCCTGCCCCATACGCCGCCTCGTTGTCCTGAAGGATACATCCCGAGACGATACCCGACGGCTCCACATACAGTCCACCGCCATAGCCGGAGGCACTGTTGTTCTGTATCACGCAGTTGGAGATATCGGCGAAACCTGTAACAACGGCGGCACCACCGCGCTGGTTCTCCTCCATCACTCCGTCAGCCTGACCGTTCTCAATGAAACAGCCGTTGATAAGGGAGCGCGAGAAGAGGGTATCTCCCGGGGTCACTACCCAAGTGGCCTTATAGGTCTTCACCTTTTCGCTGAGGAGTTCGTAGATGGGCAGGCCGTCGGCATCATTTCCTTTGCTGATACGGTTTCCGTTCTCGTCGAAGACATAGTCGGTGAAGGTCACTACATGATAGGCGTAGTTGGACTCGCCCGTGAGGAGTGTCTTATTGTTCAGTGGGTCGCGCTTGGTGAAGTCTTCGTCCCAGCCGCCCTGCACTTCCACGCCGCGGGGTATCTGGATACTGAACTCTCGGGGATTGATATCCACGTTCGTATTATAATCGGTGGTGCGCGACGGAGCATAGCCACCATCTTGCACTTGAGCGAGCTTTACCACGACGTGATCGCCGGGATGGTCGTACTTATATCGCCCAGCGGCATCGAGCACCTGCTGCAACTTGCTGCTACAGGCGGCATTGGCTGCTGAGCGGGCATTGCGGACACCGCCGCCGTTCTGGGAGACATAGAAGGTGGCGACATTGAAAACCTTCTCCTCACCCGTCATGTCGTACTTATCCTTGTACACCCTGTGTGTCTCCGTTCCAGTCTCCGGCACAATCTCGCTGGCGCCATTATACTCATAGGCACCCTTGTCGATACGGCAGTCCTGGATACGGTCGGCACCAGCAATGTCCTCGGTGACATTCAGCCTCTGTAATTCCGTGCCATAGGTCTCTGATCCCATGTTGATACAATACTTTGCAAGTTTGGAGGCAGGATTGATACTGTAGGGATTATCGGTCTCAATAGAGTTCATCTGCGTACCATTCGTCTCATCACCAGTAGGATAGATATACTGGCTCTCGTTGAAGAGATCTTGTGCCCGACAGGAATTATAATATTTATTGGTGTTGACGTTTGTTACGCCTGAATTAATATTGGCCTTTGTTGTCGAGAAAGTATACGTATCAAAGATTACCGTGGTATCTGTAATCTGTGTGCCATCGCTGTTTACACCTGCATTACCATAAACAACGCACGGCACAGAGTGGTAGCAATTGAACATGTGCCCAGTTTTACCAATGGCACTCCAATATTTACTTCGACAAACCTGGTTAAAGTTCTCACCGGTGCTGCCATAGCCAATATTCGCCCAAAAGACGGTGTTATAAAACTGCGAACATTTTGTGGAGAAATTATCATCAAGCCCATTCACAGCATCATCCCAAACACCCGGTGCACATGGCACATTACTTTGTGTTATTCCATAAACATAATTGTATGCTATCGTACTGTTATAGATTTGCGATTTCGAGCCCAAGAACATAGCTGCTCCCAAGCAGTTTCCTCCGTTGCCGAAATTCTCAACGATAAGGGAATTAATCACCTGGCCACCGTCACTTCTGACACCCGCGCCAGTCATTCTCAATTCTTTTTGCTGAAAGATTCTACCTTCGTTATTTCGAATGATACAGTCTTCAAGCGTTGCACCACTACCTATATAAATACCTGCTCCTCCTTTCTTCAGGTCTGTACCAAATTTGTTCACTGATGCTTTTGAAGGAACCTCATAGGTCATATAAGGCACATTCGATACCGAATCTTTCGTCACACTGACCTCCTCTGCACCTGCAGACGCCTTAGTGATTATTGTAGTAGTATAGGTTGTTTTTGGCGCAACTTTTACTGTAATGGATGATGGCCAAGACTGGAAGTAATGATTATATCTTATCAAACAGTTCTTCAGCGTTGCATTCTTAAGGATATAAGCACCGCCACCATATGCTAAAACTAAATTTCTATTATAATAAAGTGTATATGCTGTAGTGAATGTTCGAGTTATGGTCTTCTTTACTTTAGTACCATAAGTATCCTTGCTCCAATTCGAGGAACCTGTATTTGTTTTTGTATCCGAAATGGTATAAACAGTACCTTTAGAATAAGGTATGAGGTTGGTACCATTCTGTATTGTTATGCCCTCCCATAAGGTGGCATTAGAGAAATTGGCATTTTGATTGAGGACGTGCCCCTTATATTGTCCGTCTATAATCGTCTGATAAGTGGAATCGAGGTTGGAGATATCGCGTTCACCCTCTCTCTTTCCCGGGTTGCCATAACTCTTGAAGCCGCCATAGACGTTTACACCGTCTATCATGGTAAGGTTCTCCTTGTAGACACCTTTTGCTACCCACACACTTTTACCTGATGAGGCAACGTTCAAAGCATGGCCAATGGTTGCGAACGCCGTAGCCCACGACAGTCCGTCATTACTATCACTGCCTGTCGTCCTTACAAAATACGTTGAGCCGTTCAGGGGCTGTGTGGTGTTCTCGATGGCGCCGATATCCGGTTTGCCGCCGTAGTTGCGGTAGTTGAGGACGAAGTCGGTCTCTGTCGTGCCATCATCGGAAGCAGCGTTGACCATCGGATTCATATTCATCGGAGTGTAGTCGATGGTTCCGCCATAGAGTGTCGGGTCGTCGGCATTGCGCTGTACGAAGATGGTGCGCACGGGGTTGACAAATCGCGGATAGGTATGGTCGTTAGCACGGTCGTTGCCGAAGATGGGGATGAACAGCTTCTTCAGATCAGCACTGAGCCCGGTGTGCTTATAGTACAACGTGTCTATCAGGTTGTTGCTGCCCGTGGGTGCATTGCCGTTCGCACCGTTGTAATATAATGCCGCAAGGTTGGAGCCATCAGTCTTTAACTGCGTGCGGTCGGTGAGCGAGTCGGTGGCATTGGAATAGATGGCAGAGTTGGTTACCGAGATCGTGGCAGTACCATCTTTATGATTATAGGCAGAGAACACCGTGCCGACATTGTTCACCACGGTGCAGTGTTTCATCGTGATCGTGGCATTGCCCACAGCCTCGATGATTCCCGCCGATGCGCGCCACTGGTTCACGGTATTTTTCTGCTTGTTACGTACGCCATTGTTATGGATGATACAGTTCTCCATCGTCAGCTCCGCTCTCTGCAACGTCGACGTGTTGTCGGAGCGGTAGTTATCGCCACTGACGAAGACGGCGGCGCCGCCCATCGGTGCCCAGCAGTTGGAGATGACACAGTTGCGCACTACATTCCCCGTCATGTCTTGTTTGCGGTCGGAACGCGAACGGGCACCGATGAAGATACCCCCACCATAGCCGTACGCCTGGCGATAGCTGTAGGAGCCCTCCGGGTCGGTGTTATTGTACTCTGGGGAGTCTGGCTTCTCGGCATTACCGTAGGAGATATAGAATCCGTCGAGGACGGCATTCTGCACATTCGGGAAGATGACACAGTGCACACTGTTATACTTATACTCGCCGACGATGTTTCCGTTGATACGTGTGACATTTTCCTTAGGATTACGAAGGTTGACTGCGGTGCCTGTCAGACTTGACGAATAACCCCCATACATCAGCATGTTGCTCAGCAGATGGAGGGAGCCACTCTCCAAGTTAGCCTCCCCGGTTACCGTGTCATAGAGATAGGAACTCGAACCGGCAGTAGTAATATTGCCTTGCTTGACGAGGATCTGTGTCTTTGAGGTGACATTGTGTTGTTTGATATATTCCTCCATGTCCTTGACCGCCTCGCTCACATTGTTTAAAGGCGTGTCCCAACTTGAACCGCTGGTTGTTACATCCTTATCTTTTATCACACGGTTCGGGTCGACAAAGAGGGTCGGGATTTTTGTAGTTGGATCAAGGCCGTCCACCGCCAGCAGTTCTGCAACTTTATACTGCTCATCCATGACGGCAAATGCTCCGAGGGCCGACACGGGGTCGAAGACGTTACGTACGAAGTCTTTTGCCGAATGACTCTTGGTGATGATATTACCGAAGTTGTTGAGCTGCGACACCTGCACACCTTTCTGCTGGAGATAACTCATTGGATTCGGCATCCAGTCCAGCGGCGATGCGGTGGCGCCATTGGCACCCGCCGTCGTTGACGGTGACGTGAAGATAGGATAGTTGCCTGCCTTTCCTGAAGTAAAATTCTCCTTACTGATCTGGAAGACATTACTGCGCAGCGCGTTACCCCAGTCGGTGATATCGGAGTTGCTGAACGCCATATAGCTTAAGCGCGGACGCTGGGCGGTGGCTTTAGCATAGAGGTCGGTAGTGGCATAGTAGCCGTACTGGATATCATTGTTGGCGGCACAGGTGTTACCCCATACCACACTGTTGAAAGCCGAGCCGGCGCCATAGATGAACAGTCCGCCGGTACGGCCGTAGCGAACGCCGCCGATGGTGATGTCGGTACCCGTGCACTCATTGTTGGCGATGGTGCAGTGGTTCAGTACGCCACCTCGATATAATACCACGCCGGCACCCTCCGTATTGGCGTTGTTGTTGCTGAAGACGCACACCGAGGCGTATGGGTCGAAGTCATCTTTCGTGTATTTGTTGGAGTAAGGGTGCTTTTCAGGGGTGTAGACGACCATCAGTCCGCCGCCGGTACGCGCCATATTATTCGTGACATTACAATGGCGCAACACGCCGTTGTTCTCCATGCACACGCCCCCTCCGTAGCCGTCGATGACGCCGATGCCGAGGGTCTGGCACTGGTAGATGTTACAGTCTTTCACCGTTCCACCACGATCCATATACACACCGCCGCCGCGCCGTGATGCCGAGCAGCGGCGGATGACGCAGTTGCGCACCGTGGCATGTTGCACCATATACACACCGCCGCCGAAGGCGTTCAGGTCACGGTCGTCGGTGGAGCGCCCCGAGGCGTTACCGTCCTGGATGATACATCCGTCGAGGCTGGCGCCATAGACGAGGGAGTCGGCATAGAGGGTGTTGTTGCCCTTGGCATCCTTGACGTAGCCGTTGGTGGCGAACCACACCACATGGTACGAGTTGCCGGGGAAGCGCGTGTCGTACTGCTTCTTGTTGTCGTTCCATTTGAAGGTCCCCATCACGGTGTTGTGGTTGCCGGAGAAGATAGTGGCGTTCTTGAAGTCGTAGCGCATGACGGTAGCGCCTTCCGTCTTTTCCTTCTCCTCCAATTCACCCATGGTGATGGTCTGTTCTTTCCCCGTGCTCTGCTTGTCATTGGCTAAGCCCGACTGAGCGTCGCGCCAGGCGGGCTGAGAGGAGAGGACACGCTGATCCGGCGTGGCCTCTGGGGTGTCAGCATTGAATCCGCCATAGACATGGATGCCGTCGTAGATCTTGAACGATGTCGACAGTACCGAAGAGCCGTCACCGGTACTCTCCGACGGGGTGTAGGTGCCAGCGGCTACATACACGCTGCCGGAGTGCACGTTTTGCGTCTGCATGTAGTTGTAGAGGTCGTTGATGGCATCCTGCACGTTGTCCTTGGCAGTGGCCCATGTCTTGCCGTTGTTGGCGTATTTACCCGTTTTGGCATTGACATAGCGGATGGTGTCGGTCTGAGCGAAGGCACCAGCCACCGATATCGTCATGAGAAGAAGTATATATAATAGTCGTTTGCGCATAGTCATATTGTTTAATTCAAGCTTCGACAGTTTGTTTCCGCTAGCATGATACGGCCGGGGGAGGAATAGGAGTTGTTCGTAACCTATTTATCGACACATTCTTCAACCTAAAAATTATTTATAGTGTCGCGGACGGCCACAAGGGCCGCACCCTGCAACCGGTCGATTGGCCTCCGAAGCTTGGATAGTTTAATGTGTATAGTGTCGCGGACGGCCACAAGGGCCGCACCCTGCAACCGGTCGATTGGCCTCCGAAGCTTGGATAGTTTAATGTGGAGACAATCCTTGCCCCACATCACCACGTCTTCTTCACCGTTACCGTTCCGAGCATCCAGGGGACGTAGACTTTGTTGATTGCCGACGGCGTTACCGTGGCCTTGGCGGTAGTGGTGGTGTTAGGAGTTTTTGCGCCATTGGTGAGCGTCATTGGGAACTGGTAGTTACCATCGGTGCTCTTCACCGGAATGACATAGGTGGCCTGACGGCCGTACCACTGTGAGCCATCATCGAGCGAAAAAGTCTCGTCGTAGGTCGACGTCGCCGTGGTGTTCTCCAGCGGTTTGAAGAGATAGCCGCCACTGCTGAGTCCCGTGAGCGTGATGCTGCTGAGCTTCACCGAGGACTGCACGCTAGCATCGACGTTCCACTGCAGGTCGAGCTTTGAGGCGACATGGTAGAGCACCATATTTATATATGGACTGTTACTATTGTAATCGCTGACAATTCCGTAGTATTGGTCGTTTTTCTTGAGGTTATAAGGCGAGGAATAGAGATTCTTCAACGCCTCACTCTCCTTGCCTTTGGCAGCATCACCGAGTGTGAAGGTGGCATCAGCGACGTCGTTGCCAGTATATGTCACTGTTATCGGCACCGTGGACATGGCGGCGTAGACGACGCCCGTCTTGCGGTTCTCAGGAATGATGATGCGAATCTGGTCGGTGTAAGTGTAAATGGAGTCTTTATTGTTGTCCTGTGTTGTTGTTTTCGTCCATTTGTCGGCTTTGAGAGTATAACCGTTCTACGGGTCCATGCCTTCCGGTTTGAGGATATCTGTCTCAGTCCCGTTTATCGGCGTGTTTATCAGATAGATATATAAGTATTTGGGCAGTTCGAATTTCTCGTATGTCCCCGGGTCTCCCTCAGCCCTTGTAGTCTTTGTATGTGTCTCTTCTGCTGATAAGCTGGCGTTGCTTGCCGGAATAGCCAGGACGATGGGCATGGAGACCATACGGTCATCGCCATCGGCGGAGGAGTCGGAAGAGCAGGAGGCTACCAGGGCAAGCAGTGTCAGACCAGCGATGGTGGAAAGGACCTTTCCACTGATTCCGTATATGGTTTTAAGTGTCTTCATTTTATATAGATATGGATTGGTTCCATCAAACATTTATCCTGGTTGTCAGGATGGGAACAGTCCCCACCACTCTCAACGTGGTTCCGTCATTTTGTAATCCGTGGGCATCTTACACCTCCGGATTATATTCCCCACCGTTCTTCCAGTCCAGCGTTACGCTGGCGCCGACATTACTGTCGGTAGTGGAGATGGCGCCGTCGTCGTTCACCTTCACTCTGATGACACGGATATCTCCGGCACGGAGCGGTTTCTCTATGGTGAGGACGGTGCGTGTTACGGTGCCGTTGGGCATATCGACAAGGATGTCGACATGCCAGAGGCTGCCGTCGTCGGCACGTGTCGCCGTTCCTTTCGCTCCCGCCGTCTTGTCATGCGAGGGGAAGCAGACGGCACAGTAGGCCGTGGAGTCGGTACCGGCGACACTTACCGGCACGGTGCGCACAAGGGAACTGCGGTCCCAGTGCCATGTGCTGTCGTTAGGCGTGAAGCTTGTGGCGAGGCCACCGAGGAAGGCGCGCACCCGCGACACCTTCGGATTGTTCCTCATCACCACCGCCACGCCGGCATCGGCAGGATAGAGGTTGACAACCCAGCTCTGGTCGGCATTGCCGACGACATTCATGTCGAGTGTTCCTGCAAAGGCGGCCTGGGTGTGGTTGTCGACGGTGTCGCGCTGGAACTGTGTCAGCGTGGCCGTCGTGGCCTTCTCCATGTTGACGAGCGACACCGACGGGTCGTCCTGTCCTATGACGGCGATATGCCGGTAGTTGTCGGCAGGGATGGAGAGCGACACCGTGGCGCTGCGGCCCTCGACGGTACGGTTGAAGAGTATCGGCTCTTCGCCATCGGCAGGGTAGAAGCCGAGCCGTGCCTCTGTGGTGGCCGGCTGCATGATACCCTGGAAATAGCCATTAAGGGTATTCAAGGTCTTGGACGCGACGTCGGCCTTCAGCTGGTCGCTGAGTTGCACGTTGATATTGCTGACCACATCGAGCCGGTAGTTCAGCGAATAGTATTTCGAACAGTTCGTGCAGTCGTCATAGATATATGAGCAGCTCTGCGTCAGTAGCAGCAGTGGCAGGGCCAAAGCCCAAAACTTGAATTGTCGTTTCATAATAATATTGGTTTTATAACGCATGGATGGGGTACCCCAAAGTAGTTTTCATGAATTGACTACCGGAGGCACCCCATGCACACGTAGATAATACCGGATGCCTATTATCGCTGTTGGCGGAGGCGGCACCGGATGAACGGATTACATATCGACGTTGAAGGTCAGACCAGTCTGCCATGTGAGGTCTACACTCAGACCGATGGACAGGGCCGGGGTGCGGAGGTCAGGGATGACGTTGTAGGCAGCGCCGAGACCCTTGTCGTAGGTCGTTATAGAACCCGATGTGGTACCGTCGTTTCTAAGAATCTTAAGATTGGCAATGGTCGTGAAATCCTGCTGGAACACCTTTGTCTTGTCAAAGGTTGAACCAGTTTTTGTTGTCGGCTGTGTAACACCCGATGTTGCCTCAGGATTCAGTTCTGCTACCATATAGAACTTACTACCGGCAGGGATAACCTCGTCGTTGTATCCATGGAACTCATTGCCACTATTGTTCTGTAACTCTACAACCATATAGACGTGCTGATTCGATGCAGACTCCAGGCACAGTGTGTGGTTATAGAAATTTGTAGATGTAGTCATGGCTGTAGTTCCATCAGTACCACCCTTGTTGATATTCTTATCATAGATGGTATACTGCGTTGTTCCAGATGTAGTTACAGGATGGAACTCCCAGTCTACCTGACGCTGACCACCGACGAGAATACCAGTCACAGGGAAGCCGCCTTCAGGAATTGAGACAGCTGCATGGTTGTGGTCG
The DNA here is from genome assembly GCA_900316565.1 of uncultured Prevotella sp. Taxonomy (GTDB): domain Bacteria; phylum Bacteroidota; class Bacteroidia; order Bacteroidales; family Bacteroidaceae; genus Prevotella. Next base: position 495 of record ONDK01000055.1, on the reverse strand, counting down.
TAGAGCGTATTGTCCGTTGTTACCTTTGTATCGAGACGGGCGACAGCATACTGGATCTGGTTCTTCAGAGCGATAGAACGAGTTGAAGATTTAACTACGCCATTGTCCTCATTATATTTAGCAAGGATAGCATCCCATTCTGTATCATTGACATACTGGTCGCTCAGAGCCTGATCACTGGTCTTGATACGAGTGTTGGCACGATACCAGAGGTTAGCAGGGTAAACGTAGTTAGCCATAGGACCGACGTTTACAGCGTCAGAAGTGTAAGCACTGGTTGACTGGGCCGTGAACTTACTTGTCTCCCACTTCACCGTAGCAGCTCCATCAGGCAGGTTGTTGTCCTCAGGATAGCCGGAGATAGCATCAGTAAATTTAAGAGTCTTATTATCTGATGTAACTACTCAGCACCCCCCAGTATGATGCGGGTACCTACCGCGTTAATTTTTCACAAACTTGATTTTCGTTTAATTCCAAACCAATGTTAATGCGTCT
>ONDK01000091.1 GCA_900316565.1 uncultured Prevotella sp. | reverse complement strand
GAAGCAGAAAATCACCCGATACAATGCCGCCTTCGACTTCCCAATGCATTTCTCTGTGATGACACAAGGCTTCAAGAACAGCGACTTCAGCCAGCGGACAGGAGCCTTCACGCTCGACGCTTCCGGGAAGAGAACCAACACCCCGCTTATCTCCGACCGCGCGCTCTCACGATATGCCGTAACCTTTGTCGACAATCATGATACTTATTATCCGCGTTACGACCTGTCGATGAAAAATGCTGACAATATGGTAACCTCGAATGTCCTTGCTGCCAACGCATATATCCTCGGCATGCCCGGTACCCCGTGCATATACTTCAAGCACTGGAAGGACCCTGCCATGCGCCCGGTACTGGAAAAACTCATTATGGCGCGCAAGGCGGCTGGAATTGATAATATGAGCCGGATAACACAGAATGGCTATGATCCTGACGACGGCGACGGATATTTCGCGGAGGTAGAAGGAAAAGGCAGCTCAAAGGTCTTTATGACCTTCGGACGAATCGACGACAAGGCTCTCAACGAAACTCTTTCCGATGGGACAAAATGGATGAAGGTTGCCAGCGGTGAAAACTTCAATTTCTATATCAGTGCCGATGCTGCCGACACATATAATAAATATATGGATGGCACAGAGGCTCCTGCACGCTGGACCGACAGTAGCCATGACGAGACGGTGACCGATGCTGACAATGATCCCAACAGCACTACATCGACCATCCAGCTCAACGGAAGGCGAGTGTGCATCTATACTACAAGTCCGAAGCTGTATGCCTACATCTGCCAGGGCAACGGCTGGACGCAGCTCACCGGCTCCTTCCCCGGTGTGAACATGATGCAGAACTCCGACGAGAACCATGTAACGACCGAGACAATAACGGGGCAGGACGGCAAGTCGCGGCAGTATCATATCATTGAGGTTTATTCTACCGACTATCTGAACATCGTGCTCTCCACCGGCGACCTGAATGCACAGGGCCAGGGCATCAACCAGACTAATGATATTACCGGACTTACCGACAATGACGTCTACCTGACCTTCACCCCGGGCGATGAGAGCGTCAGCAACGGAAAGATTGCAACGTATGCGAACATCACCGAGGAGGTTACGGGCAATGTGAAGAACGACTCTATCTATGCGGGATATGATATCGGTACACATTCCGTCTATTTCGAGAACACCATCGGATGGTACAATCCGAAAATTACAGTGTGGAATGAGGATGCCAATGGCACAAAGACATATTTCACATCCGGAGACACAGACCACAGCCAGGCGCTGACCACGGTCGTTATGGGCAATAAACCATACTATGTGTGGAACTACACCGGTGATGAGACGTCCCAGCCCACATCCGTCATGTTCAGCAGTGGCTCGACGGCACCACAGAGCGTTAGCATCCCCTTTGAGGACAACAGCGTCTACGAACTGTCGCTTACGAGCAAGGATGCGTCCGGGCAGTATGACCTGGAGCGCACCACCTCTGCAGACAAGTGGGGACGGACAGCCGACAACTCATTATCGGCAAAGGCGTTTGCTGCCACGGCAAAGGCAAGGACCGTCTTGCGCCGAGCTGAAGGGGCAGAGACGAAGAAGAGGACACTCACGGTGTACTTCCTCAATAGCGTCAATATAGATAATGTGCACGCCTATGCGTGGTACGACCATAAATACATTGGCGACGACGAAACGAAGACAGAGGTCTCGTGGCCTAACTTTGGAGGCGCATGGCCGGGTGTCGCTATGTACCTTCGCCCCGAGAAGCAGGGAGGCTATAATATCTATTCCTGTACGTTCACGGAGGATGCCAATGGACTGCTGCCCGACAAGATTATCTTCAACTCCGGCGGTACGGGCTATGGCGACGACAAGCAGCACGGCTATCAGAGTGAGAATATTGCCAGTCCGACAGATGGATTTATCTATGAGCTTACGACCACTGACGGTTATGTCAATGGCGACGGCAATATGGTTTATAAGCAGAAGGGTAAGGCCGAAACGTACAACAAGCCTTACAGCATATACTTCAAGAACAATGGAATGACGGACCCCGGTATCTGGTGGTGGGGAAATGGTACTGATGCTGCCTCCGACCTGACGAGCTCTGCCACTACAAAAGTCGATTACGGCAACCGTCCGTCTATGACGAAGATGACCGTCAAGGGCTATGACCTTTACGGCTACTCGTTCCCGACAACCATGAATGGTGCTCCGGAAAAAATAAAGATTGAGGACAAGCAGGGCCATGGTACTGTCATTGACGGTGCTGACTTCCATGACGAGTATGTCTACACCGACAAGAATACATTCGTTCCTCTGTCGGAATACAAGGAGACGTCAGCGGTGAAGACTTATACAGTCTATTTCCGCAACAAGCAGAACTGGAGCAAGGTAAACGTCTATACGGAGAATCCAAAACTGGCAGGAGACTGGCCCGGCACTGAGATTACAACCGTTGACAAGAACCACGACGGCATACCGCTCTATAAGTGGACGTACACTACTGACGACCCTGCCTTCACCATGCCGACAAAGCTTATATTCAACAACGGTGCCGGAGGCACTCCCTCCACGCAGAGTCCCGACATGGCCTTTGAGGACAATAAGGTCTACGTGCTCACGGCAAAGACAGACCAGAGCCAGTGGTGCGACTATAAACTCGATGAGACCAATTCCCAGCCATACAACGACTACAAAGAGAATTTCAAGTTCACCATATATTTCCACAACTCCGTGGGATGGAACGAGCCGCATCTGTGGGCATGGAACAACTCCGGCAATTTCACCGGCGGCGATTGGAACAAAAAACCGGCAATGACGAAGGCCACACTCAATGGAAAGGATGTCTGGAAGTGGACTTACGACCCTGACCATCTGCCTGACGGCTACACACCTGTCAACGGACTGCCGACAATGGTCATCTTCGCCGCTGCCGACCAGCCACAGAGCGATAAGCTCGATTACAAGGAAGGGGGCGTGTACAAGCTTTCCGTAACCGACAAGACCGATGGCGACAATACAGGCAGCAAGCATAAGCTTGCCGAAGGCAGTGGACAGGAGGACAAGGAGATGCAGTTCCTCAACCGCCTCTATACGCGCTATGTCCGTGAGGGCGTGCTCTCTACGCTCTGTCTGCCGTTTGACCTTACCTCCGCTGAGCTCTCTGCCATGAAGCTCAGGGTCTACGACCTTGCTTCCGCCGATGCTATCGTCGGCGAGAACAGTACGGCGAGGGTACGAAACGTTGAGGCTTTCCACCCCTACATATTTATAAATAATAGCAGTACTTCGGGACGCATCTTCAACAGTAAGATTATATCCCGCAAGGAATGGCAGTGGCCAAGTCAGGAGAAGTCCCTCGGCGACTTGCAGAAGACTGTCGGCGACTGGACATTGCAGGGTAATCTTGTACCCGATGTGGTGAAGACCGATTCCACCGGCGATGGGAAGACTACTTATTTCGGCTATGCCGAGAGCACGCAGTCGTTCATACAGATGAAGAAGGGCAAGGCATTTGTACCGGCTTCCGTCTGCTACTTTACCCTGCCTACGGAAAAGGTGAAGAAAGCAGGCTACCGCTTCGAGGGCGGAAATCTGTCTGATGCCGACAATGCCCAGACCTCCGGTGCCAAGCACTTTGTCGTTGCTCTCGATGACGACAGCTCAACAGCCGATGTCTACGTCTACGGCGACGGAACGTCAGTGGCAACCGCCATCAACGGGATAACCGCTGGTCCGGCTCCTGTTGAGGACGCGCCAATGTTCAACCTTGCCGGACAGAGAGTCAACAAGGACTACAGAGGTGTTGTCATTCAGAATGGCCATAAGTTCATTTTAAAATAAATAAGATAACTAACCAT
>ONDK01000075.1 GCA_900316565.1 uncultured Prevotella sp. | reverse complement strand
TTGTACTTGTCTTTGCTTGCCATATTCATAATAATTTGTGCGCGCAAAGGTACAGACTTTTAAGCGAGGCTGAAATACGGTAATGCCGAGACGCTTACGTTTCAATTCATGGCGCAACGCATAGCATGTTAAGTTGGGGGACTTGCGACATATATAATATTTGAGTTCTTCTATCTTCTTCGAATTCCTGACTTGAGATTTCTTTAATGAGTCAAGATAGTTGATAGCGTTCTGATATCTTCCTGTCCAGAGTATGGATGCCAGTTTCTTCTTTATCTGCAGTTTCTCATCCTTTGTCCCTTTTGTCCCCATGCTGAGGAATTCATTGCATTTTTTCTCCAGATGGAGCCAGTCGAGAATGAGGGTATACTGCCTGAATCCAAAGTATTTCTCAATGTTGTCACGGATGCATGTAGCCCCGTCAGAGAAGAAAATGAGACGGCTGTCCTCCATAAGCCTGTTTTCAAGAAGAAATGCGACGAGCAGCTTGAAAGCCTTGTCCATTCCTACGGCTGTCAATGTGTACTGTTTTCCTTCTGACTGAATGTGTATAACCGTATTTTCAACAAACGACTTGCCCTTCTTGCTTTTTTGCTTTCTCCCGGGCTTTTGGAACCTTACTCCAATATCGTCAATGCTGATGTAACAACATTTCCCAGTGCCGTCTTCCATTTCCAACATTGAGTTTTCATATTTCAGTTTTGTCATGCGGTCCCTGCCCCGGTTGTACTCTGTGATTAGGTGGCGTATCTGTTTTTCCTCAAAGCCTGTTGTCAGCTCCGGTTTTACGACCGGTAGGGGAAGGTGTGGATCTTCAGCTATAATGCCATCTTTGTCTATGTGATATGATTCAAGTATCTTCTCAGCCTTGGATGTATAGCCCTCAGACAATGAATCCCCAAACGATTCAACCCAGTCTTCCAGTGTGGATGTCTTGACGCTATCCTGCTTCTCGCGGTGAAGCACGCCATTGAGCACGTCAGTCGTGTCACGATAGCTGAGCTTGCTTACCAACTGTAGATTTAGCTTACGGAAAGATGTACTACGAAGCCGCTGTTTAGGTTTTAGACTCTTTGTGGACTTTTTGTCCACTACGGCCGAGAAAACGCCAATCTCGCAATCTAACGTTTTCGCTACTTTTTCAGTTTCACCAAAATCAGGCCCCCTTTTTAGCCTGCTCTTCTAACCAGGCCTGAGTAATCTCTTCACATATTCCGTTTCGAGCTTTCAGCGCATGCTGCTCATAATCGTCAAATGAAGACATAAACTCATCAAGATCGTGCGGGTTGAGGTCGTCTGGTATATCCTCTTCCACACTTCTTGTTATTTCAAGGCCATCAGGGGTCGTTATCTTGGCATAAAACTGTATTTTTGACTTTCCCATGTCTTTTATGACTTTATAATTTTTATTTATAACGGAAAATGCGGGGAATTATTGGCTCAGTCAGAAATCAATTTTCAACCGTACAGGTCGAGAAAATTTTATCATAAAAGTATTAATAATCAGGGAGCAATTTGCATAATCCAATAGACAGTAGTATCTTTGTGGTATAAATCAGTCATTAAGATGGGCTAAGCGATATTGTACTCTAAACAGATGGCCAAGAGCTTGCTTGGTGAGAATTTATGTTAGAAGTTCTCTTCCAAATGGACAATACTCAGGAATGCCTTTCCTATCTGACAAATTTTACAAGTTCCGCAATATAATGAAAGAAGAGGTGATGACCAAGGAATGCATGCCCCATATATGCTACAAGCCGATAGAACATCATGCCTATCGGGCAAAAAAATGCGATGAAAACCGCTATGGCTATACGGCTGAGACAGTGTCCGGTCTTGCCATGCTCGAGTCAAGCAAGAGCGGCAACTTCGGCGACGGCCTTGGCATCTGCATCCCCGTTCTCGGTCTCTTCAGCATCAATGCCGGACAGAACGACACCGAAGACCTTACCTCCACGCAGACCATGCTGTCGGATGTCAATGGCGACGGTCTGCCGGACCTGCTGCGTCTTGACGGCAGCGACCTGAAGGTAACCCTCAATACCGGTGACGGCTTTATGGCAGAGGATGAGCTTTACAAAAATCATAATATCTCCAACAACTTAGGATCTTCCGTGGCCTATTACGGCAGCACCGCCTATACCTTTACCATCCATCTCCCATTCGGTTTCAGAATCAATATCACTCCGAGCATCCAGGCCTCGCACAGTGAGAGCGTCAACCGCACCGTAGCCTCGCTGATGGACATAGACGGCGACGGACTGCCCGACCTGGTCTACAGCAACAGTGACAGCCGGCTCGTTGTCCACCGCAACCTCGCAGGGCGTACCAACCTGCTGAGAACCATGACGCTGCCCTTCGGCGGCCATATCCATATCGGCTATGCGCAGACGGAGCCGAGTTTCGACATGCCCGGCCGCCGTTGGGTGATGTCCAGCGTGGAGACCACCGGAGGCTATAAGGAGAACGGTGCCACAAGTACGCGCAACGAGTTCACCTACGAGGGAGGCTACCGTGACCGCCGCGAGCGTGACTTCTACGGCTTCCGCAAGGTGACGACACGGCAGATAGACACGGAGAAAGGAAGCCATGAGGTATATCGTTATTCGGTCGATACCTATGGTAACAACAGAGACTACTACCTGCACAACCTCGTGACCGATGAGAGTCTGTTTGACAAGGACGGCAAGAAGTTGCAGGGCGCTATCTATACTTATGAACTCAATAAGATAAATGATACACCCGCTTGTGCAGGTACTATCGGCAGCCACCACGACAATATGGAGGTGCTCTTCCCAGCCCTGGCTGAGGTCGTCCAGTCGAACTTCGACGAGACAAGTGGCGACAGCCTTACCACAAAGGTGGAGAATACCTATGATGATTATGGCAACCTCCTTACCTATCAGGAGACAGCGGCCGGTGAACAGCTTGATGCCAAGATTGACTACCACAGGCTGACGGACAAGTACATCGTCAGCGTCCCGAGCCATATCACTGTCAGCAGCGGCGGCAGGACCTACCGTGAGCGTAGCACGAAGGTGGACGGCAACGGCGAGATTACGGAGATTACGCTCCACAACGGCGACAAGCCGTCCGTCTACGACATGAAATACGACAGCTACGGCAACATCACCCGGTTGACCAAGCCAGAGAACTACAAGGGCGAGCGTATGTTCTACGCCTACACCTACGATGACCTCTACCACAGTCTCGTGACTAAGGTCAGCGATGCCTACGGCTACAGCTCCACTACCACCTATGACGGATTGTGGAACGTTCCTGCCACCACCACCGACCTCAACGGCCAGCGGATGGAATATACCTACGACGCATTGGGCAGACAAGCAACCATACGCGCGCCCTACGAGATAGAGAGCGGCCAGCCCTTTACTATCAAGTTCGAGTATTTCCCCAAGGAGCGCAAGGCGCATACCATCCACTACACGCAGGACGGCAACATCGACACCTACACCTTTGCCGACTCCATCATGCGTGCCGTCCAGACCAAGCAGACGGGCTTAGTATGGAACGGCGGCAGCGCGTCCAAGGTGAGCATCGTCAGCGGCAGGGCCGTGCTCGATGCCTTCGGCAGGAATATTGCCTCCTACTATCCCACGACGGAGAGCTACGGCAATATCGGTACCTACAACACCGCCACGGGCGACCTTCAGGCCAAGACCGAATACGACACCCACGACCGTACCACCGAGGTGACCCTTGCCGACGGCAGCACCACCAAGAGTGCCTACACCATCGGATCCCACGACGGCGTTCCGATGCTGGAGACGAAAGTGACGGATGCCCTTGGCCGCACAGCGGAGAGCTACACCGATGAGAAAGGCCGCAACCGGGAGACGGTGCAGCATGCCGGCGGTGAGAACATCACCGTGAGATACGCCTACAATCCCGTGAATGAGGTGACGACGGTGACGCACCCCAACGGCAGGGAGACAAAGTACGAATACGACCAGTTAGGCCGCAAGCTGATGGTGAGCCACCCCGACGCCGGCGAGACAGATATGACCTACGACGCGGCGGGCAACCTCCTTACCAAGCTCACGGCACAGCTCAGAAAGAGCATCTCCGAGAAGGGCTGCATCACCTACACCTACGACTATGAGCGGCTGAAGGAGGTACTCTATCCCGAGAACCTCTTCAACCGAGTTACCTACACCTACGGACAGCCGGGCGACAAGTTTGGCCGTGCCGGACGGCTTACCCTCGTGGAGGACGCATCGGGCGGAGAGGCCTACTACTATGGCCGTCAGGGTGAGGTCACCAAGACCGTGCGCACCGTCATGGCGAGCGTGGCGGACATCCGCACCTACGTCTATGGTGCCACCTACGACAGCTGGAACCGTGTACGCACCATGACCTACCCCGATGGTGAGGTCGTCACCTATCACTACAACGCAGCCGGGCAGGTGGAGAGCCTGACAAGCAACAAGCAGGGCAAGGAGAGTACCATCGTGGCACAGATAGGCTACGACAAGGATGGACATACCGTCTATCAGAAGCTCGGCAACGGCACGGAGACCACCTATACTTACGACAAGCAGCGCGAGCGGTTGCAGGACATGACACTTACGGGAAGCGGCAGCACGCTGATGCAGAACAAGTACCGTTATGATGCGGTGGACAACATTCTCGGCATCACCAATGCCGCCAACCCGCAAGGACTGACAAAGCTCAACAAGGCGAAGTTGGGAGGGGCAAGCACGCACAGCTACCAGTATGACGAGCTGAACCGCCTGATTCATGCCACGGGCAAGGCGAAGAGTGCAACCTATGATATGGCAATGACCTTCGGGCGGATGAGTGAGCCGCTCACAAAGGTGCAGAAGGTGGACTCCTCCCTCACAGCGAAATCCTATAACTTTGCTTACAAGTACGAGGATGATAGCCATCCCACCGCTCCCACGCAGATAGGTCACGACCATTACACGTATGATGCCAACGGCAACCCCACGCTTGTAACCAATGACTCGACCAACACCACACGTGAGATGTACTGGGATGAGGACAACCGCCTGATGGTGTTAAGCGATAACGGCAAAACCTCAAGATATACCTATAACGCCGGTGGCGAGCGCATCATGAAGAGCTACGGCACGATGGAGGGCGTGTATATCAACGGCGCACCGCAGGGAATTACCTTCCACGAAACGGATAACTTCACACTTTACCCCGCAAGTATCTTAACGGTGAACAAAAACCGTTTTACCAAGCATTACTTTATCGGTAACCAGCGCATAGCAAGTAGAATAGGTACCGGTACGTTCAACAACGTCTATGGCGTGAATGGCAGCTATATCACCGCCGGTCAGCAGGACTATGCCGAACGCATGAACCAAATTGAAAGTCAAAAGGAAGCCTATTATAAAGAGCTTGGTATTGCCCCGGGCGTACCGACAGAAAAAGGTGCCTACGGTGACCCGGAGAATACTGGCGTTGGCTATAACACGATTATCACCAATCTTGGCGACCACAGCGTGCCCGATGGCTGGGTACAGACGCCTAAGCATAACACCACAGATGGCAGCACACCGGGAACTCCGATAAGCTGGAATGATCCGAGCAATCCGGATGACCCACAGGCTGGCTATGGCTATATAGCCAATGACACGACAGCGGAGGAGACCTTCTTCTTCCATAGCGACCATTTGGGCAGCACTTCTTACATCACGGACGATAAGGGCAACATCACTCAGTATGATGCTTACCTTCCCTATGGTGAGCTGTTAGTGGACGAGCACTCTTCATCCGAGGAGATGCCGTATAAGTTCAATGGTAAGGAATTTGATGAGGAGACTGGATTATACTACTACGGTGCAAGATATATGAATTCCATTGCAAGTATTTGGTATGGAGTGGATCCACTAAAAGAGAAATACAATCACACAAGTCCTTATGTTTATGGAGGTAGCAATCCTGTTAAGATTATCGATCCCAATGGAAAGGGATGGGTTGAGACTCAAGATAAACACGCTTATTGGGATGATAGAGTGAATTCAGAGAAGGATAATAAATATATTCCTAAGGGTGGTAGATTTTTAGGAAATACAGTTGATATGTTTGATGATCAAGGACAATACAAGTTTGGGGATGCGTTTGGGGAAATACATTCTTCCCATCCTTTGGATGAAGTAGTTGTTACAGGAGATAAAGACTATAAGTTCCATCACAGCTTCGGTTATCGACTCTTCGGAGACTTCAGAAATTCTGATCAAGGTTATGGTCCTTGGAATCCCGATGCTATAAGCTTTGGAGTAGGAGCAAACATTACAATTTTTGGGGAAGCCATTGGGATAGAAAGTGGATTCATTATGACGGGGGGGATGATTTCTCCGTATTTTACTTTGTTTGGTGGCTTTGATGCAGAGAATATTTCTTCCTTTCTTAAACAGAAAGGAAGTATGAATCCATTAAAGCAGGTAAGTATAAATGCTTATGGAAATTTCGTTATGTATGAGAATCTAAACAAAAAGGATTTAAACCCATTTGATAGTTACAGAGAGCTTGGAATTATAAATGGTTTATCTGTAGGAAACCTTGGATTTTCATATGGAACAAGTGCAACACAGAGTAAAAACGGATATTATAAAACTAATTTATTAGGGTGTCCAGTTAGATGTTCCGAAAAACAGAGGCTGAAATCACCCGTTGAGTTGTTAATATAGTGCTCTGATATTTAACGTTTTAAGTAACGA
>ONDK01000054.1 GCA_900316565.1 uncultured Prevotella sp. | reverse complement strand
ATAGCCATATGGAAAGACTGCAAACGCTTGTTAACTGATAATCAACCGATTACTTGCAGGCGTTTGCAACCGTTTGCCGACATTAAAGTTCATGTGGAAATATAATGTTAATGGTTAAACTTATGTGGATAACTTATTAGCGGACAAAGGTCTGTCTTATGCTTAGAGGAATTGACAAGGATTATAAGAAGAAAGCAGTATGCTCCTCATCTTATTATTCCCATCAATTCCCTAATCACAGAAGAGTCTCAAATTCATGACAATGATAACAACGGCCTAGCTGATAGCTTATGGCGCATGTTGCAATCGTCAATTGCTCATTGCTAATTACAAATTGCTCACTGCTAATTGCCCATTGCTAATTGCTCACTGCAAATTGCTCATTGCTCACGCGTTGGTGCCGCCGGCCGACGTATTGCCGCCGCTGCCGGAGCCGCTGCCGGCGTTGTCACCGGCATTGTCGTCAGAGATGTTTTCGCCTTTCTCTGCCGCAAGGCTTGAGAAAGCCTTCACACGCGCTCCGTTGATGAAGGTACGGGTGCGGGTGCCGTTCTGTTCCCTCTTGAGCTCCGGGCTGAAGAGGACGTGGACGTCCTTGATGTTGGCCACGCCGAACTTATCGCGCTCGTCGGCAGGCTTGGTACGCAGACCGAGCTTGAAGGTGCCGAAGCCGGGAAGCTTCACGCGGTGGCTGTTCTGCAGCGAACGGGTCATCTCGGAGATCAGCGACTTGATGACGGCGAGAACGTCGGCCTCGTTGACGGTACACTTCTCCTGGATGGCCTTGGCCAGGTCGTCGGTGGTGTCGGTCTCCAACATTGCCGCACGTCCGTACCACTTGCCCTTAGTGGGGCTGTCCTTTCTGTTGTTCTGATAAACCTTGTAATAAATTGCCATAATGATTTTCTTACCTCTCCGGTCCGCGTCCGCGGATACCGCCGTAACGGTGTGTCTTTCATGGTCTTAGACCGGTCTTCTACGAGGAATAGCTGTTAAATGAATGAATAAATAAGTAGATAAATAAATAGAAATATATTAATGTACATGTACAGATATATATCCGTCTAACATGTTATATCACCTGGTGCCGGTTGTAGCGCCATGTGGTATGGCTGACATGCAGCCAGTGGGGGTGGCGCCGTCCTCCTCGCACCGCCGGCTCGTAGATGAGTTGGTCGAAATCGGTGTAGCGGATAATGAAACTGGCGTAGCGCTGTGCCATCTCCGGTGAGGTGATGTGTATGTCGGCAGCCTCGCCGAGGAGGTGCTGCGAGTTGCGCTGGCCACCGACGACGCGGTTCAGGCGCTGGCAGCGGTAACCGCTGGTGATGATGATACGGCCGTAGCGCCGCCGGAGGGGTTCCAGGACGGTGAGGCAGAGAGCGCGCAGGCTCTCTATGGCCTCAGGGCCTGGGGTGTTGTCGATGCCGTGCCGGATGGCGGCACCGGAGCGAGTCATTTCCAAAAGCGTGAAATGCTCGGAGAGTTGAATGTCTTTTGTGTTTTCCATAGTATTTGTCGTTTTGTCTCGTTTACAGTTGCAAAGGTACTTCAAAAACCCTCCCGTTCCAAATATTACAAGTATCTCCTATGGTATTAAGTTTGTAAATGGTTAATAGTCAATGGGAAAGAATATAATAAGTTTATTCAAGTTTCGTAAGATAAAATCTACACGTACAGAAAGAAATCCTAATTACTTTCCGGCCCCTGCGAAGCGTCAGTAACTTGCGAAACTTGAATATCTTGATATCCATTTGCATGGTGTGTGACCCTTGTGGCCGTTTGCGATAAATACAAATACAATCCTTGTCAAACCGACGGCTGCAGGGTGCGGCCCTTGTGGCCGTCCGTAAGAATACTGGGGAAGTTTAGATTCAACTATTAGTATACGGACAGCCACAAGGGCCGCACCCTGCAGCCGCCCGACACCAAGCGCTGACTGAGAATACACTTCCATCGTTAATTCTTAGGCTGCAAGCGGATATACTTTACATTGGGTTCCACTGCACCTATTACATTGTGTATTGCAGAACCGTCTTTAAATATCTCTTTCTATACGTGTAGATCTTTTACTTGCGAAACTTGAATTACTTGCCTCAATCAATTCAGTGGCGCTGAGTAGTTACATAGAATTCCTGAGTTGCTAATTTTATGAAAAGTGTATCTTTTGCTTGTTTAATTAGTAGAAAAAGTGTATTTTTGCAATCAGATAAAACGAATAATTAAAGGAAAATGGAAGATTTAAAAAAAGTTTTCGCAGGAAAGCTGCTGGCCATAAAAGCCATAAAACTGCAACCCAACGACCCGTTCACATGGGCTTCCGGATGGAAGTCGCCTTTCTATTGTGACAATCGCAAGACCCTTTCTTATCATGATGTGCGCTCCTTTGTGAAGGTTGAGCTCACACACGCCGTTCTGGAGAACTTCCCGGAGGCAGAGGCTGTGGCCGGAGTGGCTACAGGAGCCATCGCACAGGGTGCTCTCGTCGCCGACGAACTGGCACTGCCTTACGCCTACGTCCGTCCGAAACCGAAGGACCACGGCATGAAGAACCAGATAGAGGGCCAGCTCCCTGAGGGTGCTAAGGTTGTTGTCGTCGAGGATCTGATATCCACCGGCGGCTCATCATTGAAAGCTGTGGCCGCACTGCGCGAGGCCGGTTTCAACGTTGTCGGCATGGTAGCCTCCTACACCTATGGCTTCCCTATCGCCGAGAAGGCTTTCAAGGATGCCGATGTGAAACTCGTAACGCTCACCGATTATGAGCATGTCGTGGAGAAAGCCCTGGAGATAGGGTATATCAAGGAGAGCGACGTGGAGATGTTGCATCAGTGGCGCCGTGACCCGGCCAGCTGGGGAAAGTAATCTGTTTAAAGACTTCCTATTATGAAATTAGAAAGCTCAGTAAGACAAGTGCCGCACAGCCAGCAGGCAGTCTACAATACCCTCAGCGACCTCTCACATCTGCAAGCTCTCAAGGACCGTATCCCTGAGGGTTCCATGAGCGACAAGGAGATGGACGATGTGAAGGCAAAACTCCAGGACCTTACATTCGACCGGAACTCCATGTCGGTGAGTATATCGCCCATCGGCAACGTGTCGATGCGCATCGTGGAGCGTGAGGAGCCAAAGATGATAAAGTTCGAGAGCGAGAAATCACCGCTGAAGTTCAAGTTCTGGATACAGATGCTGCCCGTAGAGGCTGCAACATCGAAAATCCGACTCACGATAGATGCCGACGTGCCCTTCTTCGCAAAGGGAATGGTGGAGAAGCCGTTGAGGGAAGCCCTGGAGAAAATTGCCACCATGCTGGCAATGGTTCCTTATGCCGAATAGTATCCTCCGAATATTCCGAAGGGGAGAGTACCGGCACTGGCAGTTTTTGAATAACGAATATTGATTTTTAAGCAAATGGCACATAAACTTTGGGAGAAGAACTTTGAGGTAAACAAGGAAATAGAACGGTTCACGGTTGGCCGCGACCGGGAGATGGACCTGTACCTGGCTAAGTATGACGTACTGGGTTCTATGGCTCACATCACCATGTTGGAGTCGATAGGACTGCTCGAGAAAGACGAGCTCAACAAGCTCCTTGCGGAACTGAAGAACATCTACAGGATTTGTGAGGAGGGAAAGTTCGAGATAGAACCTGACGTGGAGGACGTCCACTCGCAGGTGGAACTCATGCTGACCCGCAAACTCGGCGACATAGGAAAGAAGATACACTCCGGACGAAGCCGTAACGACCAGGTGCTCGTTGACCTGAAGCTCTTCACACGCCACGAGCTGCAGGACATTGCCGAACACGTGAAGATACTCTTCGACGAGCTCATACAGAAAAGCAACCAGTATAAGGATGTGCTCATGCCGGGATATACCCATATGCAGATTGCCATGCCGTCGAGTTTCGGACTGTGGTTCGGCGCGTATGCCGAGTCGCTGGCCGACGACATGCTCTTCCTGCAGGCCGCTTACAAGATGACAAACCGTAATCCTCTTGGCTCGGCCGCCGGCTATGGCAGCTCGTTCCCACTGAAACGACAGATGACAACAGACCTCCTTGGCTTCGACACCATGGACTATAACGTTGTATATGCACAGATGGGACGTGGAAAAATGGAACGCAACGTGTCGTTCGCTATGGCAACCATAGCCGGAACACTGGCAAAGATGGCCTACGATGCCTGTCTGATGAACTGTCAGAACTTCGGCTTCGTGAAGCTCCCCAAGGAGTGTACGACCGGCTCCAGCATCATGCCGCACAAAAAGAACCCGGACGTCTTCGAGCTCATACGTGCAAAGAGCAATAAGATACAGGGTCTGCCGCAGCAGATAACGCTCATCATGAATAACCTGCCGTGCGGATATTTCCGTGACCTGCAGATTATTAAGGAGGTCTTTCTCCCTGCCTTCGGTGAACTGAGAGACTGCCTTCAGATGGCGGCATACATAATTAACAAGATGGAGGTGAACGAGCATATCCTCGACAATCCTATGTACGACCCGATGTTCTCCGTAGAGGAGGTCAACAAACTGGCCGCTGCAGGAATGCCGTTCCGCGATGCTTATAAGAAGGTGGGACTGGAGATAGAGGCCGGAACCTTCAAGGCCGACAAGAATATCCACCACACCCACGAGGGCTCCATAGGCAACCTATGCAACGACCGCATAAAGAGTCTTATGGACGAGAACCTCCGCGGCTTCCATTTTGAGCGTGTGGAGGAGGCCGAGAAGAAGCTCCTCGCCGAGTGAGACGGTATCGGTCGGCATAAGAAATAATTTTACACAGATACAACTGTATAGCTTTTGCGTTGTAAAACCATACCTTTTACCTCATAAAACCATATGTTTTACCTTGTAAAAGGTATGGTTTTACAACGCAAAAGCATACCTTTTTATAACAACTTGGCTATCAGATAATTGTCGGATGCCATATTTCCTGTTTTTATTTTGATTTTTATTTACAACTATAACCTTATGAAAGCATTGTCAAAGTTCTGTAGTCTGATGGTGGCCGTGGCCGTTATGGCCGCATTATGTGCTTGTGGCGGTGAGAGTTCCGTCAGCCGTCGTTTTCCATGTCATTTCACCTTTCATACGGAATGGCACCCGACAAGTATGATCGTTACCTCCCTTGGCACGTATAACTACTATGTGCGTATAAGTATGACACCGAACAACGGGGCATACATCGTGAACGTAGCCGACAGCAAGGGTAAGAAGGAGCAGACAAGGCTTACAAACGACTTGGAGAACCGGGCCTTCAGCAACGGCATATACCTCGGTGCGGGAGGAACAAAGGGATTTCTCATCGTGGGCAAGACAAACTTCAACGGCTATGTGGCGTGGGACGGACAATGCCCGAACTGTGCCACGGGATATACTACACGCTATCCGCTGGAGTGGACGGATAATGCCACTACGGTGGTGTGCAACACATGCCACAGGAAATACTCTCTTGAGACGGGGGCGATACTCAGCGGAAACAAAGGCGACCGACTGATGTCGTACATCGTCAGCTATGTTCCAAACGGTATGTTGGGTATTGGCAACTGATTGGCGCAACACCACACGACGGTCAGCTTCCCTGCAAAGCCCACCCCTACATTGGGCTCCGGCGTATGTCTACAAAGTTGCCGGCTCTCTGCATGTGACTGTCGGTATGCGTCTACATTGGGCTCCGGCGTATGTCTACAAAGTTGCCGGCTCTCTGCATGTGACTGTCGGTACGCGTCTACATTGGGCTCCGGCGTATGTCTACAAAGTTGCCGGCTCTCTGCATGTGACTGTCGGTACGCGTCTACATTGGGCTCCGTCGTATGTCTACAAAGAGGAACGAGCCCTCACAGCCTCGAAGAGGCTGGCTCTCAGTAACCCCAGGCTAAGCGAGCGAAGCGAGTGCAGCCTGGGGTAGGGCAACTAGAACTGACCACTCCGTGCCTCGGAGAGGTACATACACGTAGTGTGCATCAAGAGGTTAATGACTCACCTCTATTTATTTTGTATTGTCTTCGGTTTGTTTTGATAAAGTAGGCTTCACCTCAACAATCCAAAATAAAAAGTTGCCTTTTTATTTTGTATTGTCTTCGGTTTGCGCTACTTTTATATAAAGTAGGCTGCACCTCAACAATCCAAAATAAAAAAATGTCTTTTTTTATTTTGTATTGTCTTCGGTTTGCTAATCCTACTTTTTGATAAAGTAAAATAAAAAAATGTCTTTTTTTATTTTGTATTGTCTTCGGTTTGCTAATCCTACTTTTTGATAAAGTAGGCTGCACCTCAACAATCCAAAATAAAAAAAATCTTTTTTTATTTTGTATTGTCTTCGGTTTGCGCTACTTTTGCAACGGAAAACATTTGGTATGGCACAAGGACTTTATCAAACCCAAGAACAGAAACTACAGCAGCTTCAGCGTCTGTCGCAACAACAGATGCTTCAGGTGAAGTTGCTGGAGATGCCTATTGCAGAACTTGAGGACGCCGTCAACGCAGAGATTAACGACAATCCGGCCTTGGAAACAGGTCGGAACGATGATGTAGTACCCGACGACAGCACCGATAACGGTGACAGCGAGGAGGACTTCGAGCGCCGGGAGGAGCAGGACGAGCGTAAGGATGAGCTCGACTCGGCATTGGAGCGTATGGGCTCCGACGACGAGATGCCGTCGTATGAGAACTATAACAACAATAAGGACAATGCCGACTATGAGGAGATTGTCTATGGCGACACAACCTCTTTCATCGATAAACTCAATGAACAGATGAACACCTGTGAGCTTACTCCAAAGCAACACGATATCATGGAGTATCTCATTGGAAGTCTTGACGACGACGGATTGCTCAGGAAAGACCTTGGGACAATAAGCGACGAACTTGCCATATACCATAATGTGGATGCATCGGAAAAGGAAATCGAGAGCACGCTGAGGATCCTTCAGACCTTTGATCCTGCCGGAATAGGCGCCAGGTCGCTGCAGGAATGTCTGCAACTGCAGGTGGCACGCAGGCAGAACTCCAATCTCAAGGACCTGATGATGCGGGTCCTCGGACCATTGTACGACGATTTTATAAAGAACCATTGGGATAAGATACGCGCACAACTGGGACTGAACGATGTCCAGACCAAGGCTCTGCAGGACGAGATAAGGAAGTTGAACCCGAAACCGGGAGCGTCGATGGGGGAGACAATGGGCAGAAACACCCAGCAGATTACCCCCGACTTCATCGTCGACACCGCTGACGACGGTACCGTTACCTTTACACTCAACAGTGGAAGCATTCCACAGCTGCATGTCTCTCCGGCCTTCACCGAGATGCTCTCAGCATATAAGGATAACAAGAAAGGCATGAACAGGCAGGCTAAGGAGGCGTTGCTCTACGCTAAGGAGAAGGTCGACAAGGCCCAGGGATATATAGAGGCGATACGGCAGCGCCGTCATACGCTTACCGTTACCATGCAGGCTATCATAGACATACAGAAGAAGTTCTTCCAGGATGGCGATGAGGCCGACCTGAAGCCGATGATACTGAAGGATGTTGCCGACCGCACGGGACTCGATATCTCTACGGTGTCGCGTGTGAGCAATATAAAATACGCGCAGACGAAGTGGGGAACGTTCCCACTGAGGTTCTTCTTCACCGACAGCTATACTACCGGCGACGGTGAGGAGTTCTCCACAAGGAAGATAAAGCTGGCACTGAAGGACATCGTCGACAAGGAGGATAAGAGCCAGCCGCTCAGCGACGAGGCTCTGGCAGCAGCCATGAAGGACAAGGGCTTCCCTATAGCACGGCGTACGGTGGCAAAATACCGGGAACAGATGGATATACCAGTGGCACGAATGAGAAGACAATGAGTGATAAGAAGATTATATTGGCCTCACGGATAGTGAGCATGCTGTCGACACCTTTCTACCTGCCGGTGCTGGGGCTTATCTTCATGTTTGCCTTCAGCTACCTGAGTATCTTCCCACCGATGTATAAAGTGCTGATGGTGGTGCTGTTCTATCTCTTTACAGTACTGCTGCCCACATATCTTATACATGTGTATACAAAGTACCAGGGCTGGACACCGAAGCAGCTGAGCGTTCGTGAGCTACGGATGATACCGTACGTCATCTCCATTCTCTGCTACTTCGTGGGATATTATCTGCTCAGTCTGATGAACACACCAAACTTCATCAGCGTCATCCTCGTCGTGGCGATCATCATACAGGTGCTCTGTGTGGCCGTGAACCACTGGTGGAAGATTTCCATCCATTCGGCGGCTATGGGCGGAGCAACGGGAATGGTGATAGCATTCTCGTTCATCCTGGGTTTCGATCCATCATGGTGGCTATGCATTCTGACGCTCCTGGCCGGTATGGTGGGCACTTCGAGGATGGTTCTCAGGCAGCACTCGCTCTCACAGGTGGTCTGTGGCTATCTCGTCGGACTGCTCGCCGGATTTGTTATAGTGATGATTGTGTGACGGAGACTGCCAAGGACCGATAAAGAAGGAGCTGATGCGGTGTCTTGTCACATGTGTACATTATATATTAAGTAAGTATGAAACCATTAGTAAGTATTATCATGGGCTCGACAAGCGACCTGCCCGTCATGGAGAAAGCCTGCAAATGGCTTGAGCAAGAGGAAATTCCGTTTGAAATCAATGCTCTCTCGGCACACCGCACGCCGGATGCCGTGGAGGAGTTTGCAAAGAATGCGAAGACAAGGGGCATAAGGGTTATCATCGCCGGTGCTGGAATGGCAGCCGCCCTGCCGGGTGTCATCGCAGCTTCTACACCTCTTCCTGTCATCGGAGTGCCTATAAAGGGTATGCTCGACGGCCTCGATGCCATGCTGAGCATCATCCAGATGCCTCCGGGGATACCAGTGGCAACGGTTGGTGTGAATGCCGCACAGAATGCCGCGATACTTGCTGCGGAGATAATGGCACTCGGCGACGCTGACATAGCCGCAAAGGTGGATGCTTGGAAGGCCGGACTGGGTGCTAAGATAGAGAAGGCCAACAAAGACCTTAGCGAAATCAAGGACTATAAATTCAAGTGTTAATGATAGATCTGTTCAACTATCAGCGACGGAAGAGTACCGTCGCTCATGCTGGAACGCTCGATATAGGTGGCGACAATCCCGTTCGCGTGCAGTCGATGACGACTACCAACACCAATGATACTGACGCCTCGGTGGCACAGGCAGAACGGATTATCGACGCCGGCGGTGAACTGGTGAGGCTGACGACGCAGGGACGGCGTGAGGCGGAGAACCTTAAGAATATAAGCGCACGCCTGAAGGCTGACGGATATAACCAGCCGATATGTGCCGACGTCCATTTCAACGCCAATGTAGCTGATGTAGCCGCACTGTATGCTGAGAAGGTACGCATCAATCCGGGAAACTATGTGGACCCGGCGCGCACGTTCAAGAAGCTGGAATATACCGATGAGGAGTATACCAGGGAACTGCAGAAGATAGAGGAACGGCTCACACCGTTTATCAATATCTGTAAGGAACACCACACCTGTGTGCGCATCGGCGTGAACCATGGCAGTCTCTCCGACCGCATACGCAACCGTTACGGCGATACTCCTGAGGGTATCGTGGAGAGCTGTATGGAGTTTCTGCGGATATTCAAGAAGCAGAACTTCAATGATGTGGTCATCTCCATAAAGGCCTCCAACACCGTTGTGATGGTGCAGTCGGTCCGTCTGCTCGTAGCTGAGATGGACAAGGAGGACATGCACTATCCTCTTCACCTCGGAGTGACAGAGGCCGGAGAGGGGGAAGACGGCCGGATAAAGAGTGCTGTGGGCATCGGTGCGCTGCTTGCCGACGGTATCGGCGATACGATACGTGTCAGCCTGAGCGAGGAACCGGAGAATGAAATTCCTGTAGCAAGCCATCTGACATGGTATATGCGTCGCAAGCAGAACCATCTCCTTATCCCTGGAACGGCTTACAAAGGCTTCGACTGGCTTCATCCGACAAGAAGGAAGACACGAGCTGTGGAAAACATCGGAGGCGATAACGTACCGGTGGTCATCGCCACGGCACTGTCGGAGGACTCCAAGGATACTTCCGCGGAGAAAGAGGATGAGAAGGTGGAAATAGTCTCCGATGCTCTCAAGGCCGACAACCTTCAACCGGATTATATATATGTGGGCAGTAAGGTGCCGGAACATCCCGTGAAAGGGCAGAAATATATACTGGATTTCAACGTCTATGAGCAACTCATACAGGAGAAGCAGACTGCCGGCGACGCTGGTAGTGCTCATCATGACGATGAAAACGAGCCTTCTTTCTTCCCCATATACCCTGTATCCGCCATGCCTTTCATAGGTACGGGCAAAGCCGGGCTGAAGTTTCTCGTCCTGCAGTTCGGAACACCGTCGGAGGAATACCTCGCCTGTCTTAAGGCTCATCCGGAGGTGGTCGTCATCTGTACCACGCATCATCAGAACAGGCTCGGAGACCAGCGTGCGATGGTACATGAGATGATGAGTGCCGGTGTGGACAATCCGGTCGTCTTCGCTGAGATGTACAGTCAGAACGACCTCTCTCAGCTGCAGATAGAGTCAGCCGCCGACATGGGTGCGCTGATGATAGACGGTCTCACCGATGGATTATGGCTGATGAACGATGGAGACATCCCGCAGAAAAGTATTGTGGAGACGGCCTTCTCCATTCTCCAGGCCGGACGGCTGAGGATGGTCAAGACGGAATATATATCGTGTCCGGGATGTGGAAGAACGCTCTATGACCTCCGGAAAACCATTGCCAGGATAAAGGAAGCCACAAAGGGCATGAAGGGATTGAAGATAGGTGTCATGGGATGTATAGTCAACGGACCCGGAGAAATGGCTGATGCCGACTACGGGTATGTCGGTGCAGGACCCGGAAAGATATCCCTTTACAGGAAGAAGGAGTGCGTGGAGCACGGTATCCCGGAAGATGAGGCGGTAGAACACCTGCTGAGGCTTATCAAGGAGACACAAGGCTGAACGCTTTTATGACTGCTCCCAGAAGTAGATTAGGCGGTCCATTTCCTTATGTGTATTCGCTTTATCCCTCTGGCATATCATAAGTAAATACGTTTTATTCCAAACTTTATAGGGAACATATATAAAAGAGATGTCCCAAACTTTCGTATGTGATACGTTAGTTTGGGACATCTCTTTTTTACCGTGCTACCGGTGGAAATTATATATTGTCTTTATTACATTGGCAGGTTGCTCCCTGAGCCCATGGTGCCTATCTGTGAGCCTGCCGACTGATGTTCTTCGAAGTCGCTGGAGGCCTTTGACTGCCGCTGCTGGAACATCCGTTTGGTGTTTCCGAAGTTCCAGGTGATGGTCAGTCCGACACTGCGCATGTCGACACCGATGTTCATCCGCTGATAGTAATCATTGTTGAATGTCTCGTTGTTCATCTTCATTCTGCCGGAGAATGGCGACACAAACATTAACGCAACGTTCAACTTGTCTTTTATAACGTCCTTTGTAAGTGTGGTGAAGAGCATTCCCATGTCGCCGCTACGGCTCTGCAGACCTATATCCTTCGTCTTAGCAAATGCTCCTATGCTCCATTTGATGTCCCACCATAGCGTCTGCTGGAAGTTTATGAAGCCACTTGCTGACCATCCGTTGTTACGGTAGTTGAGCTCATTGGAGCGCATGTCGCCATAGCCTATTGCGAAGTTGCCCATAAGACGTGTATTCGTCGTCGGCGACCAGTTGGCAAAGATGTTCAGGTTTGTATTGCGGGTTTTGACGATATTGCCGTAAGTGGTGTTCAGTATGGCACCGTCCATGAAGCTGTACTGATAGATTTGATTGTTGCAGAACGACTGGCTGAGGGTGATGTTCGTGGCGAACTTCGGTGTGAAATGGTTGAACACAAGGTTCACATTGTTTGATTTCTCAACGTCGAGGTCCGGATTTCCGTATGTGAGGGACGTGGGGTTGGAAATTTCGCGATACGGATTGAGGTAGGAGATACCCGGACGGACGATGCGCATGGAGTAGGAGAGACCGAGGTTTGTGGTGGCTTTCATGCTCCATGTGAAGCTTGCCGTAGGTACGAAGTTGCCATAGTTACGATGGAAGTTCTCACCGGCTCCATGTTCAAACTTTACCTTCTCCCATGACTGCTCGTAACGTGCGCCGAGACGTGTGGAGAACTTGCCGAAGGTGCCGTTATATTCTGCGTAGCCGGCGAGGATGTCCACGGTGTTGTTATATTCTGAGCTGTTGTCGGAGTTGTACTCATCCTCACCGTTGACAACGTTGTAATAGCGTGAGTCGGAGTGGTTGGTACGTGATGTGAACTTCGCTCCTGCACTGAGTTTATGGTTCTCGTTGCCAAGCGGTGTGACATAGTCGACCTGGCCTATATGCTCTGTGCCGCGCGCGTGGACATCGGAGAAGAGGTTGGTGAGACTCATCATCGACTGGTTAAGGCTTCCTGCGCCGCTCACCCAGTCGTAAACGGTCCTGGTGCTGTTGTGCTGCGGTGAGTTGTTGAACATATACGTGAAAGTGATATTGCTTGTTTTTTCGGCATTGAGAAACCGCTGGTAGTCGGCACTCACGTCTATGGAGACGCTCTGCTGGCGCATGGCAAACAGGTTGGTGTAGGAGAAGAACGGTTCTGCTCCACCCGTGCTGAACTCTGTCAGAGGGTGTCCTGCGTTCTTAAGGATGAATTTGTTGGCTCCTACGGTAAGGTCGAACTGGTTCAGCGAGTCCAATTCATAACCCAGACTGACGTTGGCCATGGCGAAAGGAACTTTCGACTTGCCGTTCTGATGGTAGTGCATGTTGTAGGAACCTGTCTTGCTGTCGTTGGAAGGCAGCGTTGCGGAGTAGGTGGTACGGTCTATGTCGACTGATGTCTCCAGAGGAAAAGGATTGTTGTAGAACACATTGGTGCTGTAGGTGGTCTTGCCCTGTTGCCCGGAGACAAAGGCGCTGGCATTCCAGTTGTTGTTCGACACCATGCCACGGAGCGTTCCGTTGTAGCCGTTCATCGACTGCTTGCCGCCTCCCTGGGCGTCGGCCATGATGATATTGAGTATTCCTCCCGTGCCCTCAGCGTCATACTTCGCGCCGGGGTTGGTCTCCACTTCTATCGACTTCACCGATGATGCAGGCATGCTCTTGAATATCTGCGACGGATTTGCCGAGAACATTATCGACGGCTTGCCGTTGACATACACCTTAAACGAGCTCTGCCCCATCACCTGTATGTTGTCCTGTCCGTCGACAGTTACCATAGGCACTTTGCGGAGCATGTCCAGGACGGTCTGTGATTTCGAGTCTACATCGCTCTGGACGTCGTATGTTGTCTTGTCGGTGGTCATCTTCACCAGTGGTTTCTGCGCCACAATCTCTACGCCATCAAGCTGTTTCGCGTCGTCGGTGACATACATCGTACCAAGGTTCAGCGTTCCCTTGCCGTCAAGGTTCACTGTACGGACGATGCTCTTGCGTCCCACACTGCTTAGGACGATGGTGTAGCGGCCGCTGCCAGCAACCTTCTGGCTGATGTTTCCGTCAGCGTCTGTCACCGACATAGCATCTGCGGAGCCCTTTGCTGACGACCCTTTGTAGACCCGCACGGTGGCATAAGGCTCGCCCTTGTGCGATACAGAGTCCATCAGCACACCTTTTATTACAGTGGTCTGGGCACTTGCTGCCGTACAAATACAAAGAAAGAGTACGGCAAGAGTGGTTCTGAAAAATCTCATCTTGTAGAAAATAATCTTGTTGTATGATATAATGCGGTAATGAACGGTAGTACTGTTCGTTTCATACAAAGGTATGAATATTACTGAATTATGCCAAACGGACGTGCACTTTTTTACGTTTTGTAAACAAATAGTAATACCTCTTCAACATTACTGTAACAACAATCACTCCATCCCGAGCAACTGCTTGTACAGAGAAATATACTTGTTGGTATATGTGTCGTAGGAGAATGTCGCGGCATGTCGCTTCATCTTCTCCACATCCTTCGGACTTTCCAGTCCGTGCTTTACTGTTGCGGCCATCTTCTCAGGTTCGAAGGAGTCGAAATAGAACGCGTTGTCGGCGAGAATTTCCGGCAGACTGCCCTTTTGCGACGCGAAGATCTGCGCGCCCATCTGCAACGCCTCGATGCCGGGGATGCCGAAGCCTTCCAGCGTGCTGGGGAAGAAGTAAGCCTGGCAGTGCTTGTAGAGCCACTTCTTCTCCTCGTTTGTGATGGTGCCGGCAAGGACGACACGTTCTTCTCCTTTCTCTTCTATAATCTGGCGGAGCTTGGCTGCGTATGGGAAACGGTCATCACCGCAGATGAAGAGCTTGAAACTATATGCACTTCATGATTGTCGTATCACTCGAAATGTCGGATGCCCACCATTTGTTTCTATAGAGTCCCTTGTCCACATCCACTAAGCCCCCGTCGATTGCCACCTGCTGACGACAGCCATTCCTTCACATTGTCCCCGTAATGCGGTTGAATGAAAGCCTTGCGTAGATAATTAGCTGAAAAATAGCAGTTTTCTGTTAGTTCATTGTCATAATTAGCTGAAAAGTATTACCTTTGCAACTTTAATGAAACATTAAAATCGGCGTCGGATAATATAAATCTGTTTGAACAAGCCTGGGTTGTCAACTGTTTGTTCATTCGTTAGAGGGCAGGAACATCTGCTGACAGGCCCCGCTTGTCGTGCCAATGCCGTTCTGACGAACGCCTGACACCACCGTCATACCACGGCCCTATCGTCAATGGCGTACTGACAGCGTACCCTGTCAACCAAACTGAAAGATAAAACCGCAGTCCCAACATCTGCGGCTAGTCCGTTCCGACAAGTGATTTAACAGTCACGAAACCAGAGAAATAGAAAACCGAGAAAAATTAATAAACAACATAAAAGAGATGAATTACCTCGACAGAAATGAGTTCAACTTTGAGCCGTCGCAGCTCGTTGTTGACACGATAAAGAATTTCGACATTCGTAAATTTGCTTTCTACACACGTATCTACGACCAGGGAAAGAAGAGCATATTCTCCGTTTACCTGTCCGAGCAGTTCCATATCGACGAGCAGCAGGTGCTGGTGGGATATGGTGCTGAGGACCTGCTGAAGAAGGCTGTTCACTACTTTCTCACCAAGAAAGGCAGCAACGGCATCATGATGATTCCAAAATTCTCTTGGTGGTACTATTCGAATATCGCCGACGAGGTTGAAGGTCAGACCATCCAGTACAATGTCATTGAGACTGACGACACTTTCAAGTACGATTTCGAAGCCTTGGAGCGTCAGGTCAACGAGGTCCGGCCGAAGATTCTGCTCGTCGCTACACCTAACAACCCTACCGGCAACGGCCTTACCCCTGCCGAACTGGAGCATCTGTGCGACATCGTGCCTGCCGAGACCGTTATCCTCGTCGATGAGGCTTACGCGTCGTTCGTTACCAACGATACCTCATACATCAAGCATCTCGTCGAGACCCGTGGCAACATCATCTTCTGCCGCACGATGAGCAAGTTCTACGGACTGCCCGGTCTACGCCTCGGCTTCGGCTTTATCGGCAAGGGTGAGGAGATGGAGCGTTTCGCCAAATATGCCAATATGTACCTCGGCTACGACCGGCTGTCGGAGGAAGTGGGCATCGCGGCCCTGAAGAGTGGCGACCACTACCGCGAGATAGCAAGGGTGATGCAGGAGGCCCGCGACATGTACAAGGCGGAAGTAGGTGCCCTCGACGGTTTCAAGGTCTACCGCAGTGTGGCCAATTTCATACTCATCAAGTATCCAATCGCCCTCAAGGAGAAGCTTCAGAAAACCTTTGCCGATGAGGATTACAAGGTGAAATTCATGAATGAGCCCGACCTCAACACCCACATGCGCATAACCTTAGGCCGTAGCGAGCAGAACCGCACTGTCTGCGACACCATCCTCAGAATAGCCAAAGAACAATGATTGCCGTCATCCTTGCCGCGGGCATGGCCAAGCGCCTGCGCCCGCTCACCGACAACAAGCCCAAGTGCCTGCTCAAGGTCGGCGACCGCACCCTCCTGCAGCGCTCTGTCGACAGTCTTGTCGCTGCTGGCATCAGCGAGTTTGTCGTTGTCACCGGCTATCTGTCGGCGATGATTACAGACTTCCTCGAGGAGCATTATCCGCAACTGAAGTTCCATTTTATTGACAATCGCGACTACGCCACTACGAACAATATCTACTCGCTGTGGCTGGCCCGCACCGTTGTTGAGGGCCGTCAGTTCATCCTTCTCGACAGCGATCTCATCTACGACGGACGCATCATCAGTAAGGTTATAGACGAGGTGGCCTCCGTACTCACCGTCAGCCGTCATCCCCTCGGCGAGGAGGAAATGAAAGTCGTTGTCGACAGTGAGTGCCGCATAACCGAAATCAGCAAGACTTGTGACCCCGCGGCAGCCATGGGAGAATCGGTGGGAATAGAGAAGATTAACGCCGACTACTCCGCAGCGCTCTATCGCGAGCTCCGAACGATGATGACTGAGGAGAAGCTGACCGACGTCTTCTACGAGTTAGCGTTCCAACGGCTTATAGCCCAGGGCTTTAGTTTCAAGGTTATGGACGTTACCGACTTTTTCACCATAGAGCTTGACACTCCGGAGGACTTCGACAACGCCCGCCATCTGATACCCAAAGAACTCTATTAAGAACTCAACACTAATGGACATAGTAAACTTAAACGAGGAGACCCGCGACGGCTACACCATCGATGCCGGCATGAAAGCCGTGTGGAACGTGCAGCTGACGATGTTCCAGCGGCTCATCGATGTCTGCAAGGCCCACGGGCTCAGGGTATGGTGCGATGGAGGAACACTCTTAGGTGCTATCCGCCATCACGGCTATATACCCTGGGACGACGACATTGACGTGTCGATGCCGCGTCCCGACTACGACCGGCTGCTCGATTATGCCGATGAACTCGGACCGCAGTTCTTCCTCCAGACCGTATATACCGACCCCTATTATATCCGCGGACACGCCCAGCTGCGATGCAACGGAACCACTTGCGTGCGGCCCAGCGAGTCGTACCGGAGGTTCCATCAGGGCATATTCATCGACATCTTCCCCCTTGACGGCGTACCCGAGAATGTTGACGACTACCGTGCTCTGTTCAAAATCACACGCCACGAGATTCGTTGCATGAAAGCCTCCGAGCTCAATATCCTGTATTCGGGACGGTGGTTGCAGATTTTCAGGAAGATTCGCATGCGCCATCTCTTCTCGCGTATGGGCCGTGAGGCTTACATGCACCGTATCGAGGACCGCCTTCGGGCCTACAGTACGGCTACCAGCAGTCGCTGGGCTGAGATGACCTTCGACGGCAATAAGTTCACCTTCGACCGTCACATCTTCGACGAGACGCTGTGGGTTCCCTTCGAGAATACCACCGTTCCGGTGCCGGCAGGCTACGACAAGTTCCTGCGCACGCAGTACGGGCCGTCGTATATGACCCCCGTTCATCAGGCCACGAACCACGGTACGGTCGTAATCAGTACCGTCGACGACTATCGCACGATGGCTCCGAAGATATTTGAAGAGTACAAACAGTCAGCCTTGAAGCGGCTGATGAAGAAACTACATCTTTAATATAGCCGCGACAAGGCTTCGAAAGTAACTATAAACGAAAAAGTGCTTACCCCCGTTCATCCGGTGGCAGGCACTTTTTTTGTTATTCTATCCGTCCGACGGCCTCTTTCATTGCATCCTTGAAGAAGGCTCCTGTGCTCAGACGCTGTGCCACTGACAGCGCGTTGGCTGCCATCGTCGCGCGCTCTTCGGGCGTTATTGCCGACAGCCGCCGGCCTATGTCCTCGATGCGGTCGATGAGAATTCCTACGCCTAACTCCTTCACTATCGGGGCCAGTGCCGAACAGCGCCAGACTATCAGCGGCATTCCGGCGCGCAGATAGAACGATGCTTTGTGTGGCGAATTCCAGCGGAGGTACTCGCCAAAATGGCCCGAGCAGGTGTTCAGACTGTCGCCGTCCCACACTAATCCGTAGTCGCCCGGTGCGTTCGCTATGAAGTCGTCGGCGGCCATGAAGTCGTGGAGGTGTACATGCTCCGAGGCTTTCAGTTCCGGCAGCCCGTCCTCGTTGCCGAAAATCTCGAGGTCGTAGCCCTTTGCCACCTTCGCCATGTCGAGGAGGAAAGTGTTCTTCCGCTGACTCAGCGCACCGGCGTAGACCACTCGTGGCATGGCCTCCGGGCTCTCTGGTGATCTCTCCCTGCACGGCGATGCCGATCGGTAGTCGAAGAGCTGCAGGGCTCCGAGCCCATTTGTGAAGCCATTCTTCGAGAGCCAGTCCTTCATCGTGGCGTTTGACGCGATGACATAGTCAGCATGCATCAGCCGCCTGATCTCCTTGGCTACCGTGAGCTTACGCCGCCGCATCGAGCCCAAGTCGTGGATGATGGCCACGACCTTCGCTCCGTGGGCGTGAGCCATATTGCATACGAAGGCGAAATATTTCTTCACGGGATATTGCAGCACCACGATGTCGCCGCGGCTA
>ONDK01000037.1 GCA_900316565.1 uncultured Prevotella sp. | reverse complement strand
TACATACATAAAGCTATCACCATTAGTCCTATAAGCCAACCATTAGGATATAATGATGAACACTACGCGTATGTACCTCTCCGAGGCACTGAGTAAGGTTCCCGCCATCTACCTACCCCAGGCTGCACTCGCTCCGCTCGTTTAGCCTGGGGTTACTGAGAGTGTGCCTCTCCGAGGCAC
The DNA here is from genome assembly GCA_900316565.1 of uncultured Prevotella sp. GTDB lineage: Bacteria > Bacteroidota > Bacteroidia > Bacteroidales > Bacteroidaceae > Prevotella. Next base: position 19,239 of record ONDK01000037.1, on the reverse strand, counting down.
TGATAGGGTTCCTCCTCTTCTTCTTATTATGTGGCATTAACATCAGTTTGCAGGGTGCGACTAGGTAGGGTTAAGAGCCGTCCGCAAAAACCACACATCCACCGTCAACCGCACAAGCATCCGGTTGGATTACCGACGACTGCAGGGTGCGGCTAGGTAGGGTTAGGGGCCGTCCGCCAAACGCCGTCAAACGCATAAACAATGGATTTGCCGTCTGCCAATAAGTGTATAATGAATTTATGTCGGACGGTCACAAGGGCCGCGCCCTGCACACGCCAGAACCGCGTGATGATTATTTCATCTGTTTGTTGTAATCGATATGGGTATGTGTTGTAATCGATATGGGTATGCCGTACATCCACCGTCAATCGCACAAGCACCGGTTGGATTACCGACGACTGCAGGGTGCGGCTAGGTAGGGTTAGGGGCCGTCCGCAAAATGCCGTAAAACGCAGAAACAATGGATTTGCCGTCTGCCAACAGGTGTATACTTAATTTATGTCGGACGGCCACAAGGGCCGCACCCTGCAAGTGGATGATTTATTCCTGAAGTTTCCAGGCTTCACCTCAACAATACAAAAAATTAAAACTTTATGGTTTTAAATTTTTGTATTGTCTTCGGTTTGCACTATCTTTTGATAAGACAGGCTTCACCTCAACAATACAAAAAATTAAAACTTTATGGTTTTAATTTTTTGTATTGTCTTCGGTTTGCACTATCTTTGCATACTAATTGGGTTTATACATCTTTTAATATAGAAAACAAGAATAAAAATCGATAATAAACAATGGATTACAATTTCAGAGAAATTGAGAAGAAATGGCAGAAAGCCTGGGTTGATAACAAGACCTACAAGGTAACGGAGGACAAGACAAAGAAGAAATTCTACGTTCTCAACATGTTCCCCTACCCTTCCGGCGCCGGCCTTCATGTCGGTCATCCGCTTGGATACATAGCTTCCGACATCTATGCACGCTACAAACGCCTGAAGGGTTTCAACGTCCTGAACCCTATGGGCTATGATGCCTACGGTCTTCCGGCCGAGCAGTATGCTATAAAAACAGGCCAGCATCCTGAAAAGACTACCATTAACAACATAAACCACTACCGCGAGCAACTTGACAAGATAGGTTTCTCATTCGACTGGGATCGTGAGGTGCGCACCTGCGACCCAGGTTATTACCATTGGACACAGTGGGCCTTTGAGAAGATGTTCAACTCGTTCTATTGCAACAGCTGTCAGAGTGCACAGCCTATAGACCGTCTTGTAGCACACTTTGAGGAGAAGGGCACTGAGGGCCTTGACGTGGCGCAGAGCGAGGAGCTCTCTTTCACTGCTGAGGAGTGGAAGGCCATGAGCGATGTGGAGAAGCAGAAGACGCTGATGAACTACCGTATCGCTTATCTCGGAGAGACAATGGTGAACTGGTGTGCCGGTCTTGGTACCGTGCTGGCCAACGATGAGGTCGTCGACGGTGTCAGCGTGCGTGGCGGTTTCCCGGTGGTACAGCGGAAGATGCAGCAGTGGTGCCTGCGTGTGTCGGCTTACGCACAGCGCCTTCTCGACGGACTGGACACTATTCAGTGGAGCGATTCCATAAAGGAGACACAACGCAACTGGATAGGCCGTTCCGAAGGTACCGAGGTGGAGTTCTCCGTTAAGGACAGCGACAAGCACTTTACAATCTTCACCACACGTGCTGATACTATGTTCGGAGTTACCTTTATGGTGCTCGCCCCGGAGAGTGAGCTTGTCAAAGAGCTTACCACTGACGGCCAGAAAGCAGAGGTCGACAAATACCTGGCATACGTCAAGAGCCGTACCGAGCTTGAGCGTATGTCCGACCATCATGTTACCGGTGTTTTCTCAGGCTCATATGCCGTCAACCCGTTCACCGGCGACAATATTCCTATCTGGATTTCAGAGTATGTCCTGGCTGGATATGGCACCGGAGCGATAATGGCTGTGCCGGCCCACGACAGCCGCGACTATGCTTTTGCCAAGCATTTCAACCTTCCTGTCATCCCGCTCATCGAGGGTGCCGACGTCTCTGAGGAGAGCTTCGACGCTAAGGAGGGTATCGTCACCAACTCACCGGCAGCAGGAAAGACAAGTCTTGACGGTTTCTCACTCAACGGTCTCACTGTAAAGGAGGCTATCGCAGCAACGAAGAAGTTTGTCACCGAGCACCATATAGGCCGGGTGAAGGTCAACTACCGCCTTCGCGACGCCATCTTCTCGCGTCAGCGCTACTGGGGTGAGCCGTTCCCGGTGTACTATAAGGACGGGATGCCGCAGATGATACCTGAGGACTGTCTGCCTCTGGAACTTCCTGAGGTCGACAAGTATGAGCCTACCGAGAACGGAGAGCCGCCTCTCGGCCGTGCAAAGAAGTGGGCATGGGACACCGCTTCACGTTCCGTTGTCGATTGCTCGGCAATAGACAACAAGACAGTGTTCCCGCTGGAGCTCAACACTATGCCTGGCTTTGCCGGTTCTTCGGCTTACTACCTCCGCTATATGGACCCGCATGACGACAAGGAGCTCGTCAGCAAGGATGCCGACGAATACTGGCGTCATGTCGACCTGTATGTAGGCGGTACTGAGCATGCCACCGGTCACCTTATCTACAGCCGTTTCTGGAATAAGTTCCTGCACGACTACAATGTAAGCTGTGAGGAGGAGCCGTTCCAGAAGCTTATCAACCAGGGTATGATACAGGGCCGAAGCAACTTCGTCTACCGTGTCAACGAACTGTCGAAGGAGGACAAGCCGGTCTTTGTAAGCTATAATCTCAGAAAGAACTATAAGGACATCACGCCTATCCATGTATGGATAAACCTCGTGAAGAATGATGTCCTCGACATAGAAGGTTTCAAGAAGTGGAGCCCGGAATACAAAAACGCTGAGTTCATACTCGAAGACGGAAAGTATGTGTGCGGCTTTGCCACGGAGAAAATGTCGAAGTCGATGTACAATGTCGTCAACCCTGACGACATAGTGGAGGAGTATGGTGCCGACACTCTCCGACTCTACGAGATGTTCCTAGGTCCTGTGGAGGCCAGCAAGCCATGGGATACCAACGGCATCGACGGTTGCTTCCGCTTCCTGAAGAAGTTCTGGAACCTGTACTGGAAGAAGGATGCCGATGAGATTGTAGATGACTCCAAGGCCAGCCAGGACTCTCTTAAGAGTGTTCACAAGCTTATCAAGAAGGTTACTGACGACATAGAAAAGTTCTCATACAATACAAGTATCTCGGCATTTATGATTTGTGTCAACGAACTGGGTCAGCAGAAGTGCACCAATCACGAGCTTCTCCAGGACCTCGTGGTACTTATCGCACCGTTTGCCCCGCATATCGCTGAGGAGCTGTGGCACGCCCTGGGCAACAGCGGCAGTGTATGTGATGCCAAATGGCCTGAGTATGACGAGAAGTACCTCAAGGAGGATGAGGTGAAGATGATGGTCAGCTTCAACGGTAAGGTGCGTTTCCCGATGAACTTCCCGGTAAACACTCCGAAGGAGGCCGTCGAGAAGGCCGTCCTCGCCGATGAGCGCACAGAGAAGTATCTCTCCGGCAAGACCATACAGAAGGTTATCGTCGTGCCGAACCGCATCATCAATATAGTAATAAAGTAAGTTCTTTGGTTTTGTAAGTCTTCAGGTCTCCTGATGCCGTGGCTGTGGCATTGTATGCCAGCAGTCTTCAGGTGTCGGAACTTGGGGACTTACATATTTTATAACTAATTTAGTCTATAAAGCAATGCTAATGTCTAAGACGTTCTGGACTGAGTTTAAGGATTATGTTTGGATAACGGTGGGACTGCTGCTGTACACCTTCGGATGGACAGTCTTCCTGCTTCCGTATCACATTGTGACGGGAGGTGTCACCGGTCTTTCCGCCATCATTTTCTATGCTACAAACATTCCTATCTCTTACAGCTATTTCCTTATAAACCTTGTTCTGCTGTTGGCGGCTCTGAAAATCCTTGGACTGAAGTTCATGGTGAAGACCATCTATGCCATAGGTGTACTCTCGCTCTTACTGGCGGCGGCACAATGGGTTATAACTCAGCCTAATGGTCATATGTACAAGATACTTGGTGAGGGACAACAGTTTATGTCGCTGGTCATAGGATGTATGTTTACAGGTACTTCACTGGCCATAGTGTTCCTGCATAATGGTTCTACAGGCGGTACGGATATCATAGCTGCTTGCGTCAACAAGTATAAGAATATTTCCCTTGGACGTGTGCTTATCTTTGTCGACTTCCTTATAATAGGCTCCTGTCTCTTCATTCCACAGTTTGGTGATCCATTGCAGAGGGTTCACATGACAGTGTTTGGTCTGTGCACGATGGTCGTTGAAAACTTCATGCTCGACTATGTCTTCAACGCACGCAGGGAGTCGGTGCAGTTCATGATCTTCTCTCTAAAGTATCAGGAGATAGCCAATGCCATTGGAACACAGCTGGAGCACGGCGTGACAATTCTGGACGGACACGGCTGGTATACCGGAAAGGAGCGCAAGGTGCTCTGTATCCTTGCCAAGAAGAATGAGAGCCAGTATATCTTCCGACTCATAAAGATGATAGACCCCCAGGCTTTCGTCTCGCAGTCGAGCGTCATCGGTGTCTATGGCGAGGGCTTTGACCCTATAAAAGTTAGTTTGCCGAAAAAAGACAAGAAGAAAAAGTAAATCCTTGCTCCGTGCTTTCAAGTCAGTGAAAGGATAGGGTAGGGGTGAGGAAATAGAATAACTTAACGAAAGAATTATGAAAATTGTTTTTGCGACGAACAATAAGAACAAGCTGAAAGAGATAAGGGAAATCTTAGGTTCACAGATAGAGATACTCTCCTTGGCGGATATAAACTGCCATGAGGATATCCCTGAGACCGGAGATACCATAGAGGAGAACGCCCGTCAGAAGGCTTCCTACGTGTCGGAGAAGTATGACATCGACTGCTTTGCCGATGATACTGGTCTCGAGGTAGAGGCTCTCGGCGGTGAGCCTGGCGTTCATTCGGCGCGGTATGCCGAAGGAACGGACCATGACTCCGAAGCCAATATGGCAAAACTGTTGAGGAAATTAGGAAATAATAACAACCGCAGCGCAAGATTCCGCACCTGTATCTCGTTATTACAGAAAGGTGTAGACGGCAAGTTTCACGAAGTACAGTTCGAGGGCGAGGTCCGCGGACACATAGCTGATGAGAAACACGGTCATGAGGGATTCGGTTATGACCCTATATTCGTTCCCGATGGCTATGACCAGAGCTTCGCCGAACTCGGTGAGGAGGTTAAGAACACCATCTCTCACCGTGCCCGTGCTGTGAAGAAACTGGCCGAATACCTTAAGGCGATGGCATAGCGTGGGCTTTCATCTGCTCTCACTGATAAAGTGAAAAGGAATGATGGGCATTACATTTATGAATATATGAAGATAAGAAGGCTGTTTGTTGTTGTTGCGGCGGCGCTGTGCTGCTGCGGAAGTGTCTCTGCTCAGGTCGGAAAATGGAAGAACTTTCTCTCCTATAGCGATGTTAAGGATGTGAGACAAGGTGGAAGCACTCTGTATGTGTTGGCTTCCAATAATCTGTATTCATATAATGTGAATGACAACAGCGTTACGACCTACGATAAGGTCAATGGCCTTAACGACTGTAATATCAGTAAGATAGAGTGGAACAAGGCTCAGCGGAAGTTGCTGATAGTATACAGCAACTATAATATTGACATCCTTGATGCCAATGGGAACGTCACTAACGTGTCCGACTATTTGAACGCTTCCTTGTCAGAGAGCAAGGAGGTGCTCAGTATTTATATGAATGACAGGTTTGCTTATCTCTGCACCGGCTTCGGAATTGTCAAACTCGACATGTGTGATGCAGTGATAAGTGATACCTATAACCTGCATTTCCGTGTGGACTATTGTTATATAGAAGGTGGATACATCTATGCCGCAAGTTCCACAAAAGGCCTTTACAAGGCATCGCTGTCCGGAAATCTGCTTGATCCAGGACAGTGGAGTAGGGTAGGGAACTACACCAAGAAGACCTATACCGCCGATGCTGAGCTGATGGCTTTGGCGAAGAAGAATATCCCAGATGGTCCAAAGAACAACAATATATACTTCATCCGTTTCCATAACGGACGGCTCTATGGTATCAGCAACAATGCCTCCGGACAGGGCGACATAGAACTTCTGAACGCAAACGGTGAATGGGGCTTCCGTTCAGGTGGTGATACAGAAACCTCAAAGGGCAACAGTGGCCTGAAGACGGTATATTGTCTCGATGTGGACCCAAAGGATGAAAGTCATGTCTTTGCAGGGGCCGTGAACGGACTCTATGAGTTCCGTGACGGAAAGTTCGTGAAACTGTATAATGACGAGAACAGTCCTATAACGACGGCCGACAACTTCAACAACAAGGATTATGAGATGGTGTACTCCGTGAAGTATGATGCTGACGGCGATCTCTGGATTTTCAACAGTCAGGCAAGAAATTCCCTTATGAAATATGACGGCAACCAGTGGACCACATACAACAACAGTCTCTTTATGACATTCAATGGCTCTGACGGTGTTCTTACCAAGGACGGCTTCTCCTTGGCCACAGCGTCAAACATCATGTTCGACAGCCGTGGGCTCATGTGGTTCTGCAACAACAACTGGACCTTCCCGTCAGTGTATGTCTATAAGCCTTCCACCGACCAGGCGATATGCTATTCCAACTTCATCAATGAGGATGGAACAAAGATATATGTGAACAATGGTGTCAGATGCCTGGCCGAGGACATGGAGAATAATATCTGGGTGGGCACCAACAACGGCCTGCTCTATATCCAGAGCAGCGATGTGGGCAAGAGTGCTGACGAACTGGTGTTCCAGCAGTATAAAGTTCCAAGGAATGATGGGACCGACCTTGCCGACTATCTTCTCAACGGACTGGACATTACCTGTATGGCCATTGACGGCGGAAACCGCAAGTGGTTCGGAACAGGTGGAAACGGTGTGTACCTTATAAGTTCGGACAATAACACGGAGGTGCATCATTTCCTCTCCGACAACAGTCCGCTTCTCTCCGACAATATAGAGTCGATAGCCATAGACCCCGGCAGTGGTGAGGTCTTCTTTGCCACCGACAACGGTCTGTGTTCCTATAAGAGCGATGCTACCTCCACCGTTGATGAGATGAACAAGGACGTTACCTATGCCTATCCAAACCCTGTGAAGCCTGGTTACACTGGTCCTATCACCGTCACCGGACTTACTTTCGACGCCGATGTGAAGATTGTCACGTCCAACGGTGTTCTGGTAGCTGAGGGCAGGAGCAATGGAGGCTCCTTTGTCTGGGACGGTACCGACCTTAAAGGAAAGCGTGTTGCCAGTGGTGTCTACATGGTTCAGACAGCCACCTCCACTGGTGATAAGGGAACGGTGTGCAAGATTGTCATAGTCAATTAATCCAATACCATTCATATAGTTCATGAGAAAGAAAGTAATATTCTTTTCCGTTGTTATCATCCTGTTGGTAATCTATGTCTATGGCATACTGCTAATACGTCCCACCTTTGATGATTTCACCACTCTCTCTGCGCCAAAAAAAGATGCCGACTGGCTGCAATATTTCGTCTGCTATGGCAGTACCTGGCGGCCGGTAGATGCTCTCTTGGGATACCTTAATGGCATAGACACGAGAATATTTCCTGCATCCAATCACCTGATTGTTATCGCCGCTCATCTGACTTGTGTATATCTTGTCTTCAGATTGTCGCAGATTTTGGGTGTCTCACGTCAGGGAGCATCGCTGGCGGCCCTGTTCTACTTCATCTCCCCCTGTATGCTGGGTACCGTTCTCAGTGTCGACGCCACCAACCAGACCCTCTGTCAGTTGTTTGGTCTTATCTCGGTGATGGTCCTTATCAACGGTAATTCACGCGGGCGGTATGTCCTCTGGGCTGTTCTTATCTTCCTTTCGGCACTTTCCAAGGATAATGGTATAACATGGGCGTGCACCGGTCCCGTGCTGGCTTTTGCAAAGGACGACAGTCGGAGAAAACCGTTTGTGAGGAACTTCATGCTCGGCATATCCGTTGCCGTGCTCTATGCCGTTATAAGGCTGTCGCTTCCTGTTACCGAGATAAGCAACACCGACTATGGACCACTGATATACAGCTTCTCATATAAGCTCAAGGCCATAGCCACATGGATAGGTTACACGTGGTCGGCGACCGACTACATAAGTATCTTTTACGCACCGGAGCGCAATTTCTTCATCGTAGCTATAACCTTCCTGTTGTCGGCCCCGATAATGCTTATAGCCTTCCTTGGTAACAGAAGGGTATGGCGAAGGAAGAAGACGTGGATTATTGTAGCGGCAATATTCATCTCGGCATCGGCCAACCTTGCCATAGAGATGAGCGTGATGAACACCTACTGCTCTCTGGCTACAAGTGCACTGCTCTTCGGATACCTCATAGATGAATATATTAAGGTCACCGGCAACCACAGACTTGTTGGCATTTTGATGTCACTCTATGTGGTCAGTGCCGTTATTGTGGACTTACATCACTGGTATAATGCATGGCAGACGTCACTCCCAAGCAAGGTTCTTGCTGAGGACATCATCCGCAAAAGCCATCATAAAGCCAGAAAGGCATACGTGATAACTGTCAAGGACAAGAATCCAAAATACTCTTCCTTCTGCGTTCCTGTGGAGGATGTGACAGGCTGGGGACGTGATGTCTTGTTGGAGACAGGTTACACCTGGCCGGAGATGCTCCGTGATACCACCATCGACAATACCTCTGATGCAGTCCGTAAAGCCGAAGAGATAGCCGCAGACAAGCTCAGAGAGTTCGATGCCGTATGGATAGTGCTCGATAGAAAAAAGGTTATAGTGAGAGAAAATGACAACAACATCACGAAATAAATACCTTATCTATATCTATTGTGTACTGTTGGCACTGGTCGGCCTTTGTCTTTATTCCTATTCGACAATGCCCATCTACAGCGATATGAAAGGACAGGACTCCTCCGTCTTCCAGCTTATAGGACGTGAATGGGCTCATGGTCATCTGCCATACATAACTTTCTGGGATAACAAAGGACCAATAATCTATCTCATAGACTGCCTCGGCTATATGCTGACAGACAATTCCTTTGGTATCTTCCTTATACAGTTGGTATCGCTTAGCCTGACACTTGCTATCATCTATAGAATATTATCATTAGCATTTTCATTCAAGCAGAGCGCACTTCTCCTTCTCCTGCCCGTCATGAGTCTTGTCTTCAATGGCTGGGCGGGAAACAATGTCGAAGAATATCTCCTGCCACTGCTCTCCGCATCTTACCTTCTGGTGTGTAAATGGCTGGCGGCCGTTGAGGAAAACCGCTCTGTAAGCCACCCGCCACTCTGCGCCTTCGTCTATGGCATGACTTTTTCCTTCTGCATTCTTACTCGATTGACGAACGTGATTGGCATCGCATCATGTGTCTTGATAATCCTTATATACCTTATCCTGCACAGACAATGGAGCAACATATATAAGAATGCCATGTTTTTTATCCTCGGCTTCACAGTCCTGACGGCACCTTTTGTATTGTACTTCTGGTCAAAGGGTGCATTGACTGAGCTTATAAACTCATCTTTTCTTATAAACATAAAGTTCTTCTACAGTTCAGGCATTGACAATTCTTTGAAGGGGATAATATATATATTATTGCATTTCATGGATACATGGCTAATACTCGCCACCGGAATAATAATGCTTATGCTGTCGAAACGCCGTTTTACCGCCGTGATGTGGACCTGCACCGGACTGTCTACGACACTGTGGATACTCCATAGCTATGCTTTCTCCCATTATGGAGTCATAAGTCTGCCGCTTGTAGCCATTGCTATGGTAGAACTGAGACGTGTCTATGGGGAGAGAAGAAGCGCGTCTGTACGCCGTTATATTGCTGTCATAGCCGGGATGTACATCCTTGCCACCTCGTTATGTTTCATAGTGTACCGCACACATTACTTCCTTCATCCTCCGGTGAACCCCGAACTAGCGATCTACAGACGGTTTATGAAAGGTGTTCCGGCTACTTTCCGCCACTCTTTTGTGGGCTATAATATAAGAGCAGACTATTACTTGTATGACAATATAACTCCATCGTGCAGGTTTTTTGCCTGCCAGGATATACAACCGGACGGCCTTGACGAACTGACAACAATGAAGCAGGAGGCCTTTCGAAATGGGGTGGAGTGGATAATGGTTAAGAACCATGCCGTCATTATATCTCAGATATTAAAGGAAAACTATACCTTGGTAAAGTGTGACAAGGCTCACGGTCTATCGCTATACCATATAAAAGGAAAATAAAACTGTACTATGACAAAGGACCAGTCGACAATACTCAAGGGTGTGGCAATACTTATGATGTTGTGGTATCACCTTTTCGATGAGGAACAGTCTGGTATATGCTATCAGATATCCTTGGCTTGCAATCCGGTACCCTTCTTCCTTATCATCAGTGGTTACGGATATAGCTTCAAATACCTAAATGGCAGTCTGTCTTTCGGTAATGTGCTCAGGAAGACCGCTACACTCTATGCTTTCTATTGGTTCACGATGGCAATCTTTGTGACCGTCGCCCATGTTATGGGCAAGGCCGGTTATCCAGGAAGCATAACTGATGTTGTATCCAATGTGATAGGGTATGAATGTACATACAACCACGAGACGTGGTTTCTGTTTCCTTATTCTCTGATAACACTATTGTCGGTCTTGTTTCTGCCTAAGCTCTTTACCCTTCGCCCACGATTAGCTGTTCTGCTGGCAGTACTGTATTTCGTGGTTTATGTCGCCGTGCATTTCCTTATAGATGGTATGAAAGAGAATGACCCGTTTGCCATTTTAAAGCAGCAGGCTTTCTTCCTTTTTCTCTTCTTTTTCTATTTCTCTCTCGGCATTCTGCTATACAGAATTTCCAATAACGGGATGAAAAAACGGCATTATAATAATGTGGTTCTGATCTTCCTCCTGCTATTGTTGGTCCTTGGAAAGATTTATTATACTGGCAGCGCTATGTTTGTGCGTGGCATTTTTGCCTTTGCCTTTATCTTCATCTTCATTCACATGAGCATCGGAGCAGGCCTGAGTGCGGTGCTGAGGAAGCTTGGGGAGTATTCCTTGGGCATGTGGCTGACGCATACATACTTTTCCGAATATATTTTCCGACCGTATATCCTATGGTCTGGATACCATGTGGTGACCTTCCTTACCCTTGTCGTTGTAAGTTTCATCACCGCTTGGTTGCTTCAGAACATATGGAGAATGGTCGTCAGACACATAGCATCATAGAGTTATTTTCTGAATACGAAAAACCTCTGTCCAAGGTAGTTAAGGACGATAAAGAGAACAGTGCCGGCAATCAATGCAACGTTGCCTTGTAGCCTGGCACCCGCTCCGGCCATGACATAAGCGATAAATGGCTTGGCAGCTCCATAGGCGATGAGATAGCAGATGACAATGTTCAGCACGAAAGGCACAAAGGTTTTACTGTGCTTGCTAGTACTGTTGAAGGTGAAGTTGCGGTTGAGGAAGTAGCTGACAATGCTCCCGGCAATATAGTTTGCCGCTGAGGAGACCCAATAGCCGCATCCGAGAAGATTGAACATCACGAACATCACCGTCATCCCCACGATGGTGTTTATGATGCCTACAATGCCGAAACGTATAAAAGTGTTGTCCTTTAAGTCCATATTACACCGGTTATAACGTACCTCTGGTGATATTATTGCAGGTAATAGTTGCAATAATTAGGAAATATTGCTTATCTTTGCATGACATAAATACACTGAGACTATGATATGTCTATCTACGATAATGCCTTGTTATAATGAGGAAGATGTACTGCCGTCGTCCATCAGCCGTCTGACAGAGCTCTACAACGACCTCATAGCCCGTAAGAAGATAAGTCCGGGGTCATCAATTGTCTGCGTCAATGACGGAAGCACCGACAAGACATGGGAGGTTATAAGCCGTGAGAAGGGCAGGAACCACTTCGTTCGTGGCATAAACCTCGCGCACAACGTTGGTCAGCAGAACGCCATCCTTGCCGGAATGATGACCGCCCGCGGCTGGGCTGACGGCGTGATAACCATCGATGCCGACCTGCAGGATGACTATCAGCACTGTATCCCGCAAATGATAGACGACTATGAGAAAGGCTTCGACGTCGTCTATGGTGTCAGAAGCGACCGACAGTCGAACACATTCCTCAAGCGGTTCACGGCACAGGCTTTCTACAAGCTTCAGAAACGGTTGGGAGTGGAGTGCATCTACAACCATGCCGACTTCCGGTTTATGAGCAAGAAAGCCCTCAACGGTCTCTCACAATATACAGAGCGCAACATCTACCTCCGTGGCATCATCCCGATGATGGGTTTCAAGTCGACGACCGTCGACTATGTCTTCGGCCACAGACTTGCCGGTAAGTCGAAATACACCTTGAAAAAGATGCTGGCCTTGGCCATTGACGGGATAACATCTTTCTCAGTCAAGCCTATATATATCATCATCCTGGTGGGAATAGCGTTCCTCATTATGAGCATCATCATTCTCGTGAATGTCGCCAGGGCCTTTGTCAGTGGCACGGCGGTGCCAGGCTGGGCATCACTGATACTGAGCATATGGGTAGTGGGTGGTGCACTGATGATATCCATCGGCGTCGTTGGCATCTACATCGGAAAAATCTATGAGGAGGTGAAGCACCGTCCAAGGTATATCATTTCTGAAATCATATAGTGAAAGCAAAATAAAAAAAACGGAAGACCGTCCGAGGACGACGGTCTTCCGTTTTATTTTTCTGTGGCCTTACAGCCTTATCTCATCACGGCCTTTACGGTCTCGTTGACGCCACGGCCGGTAACCTTCAGGAGAAGTACGCCATGAGTGGCGGGGAGATAGACGGCGGTGCCGGTGCCATTGAACTGATGGCTGCCGACGAGGGTGCCGTTGGCGGAGTAGGCGTTGAGGGTGAAACGGTCCTTGGCGGTGGCTCCCTGCACACTCAGGAGAACCATTCCGTTGAAGGCCTGCCGCACGGTGACCTTCGCGCCGTCGGACTCTGCACTTCTGATGGTGCCTATTCCTGTTGCCTCATGACCTCCGAAGACCACATCCTTTGCCAGCAGTCCCTGCTCGAAGGCACCGAGGTCAGGCGCTGAGCCCTCATATCTTATTGCCGGAACGACGACACCGGTGCTGGTATAGCGTGTGTTGGCGTCGACGGCGGTACCCTTGTCGACAACCACTGCGTTGTCTTTCTTAGGATGACCCCATGTGATGTTGTCCCAGTTGAGACTTCCGTCCTCCTTGCGTGGGCCTATGAGAGCGTCATAGTCGTCGATGGACTGGAAGTTGTCGGGTGAGCACACCCAGTCATTCGTTACACTCTTGGAGGCTGTGGAGACGTTCAGACGACCGTAGACGGTCTCCTTCTTACTACCGTACTCACCTTTGTCGGTAGCTGTCTTGGTGGTATAGTCGTTGATGGCGATGCAGTTTGTAAGCTCACAAACGCTCCCTTCGGCCAGTGGCTCATAAATGCGATAAGAGTAGCAGTTCTTTCCTCCGTTGAATTTCAGCAGAGAGTAGCCTGTGCAGTTGTTGAGGATGATGTCGCCGGAGTTATGGTTTTGGTCGAAGCCCTTAGAGCCATTGTTCACGGCCACGCATCTGTTGAGCACCACATTCATGCGTCCCTGGTTGGAACCCATCTTAAATCCGTTCATGTTTCCCTTGGTCTTCACGCCGTCGATGAACCCGTTCTCATAAGCCAGGCAGTTCTCCATGACGATAGTCTTATTGTCGGTGAACCCACCATCCTTCTTGAAGAACACGTCATAACCGTCGTCGGAGTTGTTGTATGCCCTGCAGCCATAGAAGTAGTTACCGTCACCGACGGATATCTTCGGTGCGAAGCCGTCGGCATCGCCGTCGCCCTCGTCCTTGTTCTCATACGCGTCGCAGTTGAGGATATAGTTGAATGATGCCAGGTTCTTCATCTGTACGCCCGTGTCACCGTTCTTGTAGAAGTTGCAGAACTCTATGATGTTGTCGTGAGCGTCCTGTGTGCGGTTTATGACATCCTGTGCTGTACCGCCGACAGGTTTTGAGCGTTCTATGAGCAGTCCGTTGTCGCTGGCATGGCAGACGTCAATCTTGTAGAAGTGCCAGTAGGATGATGTCAGACGGATACCCTGTAGCGGGTTGTCGCTGTGTGCGTGGTACGGCATATTTGAGAAATCGAGCACGGCGCGTCCGTCCGGGCACATCACGGTGATATACTTGTCAGAGGTGCCGTTGCGGTCGTTGATGTTTATTCGCTTGTCATAGAGGTATGTGCCGGCCTTCATCTTGATGGTCGTTCCGGGCAGTGCCTTGTCGATAGCTTTCTGGATGTCGAAGAACGGCTTGGCTTCCGAGCCGTCGGCAGTGGTGTCGTCGCCGTCGGCGGCACACCATATCACCACTGAGTCGACGGGTGCCGGTGTGTTGATGTTCCCTGACGCATAGTCGAGGATACGGCGCTGGTCGTTCGGGTTGTTGGGATTGCCCTTGCCGGTGTCGCCGCCGCTCGGCGTGTCCTCAGCCGTGGCGCTGTCCTGAAGGGCAAGGGTGTAGATATACATGCCGCCTTCTATGGTGAAGGTGACGTCACCGTCGGCATCCACCTTACCCTGTCCTGTCTGTTTCGTGGTGCCCGTCGTCGAAGGGAAGTTACCCGTGATGTTGGCTGTGCCAAGTGTTCTCACTGACGATTTTTTCGATGTCATGTAGGAGATGGTTACCACCTCGCCTTTTTTTCTTGCCGGAATGGTGAGCTGGCAGTTGTTACCCAGCCACAGTGCCGCGGTCTTTCCGCCGAGACGTATGTTTCCGTTGGCGTTGGCCGTGGAGGTGAAGTGCAGTCCGTTGGTAACGGTGAGCTCTGTGCCGTTTGCCGTCAGTGGGGCATTGTCCACGGACGTGGTATTACAATAGCGTTGCTTTGAGTCGTCAATCCAGTTCTTGTCGGCCTCGATATTGGCAACGTCGGATGATGGTACGCTGGTGAAGGTCCATGACTTGTCGACTGTCTCAGTCTGTGTCTGGGCATTCATTGCGATGGTTACCGCTAATGCGGCTAACAGCAAAAAAGGTTTTCTCATTGGTTTATGTTTTAGTTATCGCTGCAAAAATAGCCTTTTCTTTCCATGATTGTTTTCCGTTAGACGGTAATTTATACGTAAACGTTTACAGGTTATTGCATTATTGTGCGGTACGCTCCACATCCCTTATGCCTCGTCCAGGTATCCTTTCACGAAGAGGTCGTAGGACACCGCCTCCAGTTCGGAGAGTTTCATGTGTTCTATGGCGTGCTCAATCTTTCTTATCAGTTGGTCGCGCTTGTATTCTTCTGTATCTGTGAGTTTCTCCATAATAATTTTTAAATTAAAAATCAGCTAAAACAAACCTATTTTTACCAAATTCATCTTTCCTCACCTCTGTCCTGCTGAACGAGAGAGACCGAAGCATTTCGGCGATATCGTCCGCATAGAGCGCGTTTACCTCAAAATAGAGGCGTCCTTCCGGCTTCAGGGCACGCCGTGCATAGTGTCCTATGGCACGATAGAAGCGCAGTGGGTCGTCGTCGGGGACGAATAACGCCGTTTCCGGCTCATAGTCTAACACGTTGTGAGCCATGTCTTTACGCTCTTTGTCGCAGATGTAAGGCGGGTTGCTTACGATAATTTCACTTTTTTGTCGCAGTTCCGGCTCCGGCAGTGATTCCTCGTCGAGGATGTCGTGCAGCATGAAGTTCACCTTTGCACCCAGGGCGTGGGCATTGTCGCGGGCGGTGAGCAGGGCATCGGATGAGATGTCCCAGGCATCGACGCTACTGTTGGGGATGTCGAGGGCCAGAGTGATGGCGATGCAGCCGCTGCCTGTGCCTATGTCGAGGATGCGGATGGGCTCAGGAGGCTGAAGACCACAGAAGGGACGGTCGTAGTCTTGTCGGATGATGTCGCAGAGCTGTGCCGTCTCCGGCCGTGGGATGAGCACGGAGGGGTTCACGTGGAAAGGCCGTCCTGCGAAATATTCCACTCCGGTGACATACTGCACCGGCTCCCCCTGACAGAGACGCCGCATCTTTTCTTCTAAAAGACGTTGGTTCTCTGCCGATAATTCGTTAACTTTGCCACTGACAATGTCCGTAAGGGTCATCGCAAAGAGCTCGTCGAGCAACTCGCGCACGACGGCCCTTGCCTCCTCTGGCTCATAGAGTGGCGTCAGCTGATGCCATAGTTCGTTGTAAGTCATACGGACACAAAGGTACAAAATAAATCGATAACCATAAATTGAAAGCATATAATAATGACTGTTGACAAGGAAAAAGACGAGATGTACATGCGGAGATGCATACAGATAGCGCGTGGCGGACTGCTGACGGCCAAGCCGAACCCGTCGGTGGGAGCGGTCATCGTGGCTGAGGACGGACGCATCATAGGAGAAGGTTTCACGTCGGCCTACGGTGGTCCTCATGCCGAGGTCAACGCCTTTGCCTCTGTCAGCCCCGATGATGAGAGACTGCTGACCGGAGCCACCGTCTATGTCTCCCTGGAGCCCTGTTCCCACTGGGGGAAGACACCGCCCTGCTGCGACCTTATCATCCGCAAGGGAGTGCGCCGTGTGGTCTGTGGCTGTGTGGACCCGTTCGCGAAGGTGCAGGGCCGTGGCATAAGGAAAATCCGTGAGGCCGGCATAGAGGTCGACGTCGGCGTCCTGGAGGAGGAGTGCCGTGAGTCGAACAAGCGGTTCTTCACGTTCAACACCAAGCACCGTCCGTTCATAATATTGAAATGGGCACAGTCGGCCGACGGCTACCTTGACGACAACTTCCGTCCTACGATGTTCTCCACGCCGTTCACCGCCATGCTCTCCCATAAGCTGCGGGCTGAGAATGACGCCATCCTCGTGGGCCGGACAACCGTCGACCGCGACAGTCCCCGGCTCAACGTCCGTGAGTGGTGTGGCAAGGACCCGGTGAGGATAGTGCTCACGAAGGACAAGGACTTTGCCCGGCGCTTCCTCGCCGCACACCAGGACAACTGGCACTGCATGGCATCCGTCGGCGAGGTACTCGACTTCCTCTATGCCAACGGCCGGCAGTCGCTGATAGTGGAGGGAGGGGCCGCGACGCTGCAGTCGTTCATCGACGCCGGACTGTGGGACGTCATCCGCGTGGAGACAGCCCCGCGCCTTGTCTTCCGTGGCACCCCCGCGCCGAAGATGCCGCCAGTCGATAATCCTGCAAAGGTGAGAACGGACAGTCGTCAGTATGACGGCAACACAATATTCACTTACGAGAAACTGCTGTAGGCTATGTATATGAGAAGAAAAAAGTTTCAGAACGGCTCCATCCTTGACTCCCGTCGCCAGCCGAAGACCGTTACCCCCTCCGAGGCACTCAAGAAGCTGGCCGCACTCTGTGCCCGTGGCGAGCATTCCACCGGCGAGGCCGACGAGAAGATGCGGCACTGGGGACTAGCAGAGGCCGACCGTGTGCAGGTCATACAGAAACTTGTCGACAATAAGTTCATCGACGACCGCCGCTTCGCAGGCTATTTCGTCCATGACAAAATAAAGTTCAACCGCTGGGGACGCAGGAAGATAGAGGTCGCCATGAGACAGAAAGGCATCGACGAGGAGACGATGAGAGAGGTGCTCGATGCCGTTCCCGACGAGGAATACCTCAATGTCCTCCGTCCGATGATAGAGGACAAGATGGAGAAGACAGCCGGGAAGACCGACTATGAGCGTGCCATGAAAACCATAAAATGGGCCGTGGGCCGTGGCTTCTCCCTGGACCTTATACGTCAGTGCATAGATGAAGCGGAGGAAATGAATGATGATTAGTTTTCTGGAACGTATCATCAACACCATCGCTCCAGGCCGCTGTGCCGTCTGCGGAGCCCGTCTGACGGTAGGGGAGAGGCTCGTCTGCTCATCGTGCAACCTCCGTCTGGATCGCACCGGCTTTGCCGCATCACCATACGAGAACGAGATGGCGCAGATGTTCTGGGGACGTTTTCCTGTGGAGAAGGCCGCCGCACTGTTCTTCTATCATCCGCATACAGCGTCTGCAAAGCTCATCATGAGCATAAAGTACTACGACCATGCCAACTATGCTTATGAGTTGGGACGGATGATGGCGGGAGAACTGCTGCCTACGGGCTTCTTCGATGATATAACGGCGGTGCTGCCGGTGCCGTTGGCACCGAACAGAGAGCGTCAGCGCGGATACAACCAGAGCCGTGAGATTGCCGACGGCATCTGCTCCGTGCTGAGGCTGCCGCTCTTCTATAAGGCTGTTAGCCGGAAGAAGTATGTCGCTTCGCAGACTCTCCTCTCGCGCTCAGAGCGCAACGACAACGTGGCCGATGCCTTCCGGCTCGTCAGACCGGAGCAGCTGCACGGTCATCATCTGCTCATCGTCGACGATGTGGCCACGACGGGAGCCACCGTCACCGCCCTGGCACGCGAAATCATGAAAGCCGGCGACGTGAAGATGAGCGTGCTGACGGCAGGACTTGCCGGACGGTGACTTATTTTCTTCATAGGAGTTGGGGGCATATTGTGTCTTGTTAACCAGTTAGTGGAAATGACTTAGACCATGAAAAACATGTAAATAAATTTCAAATTCGAGATTTCTAAAATACGCTTTGTAACCTACTGTTGCTCAGTGGATTGCATTTTCCGTACACTTGCGTTCTATTTTCCGTATACTTTTTTGTAAAAGGGGCACATTTACGATGTATTTTCCGTACACTTACAACGCAAGTGTACTACACTTATTTCCGTGTAAATATTTTTGATAATTTAATGAGCAAAAAAAAGTGGAACTACACGGCGCCCAAGCGTGATAATGAAATCGTTCTGCGTAACCCAATGTGGGGTTTATCCCCATCCTCCAAGGGGAGACCCCTGTAGGCCCCTCTCTAACTCCCCCTAAACAACCCCTCTAACTCCCCTAAAAGGAGAGAATAAGATCACCCTTAAACCCTTGGAGGATGGGGATAAACCCCACCCCTACATTGGGTTCCACTGCACCTATTACATTGTGTATTGCAGAACCGTCTTTAAATATCTCTTTCTATACGTGTAGATCTTTTACTTGCGAAACTTGAA
>ONDK01000097.1 GCA_900316565.1 uncultured Prevotella sp. | reverse complement strand
GACACCACGCGCTAAATGGATACACGTCTGTCGTTAATTCTCATGTTACATTCTCTGCACCGAGACCGAAGGATTCCAAGGGGGTGGGATTTATCCCCACCCCTACACTTGGTTCCGCAATCCACTTGTCCTTGGAGGATGGGGGTAAACCCCACCCCTACATTGGCATAAGTCGCTTTTATTCCTTATAATTCACGCTTTTAAGTAACCGCAGGAACTTGAATAATGAAATTCAAGTTCCGCAACTAAGGTTACTTCTATACCAATGCCTTCATCACCTCGGCGAAGATGAGGTCATCGGTGAGGTTATTATCCTCAAGGAGTTTGTTGACATCATAGCGATCATATAGTTGCTTCTTAACACCAAAGTTCAGGACGCGCATCTCGCGACGTCCGTAGAAGCCTGCTATACGCTCGCCAAAGCCTCCGTCGAGAGTACCGTCCTCAAGGGTGACGACGAGCTGGTGTGAGAATTCGAGCTCATGGAGCAGCTCACGGTCCAGTCCGGAGAGGAAGCGCGGGTTAATCAGCGTTGCCTGGATATTCTCCTTGGCATCGAGGGCATCGACGAGCAACTTACCTTTCTGGTAGAAGTCGCCGGCAGCGATGACAGCCACCTTCTGTCCTTTCTTAACAACCTTATATTTGTTTATGTCGCTATAGTCGGTATCATACACCGTCTCTTTGTCGTGCTGCACCGTCCATGCCGGAACACGTATGGCAACGGAATACTTCTCCTGTGCGATAGCCCAGTCCTCCATAGCCTTAAACTCCTCCCATGTGGTCGGCGCGAGATAGACGAGGTTCGGGATATGCGACAGCCAAGCGATATCGAAGAAGCAGACGTGTGTCAGGTCGTTCATTCCGAAGATGCTGGCACCCATCACATTGATGACTGCAGGATTGCCGTTGACGGCGAGGTCCTGTGTCAGCTGGTCATAGGCCCGCTGCAGGAACGTAGCGTATGTGGTGTAAACAGGATGCACGCCACCCTTCGCCATTCCGGAGGCGATAGCCACACCTTCCTCTTCTGCAATACCGACATCGATATACTGCTTTCCGGCCGCACGGCGACGCTTCTTATCGAAGCCAAAGCTTGCAGGTACTGCCGACGTGATAACGACGAGTTTCGGGTCTTCCTTTACCTTCTTGCTCAGGTACTCGCCGACGAGCTCACCATAGTTCTCGCCCTTGATGAGCTCAGGGTTCTTTACCTTGCCCGTCTTAAGGTCGAAAGGCATGCTCCAGTGCCAGGCTTCCTTGTCGTCGGTGGCTGGCTTGTAGCCGTGGCCTTTCTCTGTGTGTATGTGCAACACCACCGGAACCTTTGTACCTTTCACCGACTTGAAAAGTTCGATGAGCTTTTCGATGTCGTTGCCTTCCTCCAGGTAATGGTACTCATAACCGAAGGTCTTGAAGTAGTTCAGCTCAGCCTTGCCGCCGGTCTTTCTCAGAAGCTCCAGGTTCTTGTACAGGCCGCCGTGGTTCTCGGCAATAGACATCTCATTGTCGTTGACAACAATAATAATGCCCGTCCCCATCTCCGACACCGTGTCGAGTCCTTCGAAGGCCTCACCACCTGACAGGGAGCCGTCGCCAATGACGACGACGATATTGTATTTCTGCTTCTGCAGGTCGCGGGCTTTCATCAGTCCACTCGCAAGGGAGATGGATGTCGACGTATGACCGACCTCGAAGGTGTCGTACTCCGGCGACTCTGCCGGTGAGCTGTAGCCCGAGATATTATCCATCTTCGTGGTGTCGAGGAAGCCTTCCTTACGTCCTGTCAGCATCTTATGAGGATAGCTCTGGTGACTGACGTCGAACACAAACTTATCCTTCGGACTGTCGAAGACATAGTGCATGGCAACAGTGGCCTCAGTGAAGCCGAGGTTCGGACCAACGTGGCCTCCATGCTCGCTGACTCTGTTCAGTATACCCTTGCGGACCTCATCGGCGAGGGTCTTCAGTTCGTCTACGGTCAGACCTTTCATGTCTGCCGGTGAATTGATGTTTTCTATATACATAATCTAAACTGCTGTTTTTGTTATTCTGAATTGATAATCCCTTAATATATAAATGAGTTGTCTAATAAAAGCAGTCGCTTGCTTTCGAGTGCAAAGTTACACATTTCTTATTTAAACGAGCCTACCATTTTTGCTGATTTTTATACTAAAATACCTTTTTAATGATAATTATCATGACAATAGTAAGGGATTTTAACATGCAAACGTTTGCTTTAAAAAATAGAAAAATTTGCTATTATTGACCTATATCAGTTTTCTTTTTATCGTAACTTTGCGAACAGTATTCAATAACAACAACTTAGCTAACTCAACATTCATTCTTATGAAGCGAACTTTTCACGCTCTTTTACTGACTCTGTTGGCATGGCTCACATCGCTGAACGTGAGTGCCGACAACGGCAACTTCAGTCAGAACCGCACTGACTTCCG
>ONDK01000052.1 GCA_900316565.1 uncultured Prevotella sp. | reverse complement strand
ACGTGTCTGAACCTCTCCGAGGCTCTGAGTGAATGCGAGCTTCCGACCTATACCCCAGACTGCGCTCGCTTCGCTCGCTTAGTCTGGGGTTACTGAGAGCGTGCCTCTCCGAGGCACTGAGTGGACAACACTATCCTTTCATCTGTCCCCCAGACTGCACTCGCTCCGCTCGTTTAGTCTGGGGTTATTGAGAGTGTGCCTCTCCGAGGCACTAATCTCGTTCCTACCCAAAATGATTAAAGTGAATGGGGCACCCTGTCAGGTTAATGCTACCGTAACTCGAGTACATTAGCAATGGATTATGTGTCTATCGCTTTGAAATATTTGCTTTTTAAGCTTAAAAAGCTGCGGAGGTTTGCAGATGAACGAAAAAAGATGGTATTTTCTTTTGCTATTCCACTTATTTGCAGTACCTTTGCACTCGCTAAAGAAAATAGCGTTCGGGATTTAGCGCAGTTGGTAGCGTACTACGTTCGGGACGTAGGGGTCGCTGGTTCGAGTCCAGTAATCCCGACAAAGCCGGAAGATGAACCAGTGTTCGTCCTCCGGCTTTTTGCTTTTATATTCCTTCTCTCATATATGCAAGTAAGGTGTTCAATTTGTTGTAACCATTTTTGCTCAGGAACGGGATCAGTGCCTCGTAGTGGTACTGGGACTCTTCACACCTTTTTCTTATTTTACGGGAGTAACACCCGCTTGCAGGGTGCGGCCCTTGTGGCCGTCCGCCACATAATGTCGCCTATATTTTCCTTTCTATTCGGATGGCCTCTAACCCTACCTAGCCGCACCCTGCAAACGGATATCCGCCGATAGAGTGGGAACTTCATATTGAACGCCCCAATATGCAGGTAGGGAGTTTATTCGTTGTATCCATTCATTTGTTTTCCCACTTTCGGATAGAACGGAATTAGAGCCCATGAGACATATTCTCAGTGACACAGAGCGTACGAAGGAGCGCGGTCTTGAGTATGGTGATAGGCGAGTAATCACTCACTGTCTCAATAGGTACACTAATTGGGGATACTGACTTAAGCTGAAATAAAATGTGTAAATAAAATTCAAATTCAGACTTTTTGAAATTCTCTTTGTAACCCACTGTAATTCAGTGGCTTGCATTTTCCGTACACTTGCGTTCTATTTTCCGTATACTTTTTTGTAAATGTGGCACATTTACGATGTATTTTCCGTACACTTACAACGCAAGTGTACTACACCTATTTTTATGTAAATATTTTTGATAATTTATAGAGCAAAAAGAATGGAGCTGAACGGTTCATCTGCTTGATAAAGGCAAGTAAAAAGACAGCGCTCCTAACTTGATAAATACAAGTGAATACTCAGTGCTTTGGAGAGGGACTCAGACACGAAGTGTGCAATCATGTTGAGCACCCTATATTAATAAGTAATGTATGGTCTGAGACGGTTTATCTCTTCCGGTGGGAAATCCTTTAGAAGGGCGAGCTGGGAGATATCGGTAATCTTGCCTTTCAGACGCCGGTAGTCGCATATCTCACGCGCCTGATAGAAGTTTATGTATGGATGACGGCGCAGCTGGCTAAGCGTCAGCGCGTTGATGTTCAACTTCTCGGTATGCGCAGAGGCTAACTTGAAGTAGGACAGAGTCTCTTCCGGAAACCCTTCTATCTCCTTTAGCTGATTTACCGATACGTACCCTCCAAGGCGTTTCCCGTAGTTTACTATCTGCCGGGCCCACCATGAGCCGATGCCGGGGACTTTTTTCAGCTGTGTCGTGTCAGCTCTGGCCAGGTCTATGCTCTGGCCCTCATGGAGCTTGTAAGGGAAGAGTAACGTATCGCGTTTATATTCGCTCTGCTTATACTCCCCTGCAAAGCGTTGCCGTGGCCTAACGAAGTTGACGGCAGGAGCGTAGTCGTCGGAAATCTGTATGTATGGTCGCATGTCGGCATACTGCTTCCGCGTCAGGCCATAGACCCTGGCGAAGTCCTCCGGCGTACGGAACACGCCGCCCTTGGCCCTATACTTATATATGGAACGCACCTGCCATGGTGCCAGTCCTAACCGAAGCAGCTGAGTGCTGTCGGCAGTGTTTGGGTCGAAAGCGAACAGCTCCGCTGTCCGTCCGTCCTCGGTGCGGTATGGTCGTGGCTTGACGTAAGGGTAACGGCCGTTACGCTGCAAGATACTGTCAGTGGCCATAGAGTCGGCGACGGTAACTGTCGTTTTCTTGTTCCGTCCACCGAGAAAGAAGAGTATGGAGGCTCCGAGGACGAGGAGCGAGAGGATGAACAGAAAGACGCTCCTGTCGGATTTGTTTATACGGAAGAAGTCGCTGATGCGCATGGTAGGGTAGAGGTTTGAAGATAGAAGATGGCTGTATATTCAGATTTGCCACATTTATATCAGTCCCGCCTGATGAAGGAAGATGGCTGCGATACATATAGGACAGACAAAGCGTATGAAGAACAGCCAGATGCCATAGAGGCTGCCGCGGACCGTTCCCCAGTTGGTGAACTCCTGCTTAACGATATGCTTCGGCACCACCCATCCTATGAAGATACATGTCAGCAGTGAGCCCAGTGGCAGCATGAACTGTGCTGTCAGGAAGTCGCAGAAGTCCATGAGGCTCTTTCCTGCTATGGTGAAGTCCTTCACTGCTCCGCAGGAGAGCGAGCAGAAGACGGCTATCAGCGAGCATGCCGTGGTAACGATTATCGCTGCTCCCTTGCGGCTTGTGTGCAGCTGCTCGCGGAAGAAGGCCGTTCCTATCTCGTGCATCGAGATCGTCGACGTCAGTGCGGCAAGAACCAGCAGGGCGTAGAACAGTATAGAGATGACATATCCTAAGCCGGGAAGGAACGCGAAGGCCTTGTCGAAGACGGTGGGCAGCGTGATGAAGATCAGCGACGGCCCACTGTCGGGATTTACGCCGACGGAGAAAGCCGCCGGGAATATCATCAGTCCGGCCATGATGGCAATGCCCGTGTCGATAAGTGCTATCTGTGCCGCTGACGTATAGAGGTTTGTCTGGCGGCTGAAGTATGACGCGTAAGTGCAGAGACATGCCGTTCCAAGGCTCAGCGAGAAGAAGGCCTGCCCCAGAGCGTCGAGGAAGACATCGTGTGTGAGCTTCGAGAAGTCAGGGTTGAAAAGAAAGCTGATGCCTTTTCCGGCTCCGTTGAGCGAGCAGGAGGCTATGACGATGGCTATGAGGAGCACGAAAAGGGTAGGCATGAGGATGTTCGACGCCTTCTCAATGCCTTTTCTGACACCCTGCGTGATGACAACATGGGTCATGAGGACGAAGGCTACGGCCCATAACGTGGGCTTCACGGGGTCGGAGGAGAAGGCGGTGAAGTAGTCTTTGACGGCTGAGGCGTTGCCGCTGATGCCACCAAAGATGGAGACAAAGAGGTATTGCATGCACCATCCGGCTACTACAGCGTAGAAGCCTAGGATGATCGTCGACGTGATGACGCCCAAGACGCCTACAAGCCCCCACGCTTTCCCTTTCCCGAAGGATATATACGCGTCGGCGGCGTTGGACGCTCCGTGGCGTCCTACGATGAACTCCGCTATCATTCCCGGTATTCCCAAGAGGAACACACAGACAATGTATATGACGATGAAGGCCGCTCCGCCGTTCTGTCCGGCCATGAACGGAAACCGCCAGATGTTACCCAGTCCGACGGCACTGCCCGCCGTGGCGAGGATAACGCCAATCTTTCCAAAGTTTGCCCTTGTTTCCATAGGTTCAAATAGTTTTATCTAAACGCATATCGTTTCTGCTCTTCCTCCGACAAGACGTGTCCCGTGCTTTGCTCCCCTATATTATTCCGAACTGATGGAGGAATATGCCGAGGATGCACAGCGGACAGACAATGCGCACGAGGAAGTAGTAGACGTTGAAGAGTGTCCCGTGGAGAGTCCCCCAGTTGGTGAACTCGTCCTTGACAAGTTTCTTCGGTACGTACCATCCTATGAAGAGACAGGTGAGGAAACCGCCGATGGGTAGGAAAATCTGTCCCGTCACGAAGTCGAAGATGTCAAACAGGTCCTTGCCTCCCATGGAGAGGAAGTGCCACTGCCCTATCGACATGGAGCAGAGGAAGCCTATGATGATGCACGTTACGGTAACTATCGTCGCGCCTTTCTTCCGGCTGATATGCAGCTCTTCCTGGAAGAAGGCCGTGCTGACCTCGTGGAGCGAGATGAGTGATGTCAGAGCCGCCATGGAGAGCAGCAGGTAAAAGGCCAGGGAAATGATGAAGCCCACGATAGGCATGCCTGCGAAGGCCTTGTCGAAGACGTTAGGCAGGGTGATGAATATGAGCGATGGACCGCTGTCTGGACTTACGCCGACGGAGAATGCCGCCGGGAATATCATCAGTCCGGCAAGGATGGCTACGAAGGTGTCTATGGCGCATATCTGACCGGCCGTGTTTACGAGGTTCGTCTGACGGGTGTAGTATGACGCGTAAGTGCATATGCAACCCATGGCGATGCTCAGCGAGTAGAAACTCTGTCCCAGAGCGCTGAGGAAGACATCGCTGGTAAGCTTCGAGAAGTCAGGCTTGAAGAGAAAGTCTATGCCCTTCTGCGCATTCGGAAGCAGACAGCTCGACACAACGATGACGAGCAGCAGTATGAACAGTGTGGGCATCATAATCTTCGATGCCTTCTCTATTCCGTTGCGGATACCGTGGATGATGACATAATGTGTGATGAGGAATATCGCCACCATCCATACTATAGGCTCCCATGGGTTGTCGATAAAGTTGTTGAAGAACTGCTTGTAGTATTCCGGCGTGCCGTGGAGCTGTCCCAGAACCGATGCAAAGACATACTCCATGCACCACCCGGAGACCACAGCATAGTAACCGGTGATGAGGAAACCGGTCAGCACACCGAGGTAGCCGACCCACTTCCATGGTGTGCCGTTTGCCAGCTTGGTGTATGCCCGTGCCGTATTCGAGGCCGCATGACGGCCTATGATGAACTCGCTGAGCATGCACGGCATGCCAAGGAGCAGCACGCAGGCTATATAAATAATGATAAACGCGGCACCGCCGTTCTCACCTGCCATATAGGGAAAGCGCCATACGTTGCCAAGGCCGACGGCACCTCCTGCGGTGGCGAGGACCATTCCTATTTTACTTCCGAAACTTGCTCTCTCTGTTTTTGTCATTAATATTTCTCTTTAAAATCACTGCAAAATTATAAAAAAATATCTACTTTTGCATAAAAATTGTAACTAAACATAGTTTCTTATGCGTAAATTTATACTGACATACCCCTTTTCTATTCTTTTTGCAGTGTTTATATGGGTCATTTGTCTCATTCCGATACCCGAGACGCCGCTCAGCGATGTGCGGATGATAGACAAGTGGACACATATAGCCCTGTACTTCATTTTCAGCAGTGTGATAGGTCATGAGTACTTCCGGGCAAACAAAAAAGCCACTCCGGCGCAGCTGGTGCTGCCGGAATGGCTTCTTCCTGTTGTTATGGGTGGTCTGGTGGAGATTATTCAAGCCACCTGCACCAATGGGGTGCGCTCCGGAGAGTGGCTCGACTTCTTTGCTGACGCCATAGGCTCCACTCTCGCGCTCGTCATGGGCTTCGTCTTTGTGAAAATCCGTGGACGGAAAGGCTGAGACTGTCTTCAGATGCGGGGGTCAGCGGTACTCTTCCGGAAGGGTGCCGCGCCACATCTTGAACGGATACTGGCGCATGTGGGAGTTGTAGAAACGGCGGTCGCCGGTAACCTCCATGCCGATGAAGTCGGGCTTTTCGAACGCCTCGTCCTCACTGCCTAACTCCACCTCCGCCATCACGAGTCCGTCGTTGTCGCCGTGGAACTCGTCGACCTCGAAGGTGTGCCATCCCACCGGCACAAGATAGCGGTGCTTGTCGATGACTCCCGGCTCGCAGAGGTCCATGAGATGGTGAGCCTCGTCGAGAGTTATCTCCTTCTCAAACTCATATCGCGTCATTCCTCCGTCGCGCGACGGTCCTTTGATGGTAAGGTAAGCCTTATCATCACGGATACGGACGCGCACCGTGTTGACAGCAGCGAAGTATCCTTGCTGTATATGGCTGGACGATGTGGCGTAATGCTTCCAGTCCATGCTCTTATGCACCAGGAACTTGCGTTCTATTTCCAGTCCGCTCATTACTGCATTAGTATGCTTGTGATGGCAAAGATGATAGCCAATGCCACCAAGACTCCGAATATCCAGTTAATGACGTGGTTTGCCTGTTGTTCTTGTTTTGCGTCGCGAATCTTGCGACGCTCTTTGCTTTTTTCGCTCATAGTAGTATAGTTTATTCCCATAGAGCCCCGTCCTTTGTTGGGGTATGCCGCCAAAGGTTCACAGAAGCCTGCGTGGGATTGGTTAAATATTGATTTTATGTTGGTTTATCGTTTTATTCGTCGTGGAACTCCATGAGGTAAGCCTTGATGAAACCGTCAATCTTGCCGTCCATAACACCGTCGACATCAGATGTCTGGTATCCTGTGCGGTGGTCCTTGACCCTTCTGTCGTCGAAGACATACGACCTTATCTGACTTCCCCATTCTATCTTTTTCTTCCCGGCCTCTATCTTGGCCTGCTCAGCCTGCTTCTTTTTCAGCGCACGGTCATAGAGCTGGCTCTTAAGAAGGAGCATGGCCTTAGCGCGGTTCTTAGGCTGGTCGCGCGTCTCGGTGTTCTCGATGAGGATTTCTTCCTTCTCTCCTGTGTCCGGATCCTCGTACTGGTAGCGCAGACGGACTCCCGACTCCACCTTATTGACATTTTGACCGCCGGCGCCCGACGATCGGAAGGTATCCCAGCTGACCTTTGCAGGGTCCACGTAGACCTCGATGGTGTCGTCGACGAGTGGTGTTACGAATACTGAGGCGAAGCTTGTCATGCGCTTTCCCTGTGCGTTGTACGGGCTGACACGCACCAGACGGTGCACACCGTTTTCGCTCTTAAGGAACCCGAAAGCATATTCTCCACCTTCGATGGTCATCGTTACGCTTTTTATGCCGACCTCTTCGCCCGGCTGCATGTCGGTGACGGTGACCTTATAGCCGTGGGCCTCCGACCAGCGGGTGTACATCCTCATGAGCATCTGTGCCCAGTCCTGTGCCTCCGTGCCACCGGCACCGGAGTTTATCTTCAGTACCGCGTCCATGGAGTCCTCGTCCTTGCGCAGCATGTTCCTCAGCTCCAGGTCCTCGATGGCCTTTATAGCCTTGTCGTAATCGGCATCCACCTCCTCTTCCGAAACCAGTTCGTCCTTGTGGTATTCGAAGGCCAGCTGAAGTTCGTCGGCCAGGGTACGTACGTTCTCATAGCCTTTAATCCATTTCTCTATGCCCTTTACCTTCTTCATCTGTGCCTGCGCTGCCTTGGGATCATTCCAGAAATCCGGGTCCTGGGTGCGCAGCTGTTCCTCTTCGAGCTGTACCTTCCGCTCGTCTATTCCGAGATAGCGGTGCAACGCATCAGCGCGCTCCATCACATCTTTTAGTTGGTCTGCTGTAATCATTTGTCTTTTATTCTTCGTACATCTTGTCGATAACGTCCTTGAAGTTCTTATTGATGACGTTTCTCTTCAGTTTCAGGGTGTTGGTGAGTTCACCGTTCTCCATGGAGAAGTGGTGGGCGATGAGCGTGAAGCGCTTTATCTGCTCATAGCTGGCAAGCTGCTGCTGCAGCGTTTCTGTGCGCTCCCTTATAAGGTTGTTTATCTTCTCGTTGGCGCACAGGTCTTCACGGGTCTCAAACGGAATGCCGTTGTCGTGTGCGTATTCCTCAAGTTCGCGGAACTCCGGTACGATAAGTGCACTGACAAACTTCCTCTTGTCGGCGATGACGGCTATCTGGTCGATATATTTGTCGACGAGCAGCTTAGCCTCCAATGATTGTGGTGCGATATACTTGCCGTTCGACGTCTTGAAGAGATCCTTGATACGCTCCTCCAGATACAGCTCTCCGTCGCGGAGGTATCCCGCGTCGCCTGTATGGAAGAAGCCGTCGGGGTCGAAGACCTTTGCGTTGAGTTCCTCGCGGTGGAAATATCCCTTGGTGATGGTTGGTCCCTTGAGCAGTATCTCGTTGTTCTCGCCAATCTTTATCTCGATGCCGTCGAGCGGACGTCCCACAGAACCGATGGTGTAGGGCTCTCCCTTGCGGTCGCAGCTCACTGTGGCGAGGCTTTCTGTCAGTCCGTAGCCCACTATCATGAATATGCCTATGCTGTGGATAAATTCCTCCACCTCAGGAGATACCGTCGCGCCGGCGGTAGGGAAGATGTTCGGATGCTCCAGTCCCAACTGCTTGCGCACCAGACTGAGCACACTCTTGTTGACCGCGGCATATTCCATCCTCAATGTCAATGGCGGACGGCGTCCGCGGCTGAGGTATTCGATGTTGTGCTTCCGTCCCACGCTGAGCGCATAATGGAAGAGCTTCCTCTCAACGGGATTAGACTCCTCGATTTTCTTCTTCACGGCTATATAGACCTTTTCCCAGAAACGCGGCACCGCCGACATGGAAGTCGGATGCGTCTGCCGCATACTCTGCTGTATCTCCTTAGGATAGGTGTTGATGATGAGCTGTGCTCCCACGGACAGTCCGAGATAAGCCCAGCCGCGTTCGAAGATATGTGTGAAAGGAAGAAAATCGATGATGCGGTCCTTGTCGGTTACCGGCACGCATTTCGCATTGCTTC
The DNA here is from genome assembly GCA_900316565.1 of uncultured Prevotella sp. Classification (GTDB taxonomy): domain Bacteria; phylum Bacteroidota; class Bacteroidia; order Bacteroidales; family Bacteroidaceae; genus Prevotella. The sequence continues at coordinate 3,818 of ONDK01000052.1, read as the reverse complement.
TGAGGGCTGCGTCATACTGTTTGTAAGAGAGCATGACGCCCTTGCTGTCGCCCGTTGTGCCACTGGTGTACAGTATATTGCAGATGTCGTCCATCGAGGCCTCGCTCCACAGCTTTTCCACCTCCGGCTGCCGTGGCAGTTTTTCGCCGAGCTTTATGAAGTCGGAGAAGTATAGCGCGTTGGGGTCGTGGGTGCTGATGCGAACACTCTGGTCGAAGACCACTATGCGCTCCAGTGTCGGACAGAGCGCGAAGATACGGTGGGCCTTGTCGTACTGCTCCTGCTCTCCCACGAAGATAACCTTCACTCCGCCATCCTGAACCATATACTGTATCTGCTGTTCGGAACTGGTGGCATAGAACGGGATGCTGATGACGCGCACGCCATAGGCTCCGAAGTCGGTATACAGGTACTGGATGCAGTTCTGCGAGAACACCGCTATGCGGTCCTGGGGCTTCAGACCGAGGTTCAAAAGAGCGTTCGACACCTGCTTTACCCTCATGGAGAACTGGTCCCACGACACCATCTTCCACTGCAGCGACCCGAAGTTGCGGAATGTTAGCGCAGGACGCGAGCCGTATTTCTTAGCTTGTTCGTGAATAAGTACTGATAGATGACACTGAGTCTGCATAATGTTCTGTTTATATTAATATTTGCAAAAGTAATGAAATTGGCAGACAATACAAAGAAATCGCACAAAAAAATAACGTCCTGCGTTTTGTGTTTCCGTCTTATTGGGGTAACTTTGTAATCGAATCAAGCAGAACCCACATGACAATAACCGATTACACCAATGAGGCCATCGACCTCCTGAAGCATCTTATAGCCACTCCTTCCACCAGTCGCGACGAGGAGCGTGCCGCCGACGTGATGCAGCAGCGCATGGAAAGCTACGGGCTGACCACGCATAGGATAAAAAACAACGTATGGACCATAGGCCCTGACTACGACAGCCACCGTCCGACCATTCTGCTCAACGCGCATATAGACACCGTGAAGGCTGTCAGCTCATGGACCCGCGACCCCTTCCAGCCGTCGGTAGAGGACGGAAAACTCTTCGGACTGGGCTCCAACGACTGTGGTGGCGGCCTCTGCTCGCTGCTTCAGGTCTTCCGCTTTCTGACATCGAAGGTTCAGAGCTATAATCTCATTTATCTTGCCTCGGCCGAGGAGGAGGTGTCGGGAAAAGATGGGATAAGCCTTGCGCTGCCCGAACTGCCATCCATCGACGTCGCCATCGTCGGTGAGCCGACGGGTATGCAGCCCGCCATTGCTGAGAAAGGGCTGATGGTCCTCGACATGACGGCCCATGGGAAATCGGGACATGCCGCACGCAACGAAGGCGTGAATGCTATCTATGAGGCGCTGCCCGACATAGAGTGGGTCCGCGATTATAAGTTCCAGAACGTCAGCGAGTATCTCGGACCGGTGAAAATGACGGTAACGGTCATCAATGCGGGCACGCAGCACAACGTCATTCCCGATGAGTGCCGTATGCTCATCGACGTAAGGACGAATGAGAAGTACACCAATGAGGAGGTCTTCGACATCATATGCCGTCATGTCCATAGTGATCTCCATGCTCATAGCTTCCGTCTTCAGCCCTCACATATAAGCTCCGACCATCCTCTTGTGCGCCGCTGCGTGGACATGGGCATGACGCCTTACGGCTCTCCTACGCTCTCCGACCAGGCTCTTATGTCGTTCCCGTCTTTCAAGCTCGGTCCTGGCGAGTCGTCGCGGTCGCATTCCGCCGATGAGTTTATCCGGATCTCGGAGATAGGAGATGCGGTAGGGAAGTATATACAACTGCTCGACGGTGCCGCGGTTTGATGGCGTCGCATCCCTGGTTGTCCTTCACTGAAGCTTGGCTTTTAACTTGCTTTAACTTGCACCGGTAACATTTGTGCCCAAAAAGGGTAGCGGGAAATGTGTAATTTTGCAATTCGGAAACAGAATAAATCAATATAATGAGTCTGGAACATGACAAATGGGTGGTAAGAAAGATGGTGGAGATATACTGCCGCTACCACCTCCACACAACGACAATCGCTCCGGAATACCAACATCTCATGGATTATGCCTGCCGCCGACTTGAGAACTGTCGCTTTGGTGAGAAGAAACGGGCGTGCAAGTGCTGTCCGGTCCACTGCTATGCACCGAAGGAACGGGAGGAGATAAGAAAGATAATGCGCTGGTCGGGACCGCGGATGTTGTTATATTCGCCTAAAGACGTGATACTTCATCTGCTCGGACGATGAGGCTTTCAGTGCTCTTTTGTAAAATGAAGGAAAGTTTTTGCAGAACGTATATATGTTTTTTTGGATAGTACCTTAAGCGTAAGGGCATAAAAAAAGGACTACCGCTGTAGTCCAACCTTTGTTAACCTTAAATCTAATACTATGAAAAACACATTGCAAAAATAAAATATAAAGATGAGAAAATGAACACTATTCGCCGGAATGTGTGCGCAAACAGTGTTTTTCTTGACGTAAGTCAATTTTTGTTTTTATTGTTAAATCAATGACAAATTTGCAAAGAAATGAAAATAAAGCTCGTGACTGACGTTTTTCCCGACTTAAAATTTGGCGTTAAGGAAATAATTGTCTACCTTTGCAATTCATAAAATTGGTATAAAGGGACAAAACATGTATAGGATTCCGACGTCTGCGTACGTTGGAATTCTTTATTTTTTGCGTCTTTTCAAAACCTGAACATTAATAATTTTAAATTGATTAGATTATGGCATACATGTCACAAGAGGGCTACGACAAGCTCGTAGCGGAGCTCCATCGACTGGAGTCTGTAGAGCGCCCGAAGGCTTCGGCTGCCATAGCAGAGGCCGCCGACAAGGGCGATTTAAGTGAAAATTCAGAATACGACGCTGCAAAGGAGGCTCAGGCTCACCTCGAGGCAAAGATAAACGATATGAAGATGACCATCGCGCAGGCAAAGATTGTGGATGTGTCGCGTCTGAGCACTGACACGGTACAGCTCATGTCGACAGTCGTCATGACCAACCAGGCCAACGGCCATCAGATGAAATACACCATTGTCAGCGAGAGTGAGGCAAACCTTAAGCAGGGGAAAATCTCCATCAAGACACCTATTGCGCAGGGACTGCTCAACAAGAAGGTAGGCGATATCGTGGAGATAAAAATCCCACGTGGTGTCATGAAGGTAAAGATAGAGAGTATCAGCATTGAAGGATAAAAGGAGACAGAACTATGGCAACAATATTCAGTAAGATAGCTGCTGGCGAGATACCCAGCTATAAGTGCGCCGAGGATGAGAACTTCTATGCTTTCCTCGACATCAATCCTGTCGTGAAGGCTCACACCCTCGTTATTCCGAGAAAGGAGATAGACTATATCTTCGACATGGACGACAAGGACCTTGCCGCTTTCGAGGTCTTCGCCAAGAAAGTGGCGCACGCCATCAAGGCTGCTTTCCCATGTAAGAAGGTTGCAGAGGTGGTCCTCGGCCTGGAGGTTAACCACGCTCATATCCACCTGCTGCCTATCAACAGTGAGGCTGATGTGGATTTCCATCATCACGAGAAGCTCACCGATGACGAGCAGAAGGCCATCGCCGCAAAGATTTATGCGGAGTTCAAGAAAGAGAACTAATGACTCCCTTGTCATAAGGTGAGGATACGTTCCACAGTATAACCGTAAAGGCGGCATCCGGAGTCCCGGGTGCCGCCTTTACGGTTTTCTTGTATTCGTCATAGAGACACCCACCTTACAAAGCCATGTAGGAGGCGACGCGTCTCGCGTCGCGATTGTTTCTTGCAAGGTTATATGGTTTTGTGACGC
>ONDK01000044.1 GCA_900316565.1 uncultured Prevotella sp. | reverse complement strand
ATATACTATGAAATATGTTTATATAAGTTAAGAATAAATCCTTGTAAATCAAAAGCAATTATGAGTATAAAAACTGACTAAATTTTTGACAGCCTATATGAGTAGGAGTAAGGTTCTTATCATAGGTAGTCTTTCGATATATCACGTGCAAATTTAACAATTCTCTGCGATATATACAAAGAATGGACAGAAATTGTCAAAGGGAAAATAAGCCTTCTGATTGTAACTATTCAGCGAATGCTGGCAGAAAAACAGGATGACAGTTACGAGCGGAGAAGTTAGCGGTGAGTTGACGGTAATCATTTCATTTCCCACGGACCGCATATTTTGATATGTTTTGCGGGGGGAGGGCGGGGATAAACCCCGCCCCTACGGAATGGAATGGCTGAATAGTTACCTCTGATCATATTGTTTTTAAAGTATTCTAAATTAGCAATTTCACACTATAGCAACATAAAAAGTCCGCCATCCTTCCCGCCATCGTAAATAATGAATTAGAATGAACGTTAGTAAATCTTGATAAAGTTGACAGGGATTTATTCGTTAGATTATTTAGTCAAGTTTCGCAGGAAAAGATTTACACGCATAGAAAGAAATATTTAAAGACGGTTCTGCGATACACAATGTAATAGGTGCTGTGGAACCCAGCCCTACCTTGGCGGCCACACGCGGTATTCTTATTCAAGTTACTGAAGCCACTAAACAAAATGATTTTTTATTACAAAAAGTTGTATGGAAAATTCGACAATCTAGGAGTTAAAATCGCTTAAAATGTAAAGAAAAAGACGGGTCCTTAGGGCTTGATTTGTAAAAGCATAGGTTTTACGAGGTAAAACATATGGTTTTACCTCGTAAATGTACTACACTTACAACGCAAGTAAGCCTTACTTTTGGGGTCAAAATGGGCGATTTTCGAGTCGAAGGAAATGACCTTGTTGGTAACATCTTGGTTATCAAGGTGATACAAAACGGTCAAATTTCGCGTATTTGACACCGTAATCGGTCGTCGTTCAGAATAATCGAAATATGAAGGGAGTAAATTGTCATATTACATTACAGATTACCTGGTGCGATATTGTCTATTCGCAGAAATCGTTTCCTCTTGCAGGGGCGGCTAGGTAGGGTTAGGGGCCGTCCGCTAACAAATGAAATGTCGCCCGTGTGCAGGGGCGGCCCTCGTGGCCGTCCGTTAACAAGAGTCTTCCGAGGAGTGCGTACCCAATTTAATCCGGCTGCAGGGGCGGCCCTCGTGGCCGTCCGTTAACAAACGTATAGTGATATATGACATAGAGCAACAACGGCATGTATATTTTATGACGGACGGCCCCTAACCCTACCTAGCCGCACCCTGCAGTCGTACGACACCATCGCGACCTTTGCGCCTTGGCGAGATTTTGTCTAGATGTGTATAGAATGTTAATCATTGCTGTATAGTTAACAAATAATACATATTTTAGAAACAATATTTTGCACCGACTTATAATTATTGCTATAATTTTGCACTCAGAAACCTGTTCAGCCTATGACATTATATATATGTGGATGTGTAGAAGGCGCTTGCCGCCTTCTTCCCTCCATCTTTAAAGAGTCAAATCATTAGAGAGTATCTACGCAATATTTAAAACTTATCGGAAATGAACATGAAACAGAGTTTACTAATTAGACATCTTCGTCCACTGCTTATGACCGTCTTGGCAGTCGTTGCGGGAGCTGTGCCCTGCACTTCCCTCGCCGACACTGCCAATGACACTGGTTTATCAACGACCACGGGCAATGAGACTGACGTCAAAAAGGCCACGGCGACATTCTCCGCCGAAGGCAGTACTTTGGTTATCACCGCCTCAGGCGACTTAACGAATTATTCCTCCACAGTACAGACGCTAACAAAGAGAAAGTTCTCCAGTGCCGCCGCCACAAAGATTACAACTAAGGAGGACTCGTACAGCTTCGTCAAGGCTGGCGATGAATACCAAACCTGTCAAACGTACTATGAGGCCACGGTGACATATAAGGAAGTCGCCAGCAAAGACATCAGCACTTACCTTTCAGGACCAAATTCTTGGGACGGAGGCAAATACATCGTCGCAAGTAACCAGCCCCAGACATACAAGTCAGCAGATAAGGGCACTGAGGGCTCCACGACTATAACTGTCGACGGAAAGGATGTTACCGTTATTCCACTTTCTCCCGGCGCCTCGATAACTTTCGACACGTCGTCCAAAGACAAGCTTTATGTCGCTGAAAATGCCACATACAAAGAGATAACCGACAAAAACGCTTTCTTAGCCAACACGGAGTATTTTGACAACGAGTATACCTCCAGCGAGAAGACGTTCTCCGAGCAGGTGAAGTCAAAACTCGACGAGGGCAGCTACAGCTCCGTCCGCTTTGTGAAAGCAGAGGGCGGTGCCGACATCACCATTTCTTTAGAGCAGATGAAGGCCATCATCGCCTATAGCACCAGTAAGCTTCAAGGCGATGCTCCACTGACAGACTTCTCAGCCGTCGGTAAGATATCCGACCTTAAAGCCACCGAGATTTCAAACGATTGGAACACCGTTTCCGTCGTACTGCCCGACGCCCTCAGCGACGACGTCGCCAAGTCCTTCGCCGGTGCACAGAAATACGGCAACTGGTACTGGCTGTCCGACGACGGCACGTGCATGAACATAGAGGGCTTGTATCCTGAGAAATTTTCCGCTGCACAATCGATCATCAAGCCCGGCGAGGTGAAGAGCATCAATGTCACGGGCAAGATAGACAACGGCCTGAATGCTGATAACTTCAAGAAACTGGACATCAGCGGCATCGACAACCTCGACCTGCACTCCATCACCAATTCCTCTGGCATCGCACAGACGATAAGTGACCCAGTTACCCAGTCACCATTTACCATTTTCTCCGGATTCCAGAACATTAAGCGCGTGGCACTGTGCGGTAGCACAGACATCAGCACCCTCCCAGAGCCCGCCGACTACAAAGGCTCTGTACAGGTGTTCCAGTCGCTGCCATTCGCTACAGACTACACAGGGACACAGACCAAAGACCACATCCTTCAGACCAGGGTCATGAAAGAGAACGTAATCAACAACCTGTCCCATTACACTCCCGAGGACTTCAAGAACGCAGTAGAGTTTGCATTCATCGGTAAGCTCAGCTACGGCGATTTCTCCTTCTTCTCCGGCATTGAGGGCAAGAAGGTGAACCTTATCCATGTATCCCTCAAAGACGCCAGCAAGACAACGTTTGAGGCCCTCGAGACCATCAAGAACAACAACATAGAATATCTCGCACTTCCTGACGCCGGCTGCGACACCACCTCCACTCTGTTCCCGACGCTGCATGAAAACATGCCCAACCTCAAGGGCTTAGGCTACTTCAACGACACCACATTCACGGCACAGACCTGGGATGACCGTGGCGGCATCTGCATCCTCACGGCAATGATGCAGCCGGTGCTGATTCCATCGAGCGGTACGTCAAAAGTAAAGTCAGTCCGCATATCCGGTCCCGTCAATGCCGAGGACCTCGGAAGGGAGATGGCAACGGTTGATAAAGACGGACATCTTACTTACAAGATTACAACGAAATGTGTTCAGGAAGACAAGGTCGACTCGTTGACTCAGAAGTACATCGCAGTATCAACGGACTCTGCTGATCACTATGACCGCAGCCACGGTGCCTTCTCCTATGCCAATTTCTCCACTGCCGACCTGTCCGGGGCAGAAATCGACGAGAAACACCCCAACGATCTCTGCCTGTCACTACTTGGCTGCTACAAAAATTGCACCTCCATCGAGCTGCCGCGCACCGGCAAGGAGATACCGTGCGGCTGCTTCGCCAATTTCCGAAAGCTGAAGTCGCTCTGTATTCCTGAGAGCTATGAGTATATCCGTGGCGGTGCTTTCCAGAACGTCAACTCCCTGATGAAGATTTCCACCACTATCGACGGCTCCATCGTCTCACAGGGCGACTCCACAATCGTTATCTCGAAGAACATGAAGCTCATAGAGACAGGAGCGTTCTCCAATGTGGAGCATATCATTGACGTCTACTGCCTCCGCGATGAGGCACCGGAGGCACAGCGATGGGCGTTCAACACCACGATGACCTATGGTAACAGCGGCTTCTCGCCATCACCGGCCATCACCCGCAAGAACTACACCAACGGTGGAAAACCTATCTCCGTGCTGCACTTCCCGACGACGTGCACCGCCGAGCAGATAAAGAAATACACCGACCCTACCCGCGAATACTCCATAACCGACGGCCAGGGCACTACCGACGGCCATGGCCATTACCTTGTCTGGCCGAACCAGAGTGAGTTCATACGCTCTTATGTCCAGGGACACACCGGATATACGTGGAAGGCTTGGAACCCTAAGCGTGAGCCCTACAACAACGCGTTGGAGTACGCTGTCGTCGATGGACTGCAGGCGCATCAGACCCAGGCCGACAGTCTGTGGAAAAAGAGCGGCAGCCTCGACAACATGAAGTTCTACGACTCCTCTGACAAGACCACGGCACAGAAGGACTACCGCGGATGGCATGAGTTTGCACTTGTCGCCGCCTACAACTACGAGGAGCCTGACCCGATATACAACTTCGGAAGCATCAACGACAACAACTGGTGGACGCTCTGTCTGCCGTTCGACATGACGAAAAAGAACCTTCGTCTCGTCTTCGGTAATCCCGACGGCGGCAGCGATATAACGAAAGGAGAGGACTATCCGCGTGTCTGCGAGCTCATCGGCGTGGAACGTAACGCCGACGCGAAGTCCATCGTGCTGCAGTTTGGTAAGGACCTTGTGATGAATACCTCTGAGACCGACAATACTATGCCTTCGGAGGATGCCGTCATCATGAAGGCCGGCCATCCTTATCTCATCAAGCCGAAGATGCCGGACGCTGACAATAATCCCGACATACACTGGACACCGTCGAAGCACGTGCTGAAGTACTCACAGATAAGTCCGGAGTTGATGGACCTGCTGGCCCATTATGGCAGCGAGGGCGTCGGTGGTGTGCTCCGCGACAGCATCAAGAGTGTGAAGGCCGTGGCTGCAAAGCAGGCCGGAAGCAGCAAGGAAAATGACACATATTATTATAGGTTCATAGGAACATTTGGAAACTGGTACATACCTCAGTACAGTTATTTCCTCGGATGGTACGGAAAAGGACCGGCATGGTGGTGGAAACCGTCGACGACGGCTACCGAGCGCCACTGGGCTCCGAACACATGTATCATCCTCGTGAAGAAGAATTCTGATGCTGCTCCGGAGTTTGTAACGTCTAAAGGCGTGCAGGAGGTGGCCCACTGGAATGTTACCTCTTCCGGTTTTGAGTTCTGTGATGACGATACCTTTGCCGACCAGAAGGCATCGGGTTCAAAGCGTGCGGGAATGCTCTTCGACTTCATCGGCGACCCTGGCACTACTACCGGCATCAGCCATGTTGTCATCGACACCTCCAAGGCAGACCCGTCATCGGCAGCCCCTGTCTACAACCTCAATGGTCAGATGGTAAGCCGCAGCGGAGATACGTCATGTCTCAGTCGCGGAATGTACATCCGCAACGGTAAGAAATTCGTGATAAAATAGTTTTGATGTTGTTATCGTACCGGAATGTCGTACCTGGCACCCAACAGTGGCGGAGAAAGCAGACGGCTTCCGGTGCCAACGGCACAACAATATAATCAGGATAAGAGATGAAAAAGATATATATACGACCAATTACAGAAATAACGACCGTCGTAGTTACTACGGCCTTGCTCACCGGCAGCGGTGGAACATTGCGAAGTCAGACCACCGGCGGCGACCCGGAGAAGAGCATCGCCGAGGAAATCCTCAATGCCGACGGCACGCAGGACCCGTTCTCCGGCCACGGACAGGGCGAAGGCGGACAGTCGACGCGTGCCAAAGGCAACTCCTGGAGTGTCTGGGATGACTGATATATTTGTCTTTTAATGATCGGCTATAGCAGGTTTGGGAAGCGTCCCAGATTATATTTATAGTAATCAAAGTAGAATGGTCCGTGCGGGTTTTGATAAGTTCCCGCACGGATTTTCTTTTTCTTTCTCACGGTGATTATTTTTTTCCTGCGCGGAACAATCCTTAGGTGGTCTTCGTCATGTCCTTATCTTGCCGCACGGTGCGGTATATCTTGTAGCCTGTGGCGGCGATGAGGATACTCGTTATTGGTGCAAGGATATTGAAGAAGCAGTAGGGGAGATAGGTGAGCGTCGGCACGTTGAGCACCGTCGACTGCGTCATGCCGCACGTGCTCCATGGTATCAGCACCGACGTTACCGTGCTCGAGTCCTCGATGCTGCGGCTGAGCAACCGCGGCTCGTAGCCCTCGCGGCGGTATATCTCACCGTACATGCTCGCGTTGAGCATGATGGAGAGGAACTGGTCGGCGGCGGTGGCATTGAAGAATATACCCGAGAAGACCGTCGTCGCCACAAGGCCGAGACGTGTCTTCGTCAGCGGCATAATCATGCTGACGATGTTCGCGAGCATTCCTCCCGCCTTCAGCACGCCGCCGAAGCAGATGGCACAGAGGATTATCCATACCGTGTTGAGCATTCCCGCCATGCCGCGTGTGGCCAGCAGCTCGTTGACGGGAGCATACCCGCTGTCGATGGCCGTACTGCCGAAGCATCCCTGCATGGCTCCCTTGAAGAGTGTCAATGCCGACATGCCGTGGCCTCCGCTGACCTCCACGAGGACCTGCGGCTGGAAGATGACGGCGAAGAGCACCGCTGTCATTGAGGAGGCGAAGAGCACGATGATGGCCGGTTGCTTCCGGTATATCATCAGACCCGTTGCCACCGGCACGATGAGCAGCCAGGGGGAGAGACAGAACGTCGACGACAGTGCCGTGGTGAAGGCTGTGGTGTCGATGTCGGCCGCTGACGGCACGAGGAAGCCCGCCATAAGAAAGATGACTAGTGTCACGGTGAATGCCGGTACGGTGGTGATGGTCATGTATTTGATATGCGTGAACAGCTGCGTGCCACACAGCGACGACGCCAGCACGGTAGTGTCTGACAATGGCGACATCTTATCGCCGAAGTACGCTCCGGAGAGTATCGCTCCCGCCGTCCATCCGTCGCTGAAGCCTTCCGCCTTGCCGATGCCCATGAGGGCCACGCCGATGGTGGCTACGGTGGTCCACGAGCTTCCCGTCATCACGGAGACGAGGGCGCTGATGATGCAACTTGATATGAGAAAGACATGCGGATTTATAATCTGCATGCCGTAGTAGATGAGCATGGGCACCACACCGCTGACCATCCACGTGCCCGAGAGCAGTCCGATGAGCAGCAGGATGACAATCGGTGAGCCTATGCTTCCTATTGACTTGTTTATCTCCTCCTCCAGCTCACGCCATGTGATATGGAAGTAGAGCATCGCGATGAGCACGGCGATACCCGTCGAGACGACGAGTACTATCTGACTCGGCCCCGACAGCGCGTCAATGCCGTAGACCCTGATAACCACTGACAGGAAGGCTATCAGGAAGATAACAGGAACGAGCGACAATACATATTTCGTGGTATTCTTCATTTTTATCCTTACAATCTTTTTTCTATTGCCGCTCTTTCCGCGTGCGTTTTTCGTTGAGTGCCTTACCTGACGCTGTTTCCTATGGCTGCGTCAGGCATTTGTATGTGGAGCATAGCACAGATGGTGGGGGCTATGTCGGTGATGTTCACCGCTTTCGTGCTCTCACCGTGCTCCACGTGCCAGCCGTAGAGGACGAAAGGAATATGCACGTCGTATGCCATCGGCTGACCGTGGCTTGTGCCCTTGTATGATGGTGACACCTGAGCACCGAAGACCTGCGGCCGTGTTACGACGGTGATGTCGCCGGAGCGGTGCGGCGTGATGCCGTTGATGAGGCGTGTCTTTATCGGTTCCGGCACGTCAGAGGTGGCGATGCGGTTGTTGTCGACGACCCAGAGGAACTGCTTGTCCTCTTTCAGACGGTTGACGGCAGCGTCAATGATGGCCTGGCGGTCCTTGCCGTCGAAGGCTTTGTCGTTGAAGTAGAAGTGGTAGTTATCCTCGCCGAGCACCGGGTCAGCGGTGAGCTGTGGGAAGGCCGTGCGCAGGTATGCGTTAAGGTCCTTTACCGACTTGTCATAATCCCATCCGTCGGCCGGTATGCGGTGTTGTTTCAGGAAGTTATAGTTGTGCGACGCGCCGTGGTCGGCGGTGAGGAAGAGCAGGTAGTTGCCCTTGCCGACGGTCTTGTCGAGGTATGTCAGGAACGATGCCACGTCGCGGTCGAGGCGCATGTATACGCTCTTGTTCTCCGGCCCGCGTGTGGAGTAGACATGTCCGATGGCATCTGTCGACGACACGCTGATGGTCAGCATGTCGGTCTCGCCACCGGTCTGTCCCAGTTTCTCGTTGCTGACGGCTGCCTCCGCCATGCGGAACGTCATGGTGACGCCCTCGTCATTGGTCTTGATATTGAAGCCCGGCTTCGTGTGGTTGGCCTTGTTGAAGTCCTTGACCCACTGTGGCAGGTCGGTCATATAGAACGTGCTCGAGACGAAATGTCCCGCGGAGGTATCCCACCAGTAGGCGGCGTCGGCACTATGTCCCGCCGGGAGTATCGCCGCACGGTCCTTGAGAGCCACGCCGATGACCTTCGACTTGAAGTCCGTGGCCAGATGGAGCTCATCGCCGATGGTGGTGCCCCAGAGGTTCCGCGGGCTCATCTGTCCTTCGGCGCTGGTGTAGCCTACGCTCTGCACCGTGGTGTCGGTGCAGCAGTATTTCGACTTGCCGTCCTCCCAGAACCAGTTGCCTGCAATGCCGTTGAGAGCCGGCACGGAACCGGTGTATATGCTGGAGTGTCCCACCGCCGTGACGGCCGGTGAGTAGTTTATCTGCGTGTTCTCGTAGGAATATCCTTCGGAGAGCAGCCTCTTCAGTCCACCTTCGGAATAGTCGTTATAATAATAGTAAAGATAGTCCCATCGCATCTGGTCGACGACGAGTCCCACTACCAACCGTGGGCGTTCCACCTGTGCCATCGCGGGGAGCATCAGGAGAAACAAAGATAATGTGAGTATAACTTTCTTCATAACACTGCAAAGTTATAAATTTTTTATGAAAACGATTGTGTTTAGACATAATTTTTGTAATTTCGCATTCGGTTACTTATACATTATATATCTTGTGTCTATGGGTCATAGAATATTAGCCATCAATCCCGGTTCCACCTCAACGAAGATAGCCGTCTTCGAGAACCTCCATCCAGTCTTTGAGAGCGACATCAGGCATACGCCTGACGAGCTGGCGCGCTTCGGCAGCGTATGGGAGCAGGAGCCTTTCCGCAGGCAGCTTGTCGTGGATGAGCTGGTGAGGCACAACATACCACGTCAACTCGATGCCGTCATAGGACGCGGCTGCCTCGCGCGGCCGGTGTCCAGCGGCTGTTATCCTGTCACCGACGGGATGATAGAGGAGGCGCGGAAGGCAAAGCACGTCCATGTTACCGACATTGCCTGCGCCATGGCACGCGACATCGCCCTTATGGCCGAGCCGCCCTGTCCTGCGCTGACCGCCGACCCCGGCACCGTCGACGAGATGGCTCCGGAGGCACATATCACCGGACTGCCGCAGATACGGCGCGACGCCTTATGGCATGCGCTGAACCAGAAGGCGGTGGCACGCCGCTATGCCGCTGAGCATGCCACGACCTATGAGGCCGTGAACCTCATAGTCTGTCATCTCGGTGGTGGCATCTCCGTCGCTGCCCATGACCACGGCCGTGCTGTCGACGTGAACAATGCCCTTGACGGCGAGGGTCCGTTCTCTACGGAACGCTCCGGGTCGTTGCCTGCCGCCGACCTCGTAAGGCTCTGCTTCTCCGGACGCTACACGGAACGCGACATCATGAACCTCATCGCCGGCAACGGCGGACTCATGGCCTACCTCGGCACCAACGACATGCGGGAGATAGAGCGTCGCATCAACAGTGGCGACAAGCAGGCCAAGCTCCTTACCGACGCTATGATATGGCATACGGCGAAATGGATTGCCGCCGAGGGTGCCGTGCTCTGTGGGAAGGTCGACGCGATAATCCTCACGGGAGGCATAGCGTTCTCAAAGTATGTCGTCAGTGGCATCACCGACAGGGTGGCGTTCCTGGCTCCCGTCGTCGTGTATCCGGGACAGGACGAGATGCTCGCATTGGCGCAGAACGCCGAGAGGGCGTTGGGAGAGTAAGGAGAATACTGGTTTCGCAAGTGTATCAGCCGCGCCCTGCAAACGGATAAAAACTCCGGAACTGGAACAGTAAGAAACTTTATATTTAAATACATATTTATTATGGAAAAACAACACAACAAATCAAACATCAATCGTCCCGCTGACGGTGAGGGGAGGAAGGCTACACAGTGCACCACCATCATCGTTGGTGAACAGCAGACCGCTGACGGCTCGCGCATCCTGGCCCGATCAGAGGATTTCGACGCTCTGAGAACGAAGAACTTTATTGTCTGTGAGGATACAGAGAACGGACCGGAGGAGTTTGTCGCTGCAGACAGTCCTTTCCGCTGCCCGCTGCCGAAGAAGGCCCTTGGATATACCGGGCTGCCGGACTACCAGTACCATAACGAGTGGGGTAGCGCCGGATGGAACACCGCCGGGGTGGGAGAGAGCTCCACGGAGACCATCTTCTCCTCGCCGGAAGCACTGAAAGCCGACCCGTATGTGGAGAACGGACTGTCGGAATGCTGCACCTACAACACCGTGCTGCCGTATATCACCACGGCCCGCGAGGGTGTGGAGCGGCTCGGAGCGATGATAGAGAAATACGGCTCTGCAGAAGGTTTCGGCATAGGATTTATCGATGATAAGGAGATATGGTATCTGGAGAATGCCGGAGGACATCGCTGGCTGGCCTGCCGCATGCCTGCCGACAAGTATTTCGTCACCGGCAACCAGAGCCGTTACAGGAAGTACGACCCCAACGACAAGGAGAACTTCCTTGCCTCGGCCGACCTTATAGAGTTTGCAGAGAAAAACGGACTCTACGACCCGAAGAAAGGACCGTTCGACTTCCATGAGGCTTATTCCAAGGACGACATCGCCGACACCACATACAACTATCCCCGTGTGTGGGGACTGCAGGGGATGTTCTCGCCGGCGCTGAAGAACGACGTTACGAAGAATACGTTCCCCGTCTATGCTGAGGCCGACCACAAGCTGTCCATCGCCGACCTGCGCCGTGCCTTCCGCTTCCATTACGACGGTACGGACCATGACCCGTATCTGCACTGCAACGGCAAGGAGCCTTACCGTCCGGTGAGCATCTTCCGTACCACGCAGACGCATATCCTGCAGAACAGGCCATGGCTGCCGAAGGAGATAGGATGTCTCACATACGTCGCTGAGGGCATGGCCGACCTCGGTGTCTTCCTGCCACTGTATCAGGGAGTGCATAAGTTCCCGGAGGCTTACTACCTCGGTGACGAGAAGTGCTCCGACAACTCCGCCTACTGGACCTTCCGTAAGGTGATGGCTCTCGGCATGGTCAACTACAACGCCTATGCGCCAATCATCAAGGAGACATACGCTTATCTGGAGAAGGAGAACGACCAAAGACAGAAGGAGATGGAGGAGGACTATGTAGGACTGGTAAAGTCGGGACACCCCATGGCGGCCCACGACCTCCTGCAGGACTTCTCCGACCGTACGCTGAGCCATGCCCTTGATGTGGCCCACGACCTGGAGAACCGTCTCTTCACTCGCCTCACCGCCGACATACAGAAGGAATATCTCTTCCACGGGGCATAAACCCTTTGTCGCGTGAGATAAGACTTTCGCAGTGCGCGTAAGAATATAATTCGTTGCAGGGCACGGACCACGGTCTGTGCCCTGCATTGGTGTTAAATTTACAATAATAATAGGTCTTTGGCTTTAATTGCAGCAATGACATAAAAGTAAAAAAATAAGGGAATGAGTGAAAACTCGTTCCCTTATTTTTTTACTTTAGTTTAGTTGTCCTCTTCCCATGCGCTGAAACCACCTTTCCAGGCTTTTGCATCGTCAATGATGGAGCCTGCGCCGGAATTGTCTTCGGTGGATACTGTTATGGTTGGACCGCCGGAAGTGCTCTCATCTACGACGACACTTATATTATTGTTATTCTTTGGTGATCCCGTAAGCAGCGGAGACGGATTTACATGGATTATGGTGGTTTCTGGTATTATATATTTCTTCATTTTGTATGACCTTTAATGTTGAAGGGATAATGTTATCTGACGACGAGCTTATGCCCGTTGACGATATAGATACCGGCGGGCAGGTGCTGCAATTCATCTGCCGAAGCAGTGACGCGCTGACCATTGAGGTTATAGACACCGTTGACGTTGGCACGTCTGGGGTTACATGCTGGTAGAGAGCTGATGCCTGTCACAGTGTTGTCGTCGTCAAAGACAAACGAGTAAAATGCGCCGCTCTTGGCTTGTGTCTCACCAAAGACCACTTTCGGATTGTCGAAGACCTTCTTCAGCTTTTCTGTAAGCTGGATGTATGCGAGTCCAGACTTGATGCTTCTGTCCTGCATATTGGGATAGAGAACACCTTTATAGAAGTAATAGTCGCATTTACCGCCCGTGCTTCTATTGTAGGTGTTGAGCTTTGTATAGTCGTCCACACCGGTTATCACTTCCACCTCGCCCACACTGCTGGTCTTCATTTTGATGACCGGAGCCGTGGAGATAAACAGCATCTGCTGGTCCTTCAGATATTTCTCAAACTTAGCCTTATCTTCGTTTGTTATGCTTTCATCATAGGTAAAGGCAGGCGTATAGAACGTGTATGTAGTGTAGTCGCGTGTGTTGGCCTTGACACCATCATAGGTGAATGTCGACTCGTCCCTGCCATCGAGCTTGATGATGTAAGGATAGTTAGCGCGAATGGACGTAGCCTTCTTGAAATGGATATAGATATGATAGTCATGTCCTCCTGTGGAGTTCGACTCTTTCTTCACCTTTGTGGTTCCCAACTCATAGACGTTGTCGGTGCCGAAGACTTTCTTGATGGTTTCCGGATCGTCCATGTTGCACGACAGTGAGATGGGCTTGTAGTAACTTGCCGAGAGTTTATGGTTGATGACTGCGCAACCACTGACATATTTGGCAACCTGCGTAGGGATAATCGATACCGAGTTGATCGTTACGTTTTTGCCACTGACAAGAATTCCGTCGCGTTGGATTTTCGACATCATACCTGTCATCTGTCCGTCGGAGCCGATTACAGGCTCATTTTTGCCTGATGATTCGTTTTTCTTAAATTTTGTGATGGCGTCACTGAACACAATGTCGAAGTTACCAGTACCAGAGGTGAGATCGAAGTAATCGTAATAGATGTAACTCCCGCTTTTCTCCTCTTGGCGGTTTCGTGAATAGGAACCGTATGAGCCGTCGGTATTGCTCCCATTATCTTTGACGGCAATCTGCGCCCCATCACCGTTCGTGGTATAGTTGATGCGGATGATAGCATTCTTGGTGTTGTCGATTTTACCGTTGCTTTCCATACCATCTTTATAGGTGAAGTAATTACCGTCGACCGTAAAGCTTTTCCAGTCTGTCAGCGTCTTCTCAGCGTCAGAGGGCTTATAGGTGGATCTTGCCTCAGACTCGCGGTCTTTCCAGTCCTCGTAGCTCTTTTTATCATGGAGGAAGTAAATGCCTGAGATCGTGTAGTTGTTGCCTCCAATCCACAAATTGTCATTATCGATAAGATCCTTGAGCTTTTGGTTGACAGTGATGTCCATATACTTCCAGCCGTTAATGCTGAACTTATCCGAACCGGTCATAATCTCATTGCTGTTGGTCCAGTCCTTGAGGAAAGCATAGGAGTCCTCGACAGTACCACGGAAGCACACGCGCATCACGTCACCTAACTCCACCTTGTCTTTGACTAAAGAGAAGCTGATCGGGTTGGTGCTTTCTTTCTGATACCAGCTGGCTATATAATAAGGATTAATGCCTGCGTCCTCATAAGTCTTACCGTTCAGATATTGCGCATTGCGCTCTTTGGCGAGTGTCTTTGAGAAATAAGAGATGATGACAGACTTAATCTTGAGATGCTTGCCCTCAACAGCCATGGTGTGCTTGGCTACGAGGTTCTTGGTGATTGTGAGAGTGACGGAACCGTCGCTTGTCAGCGACTTATAGTCTTTGCCATCACCGAAATCACAGAAGCCCTCCCATTTGCTTTCTTTACTATTGTAGTATTTCAGTGAGATTTGCGCTGGATCGCTATCAGTTTGGTTGCCGTCTCGGAGATAATTGACCGTCACGGCAACGGTTAGATCGTCGTATTTTTTCTGTAAAGCTAATATCGTCGATGCTTGGAAAGAGGCTTTGTCGATCATCATCATGCGTTCCCACTTACCCGTAGAGAAATAATATCCCTCGGTGTTGTCAATGACAAAACCGTTATCTGTGGTTGCTGACGATACCCAAGAATATTGAGGTGAGCCAGATCCTTCGTTTTGTAGCGACCAGACCTTCAACGTCTCGTTGTTGGTTGACGCAGCCGCCGTCCATTTGAAGAGAACGTTGGTATCGTCCTCAGCGAAGACAGAAACCCAGCAAAGGCTGAGCAATGTCATCATAAGAAGCTTTTTGATACTCATATCAATGAAATATGTTTGTATATGTTAAGAATAAATTCCCGTAAATCAAGAGGGCGGAGTCTCAATTAGCATGTGCAAATATACTAATTTTTTTTGCAAACGACTTCATCAGGAGTGAGGAAATTTAATTTTTCCCTTGGCCTTGTGTTAATTCTTCTTTGTATCATCTTAATTTTTTGTTGACTTGCGTCCTTAAAATCAGTACCATTTGGTATGTATTGCCTTATGAGTCCGTTCGTGTTTTAGATACCACCTTTTTGCCATGGTGCATGAGGGTCAGCTATGTTGAACTTGCCGAGCTATTATGAGTATAAAAGCTGACTAAATTCTTGACAGCCTAATTTAATAACATAACCCAAATCTGCGAAACTTTATAGCCTCATCTGTTCTCACAAATTGTTGCTTGACGCTGCAAAGTTAGGCAGAAACATCTTAATAAAAAAACATAACTACATGAAAATGAGGGTTGTGAACGAACCGTACCCCTATATACTACAAATCCAACCCACGATTACTCTGCGGAATCCGATATAACCGGTGCTGCGGAACCCCACCCCTACATTGGCATAAGTCGCTTATATTCCTTAAAATTCGCGTTATTAAGAAACTTTGGAATTTGAATTAAGCCTATTATGGACGTAAATATGGTAGGACACTACCTAGCCGCGCCTGCAGTTGGATTAGATTGGGTACGCACTCACCGCAAAAATCTCTCGCCAAGGCGCAAAGGTTGCAAAGGTGTCTTACGACTGCAGGGTGCGGCCCTAGTGGCCGTCCGTCATATATCACTATGCGTTTTAACGGACGGCCCCTAACCCTACCTAGCCGCCCCTGCAGCCGGATTAAATTGGGTACGCACTCACCGCAAAATCTCTCGCCAAGGCGCAAAGGTCGCGATGGTGTCGTACGACTGCAGGGTGCGGCCCTAGTGGCCGTCCGTAATATATCACTATGCGTTTGTTAACGGACGGCCACGAGGGCCGCCCCTGCAGCCGGATTAATCACTATGCGTTTGTTAACGGACGGCCCCTAACCCTACACTAATGTTGTGTCCTAACCATATTTACTGTTTCCGACTGTAAAAATCAATACCTATAGAAAGTTATCCTCAAAGATTACTCTGCGGAATTCCACGACCTGGAGAGCCGTCTCTTCACCCGTCTCACAGCTGACATATAGAAAGAATATCTCTTCCATAGAGCATAAACCATTACCGAGTGAACGACTTTCGCAGTGCGCGTAAGAATATAATTTTTGTAGGGCACGGACCGATGGTCCGTGCCCTGCATTGGTGTTAAGTTCCCAATAATATTTGTTGATTTGACTTTAATACAATAGTAGTATTAGCGATTGATTGCATTATGCATAGGGCGAGTAATTATAAAGATAAGAGGGATGACATGAGGCTGTCCCTCTTTTCCTGACTTCGTCAATGCGTCACCCTGAATCGGGAATAAGTTTTTGGAAAATAGTCACGTGACTTTAGCTCCCCATGGAGCTATGGTGCTGAGGTGATGGGGACAGCCTTACGAGCAAGCTCGTCGGCTGCCCCCATCACCTCAGCACCACCCCCTACAAAGCGGGGGACAAAGCCTGCCCGTGACGAAAATCGCTATCGCGTAAAATTGCGCAGAGCGCATAAAATATTCAGAACCCCTAAATCTGCTAACAATTATTTTAGAAAGCCCTGATGATATCGTCGTGGTAATAATAACGCTCTATCTGTGCTTTGGGCCATGTACCGCGTTTTATTTTGCGCGTGGTGTCTGACGGCCGCACCCTGCAGTTGTCAGTCAGACACGGATATTTTATTCAGCGTTGTGAGTCGGGCGGTTTTGACACGGATATTTATGACAAAATATTGTCTGGGAAAACGAACAATCTAGAAGTTGAAATCCGATAAAAATCCAGGAAAATAACGGGCATTTCGTGGCAAAATATGGGTTGATTTGCAAAAACATATGTTTTACCTTGTAAAAGGGGCACACTTACAACGCAAGTAAGCCTTACTTTTGAGGCCAAAATGGCACTTCCTCGAGGCGTTCAGAATAATCGAAAAATGAAGGCGTAAAATTGTCATATTACTTTACAGATTGATACATGCGCAGCTATAATGGTTATATTAAACGTGTTTCGAAAGTTTACAACCATGTAGCCGTACGAAAGGAGTGTAGCGTACCTATGCGTTCTTTGCGTTATGGTGAGGAATATTTCTGCGAAAATACCCTACCTGGTAGCGCTCTGCAAGCGCTTGATTCGTTTCTTTGGTTATTGTTTGTAGTTTGTGGGGTATGATATTGTACACAATACCCTATTTGCGACAATAGCCTACCATATTGCATATTCAAATATTATATCTTTGCCGCCACAAACCTTAAAATAATTTGTCGATTATGAATAGAAAATTTCTTCTTAGCATGGTACTGGCTGCAGCCACCCTCTCGGCCCACGCCGATGGCGATGACTGGCTGCATACTGACGGCCGTCGCATCATGGACGAACATAATCAGGAGGTGAAGCTTACGGGTGCCAACTGGTTCGGTTTCAACTGTACCGAACGTGTGTTCCACGGACTCTGGCAGCAGGACATGGAGACAATCCTGAAGTCCTGCGCAGAGCATGGCATCAATGTGATGCGTGTCCCTGTAGCTACAGAGCTCTTAAAGATGTGGAAGGACGGCACCGAGTCGGGCGACATTAATATTAATACGTCGAACGGCATGAACAGTTGGTACCAGAGAGGCAAGACGACATCGCATCAGATTTTTGATCTCTTCCTCTCGATGTGTAAGAAGTACGGTATCAAGGTTTTCATTGATATCCACTCACCAGAACTCAATAACTCCGGACACAACTACGCTGTATGGTACAAGCCGGAGTTCGACACTGACTGCTGGATTAACAGTCTAGCATGGTTCGCTGAACAATATAAGAATGACGATACCGTCATCGGAATAGACCTTAAGAACGAGCCTCACGGAAAGTTCTCCCAGGGCGACAACCCACGCGCTAAGTGGGATAACAGCAAAGACGAGAACAACTGGCGCTACGCTGCCAGCCGCTGTGGTAAGGCTATTCTGGAGAAGAACCCTCACTTGCTGATTTTTGTTGAAGGTATTGAGCAAACACCGCGTCCCGGCTACACCTATGA
Organism: uncultured Prevotella sp.; assembly: GCA_900316565.1. Lineage (GTDB taxonomy): Bacteria > Bacteroidota > Bacteroidia > Bacteroidales > Bacteroidaceae > Prevotella. The sequence continues at coordinate 14,256 of ONDK01000044.1, read as the reverse complement.
GTCAGGCACCGAGAATCAGTGGGACCCGAACTACAAGCCAAAGTACTACGGTGCCTGGTGGGGCGGCAACCTTCGCCGCGCCGGTGAGATGCCGGTAGACTTAGGCAAGTATCAGAGCCAGCTCGTCTACTCTCCTCACGACTACGGACCAAAGGTGTACGCTCAGAAATGGTTCGACAAGGACTTCACCGAGAAGACGCTCCTCGACGACTACTGGTACTACAGCTGGTACTACCTCCATCAGGAGAACATCGCACCGCTGCTCATCGGTGAGTGGGGCGGTTTCATGGATGGTAGCAGCAACGAGAAATACCTCCGCATCATGGCATCGTTTATCGAGCGCAACAACCTCTCCCACACCTTCTGGTGCGTCAACCCGGATTCCGGTGATACCGGTGGCCTACTCGAAAACGACTGGCTCACCTGGGACACAGCTAAATATGATATGATGAAGGGTACTCTCTGGCACGACAAGAACGGCAAGTATGTCAGCCTCGACCATAAGGTCAGCCTCCCGGGTGGTACCAATGTAACAGAATTCTATAAGAACGGTAATACCATCAGCTACGACGATTCCACACAGTACACTCCCCAGGCACCCGATACGGGCGACGCGAGTAGTGGTGACACGGGTAATACCGGCGATAGTGGCAATACCGGTACTGGCAACAGTGGCTCAACGGTTTCGGTTGTACAAGGCGATGACTGGTTGCACGCCAAAGGTGCCGGCCTTTATGACAAGGACGGGCATCAGGTATACCTCACCGGTGCCAACTGGTTTGGCTTCAACTGTACAGAACGCGTCTTCCACGGTCTGTGGAGCGTTAATCTGAAGAATGTGCTGAAGCTCTGTGCCGACAAGGGTATCAACATCCTCCGTGTGCCTATCTCCACACAGCTCTTGCTGGAATGGAAGAAGGGCGAATATAAAGATGTGAACGTCAACTGGAATACCAACCAAGACTTGAAGAATGCTGACGGCACAAACATGAACTCGAAGCAGATTTTTGACAAATTCCTCGACTACTGTAAACTCTACGGTATCAAGGTAATGATGGACTTGCATAGCGATGAGGCTAACAACTCCGGGCACATGTATCCTCTGTGGTACGGTCAGGGCGGCATCACTACCGACCAGTGGATAGAAGGCTGGGTATGGTTCGTGAAGACATACAAGAACGACGATACCATCATCGCCTGCGACCTGAAGAACGAGCCCCATGGTACGGCAAAGTGGGACAACAGTACCGACGAGAACAACTGGCAGTATGCCGCTAGCCGTTGCGGTCAAGCTATCCTCAAGGAGAACCCTAACCTGCTTATCATGGTAGAGGGTATCGAGTCTATCGATGGACACGGAGCATGGTGGGGTGCCAACCTCCGCAACGCTGAGAAGTATCCTATAGACCTCGGACAGTATCAGTCGCAGCTCGTCTACTCTCCTCATGAGTACGGACCGGGCGTCAGCGACCAGCCTTGGTTCCAGAAGGACTTCACCGAGGAGTCTATATATAATGACTACTGGCGCGACACATGGTTCTATCTCCAGGAGAAGAACATCGCACCGTTGCTCATCGGTGAGTGGGGTGGTAAACTCGACGGCGGTTCCAACCAGAAGTACCTCGGCATCATCAACGACTTCATCACAAAGAACCACATTAACCACACATACTGGTGCATCAATCCTAACTCCGGTGATACCGGCGGTCTGCTCAAGGACGATTGGACAACATGGGACGATGCCAAGTGGAACATGATGAAAAGCTCACTCTGGCAGACCTCCAACGGTACGTTCATCGGTCTCGACCACGTCGTGAAGCTCGGTTCCAAGGGTACTAACGTCACCGCTTTCTATGGTGTTAGCACAGGTATGAGCACAACAACAGCTGCAAAGCCTTCTAAAGTGGTAGCTATATATAATGTATGTGGCGCTCGTACCGACAAGTACTCACATGGTGTCAACATCGTGAAGTTCCAGGATGGCACCGTGAAGAAGATTATCGTCAATAAATAACAAAGTACAACAATCACACATATATATTATAAGATGAATAAGAACGTAAAAAATATAATGTTGGGCGCCATGCTCGCCGTGGCAGCACCTTGTATGGCTCAGACATACAACTACGGTGAGTCTCTGGCCAAGTCGCTGCTCTTCTATCAGCTTCAGGAGAGTGGTAAGCTTTCACAGGAGACACTATCCCGCACCAACTGGCGCGGCGACTGCTGCCTGAAGGACGGCAAGGACAACAATATCGACCTTACTGGCGGATGGAACGACGCCGGCGATAATGCGAAGTTCAACCTCCCGATGTCGTTCTCGTCGATGGTCATGGCATGGTCGTATCTCAACAATACGAAGGCTTACACGGGCTCGGGACAGGAGAAGTGGCTGCTGCACAATATCAAGTGGGCCAATGATTACTTCGTGAAGTGCAATCCGAACCCCGACACTTATTACTTCCAGGTGAGCGACGAGAAGGACCACTCGTGGTGGGTGGCTACGGAGATTATAGAGTATGTCATGGACCGCACGTCGTACAAGGTCGACGGCACGCAGGCTAAGGGAGGCTCGTGCGTCTGCGGCGAGACGGCGGCGTCGCTGGCTGCTGCCGCCATCATCCTCAAGGACAAGGACCCGGAGCGCGCCGCCACGTACCTCAGCCACGCCAGGATTCTCTACGCGCTGGCAGAGAAGGCTATGAGCGACAACGGCTACAACCCTCCGGTGGGAAGCCTCTACCACTCGTGGAGCGGGTTCTACGATGAGCTCTCGCTGGCTGGCTGCTGGCTCTATCAGGCTACGGGCGAGAAGGGCTACCTCGACAAGGCGAAGGACTATGCCACGCACTTCGGCAAGGAGTTTCAGGGAGGCACTGAGACATCGTACTCGTGGCCTATATGCTGGGACGACGTCCACCTCGGCGCCTGCATGAAGCTTGCCGAGCTCACCGGTGACGAGACCTACGCCAAGCCTATCGAGAACATGATTGACTATTGGTGCGGTCGCAACGGCGTGAAGGGCTCTAACCCCATCAACCGCACGCAGGGCGGACTGCCGGTGATGTCGAACTGGGGTTCCATCCGTTACGCTTCTGGTGCCGCCTTCATGGGTGAGGTCTATGCCAAGTGGGACAAGGCGAAAGCCGACTACAAGGAGGCTGCCGACGGTCTGGCGGAGCAGATCGCCAACTACGTGCTCGGAAGCAGCGGGCAGGTATTCCAGGTGGGCTACGGTACCGGCTATCCTACACATGAGCACCACCGCACGGCGCACGGCTCATGGAACAACAACATGGCTGACCAGCCCGACGAGAACCGCCACGTGCTGCAGGGTGCCGTCGTGGGCGGTCCGTCGAGTGGCGACGACAGCTCGTACAAGGACGTGCGCAACAACTATGAGACCAATGAGGTGGCTTGCGACTACAACGCCTGCTACACCGGCGTCGTGGCTGCGGTCTTCGAAAACAAGGGTGTGAGGCATGTCGATGATCCGTCGGCTATAGAGACACCGGACGGAAAGGAGTTCTTTGTAGAGAGCGGCATCAACTGCCAGGACTCACAGAACCAGATCAACTTCGTGGAGCTGAAGATTATCGTACGCAACCATACTGCTTGGCCAGCACGCGTGTCGAAAAACCTGCACGTTCGTGTTTACTATGATATCAGCGACGCTATCGCTAAGGGTAAGACGGCCGCCGACTTCACTACCCAGTCCAACTACGCTCAGCATCCAGTGAAGATATCCAAGCTCCTGCCTACAGACAAGCCTGGTATCTATTATGTAGACCTTGACCTCACCGGCGATCTTATCATGCCGGCCGGACAGGATCCAAGCCGTTGCGAGATACAGTTCCGCGTCAGTGGACCTCAGGGCGTGAAGTGGGACTACATGAAGTCGCCGTCTCTGCAGGGCGTGGGCGGCACGAGCCAGAGCGAGATGAAGAACAATGCTAACATTGAGCTCTTCGATAATGGCACTAAGGTATGGGGAACATACACCGGCGCTACCACTGGCATAGCACATGTGCAGAAGACTGACCACGCTTATGAAGTAGCCCGTTACGATGTCACCGGACGAAAGGTGAGCAAGGGCACGCCTGGAATGGTAATTGTGAAGATGTCTGACGGCACTTACAAGAAGGTGTTTGTAAAGTACTAACTCTTAAATATTTTATCTATGTTTAAAAAGATTAGCTTATTATCGTTACTAGGACTATTATTCGCAGTAATAGTCTACGCAGGCTCTACAAACGTGTGGACCGGATCGTTCGATCCTGCGTCTTGGGGCAGCGCGTTGGACGTTAGTCTCAGCGATGTGAAGGCAGGCGACAAAGTCGTCTTCCAGGGCACAGCTTATGACAACGCCCAGATTCAGATCTCTTCGAAGGACTGGTCAACCATGTACACTGGCGACTATTCATCCTTCAATGGTTCTTACACCATCAATGTCACTTCAGAGAATGCATCTAAACTGAGTGAAGGTGTGCACGTAAAGGGCCAGAACTTTACACTTACCTCTGTGGTTGTGGAGAGAGCTGCAAGTGACGACGCTTCGACAACGACCTTTTCTGAGCTTCCCTGGAAGGGTAGCTTCGATCCTAACGCATGGAACAACGCACTCGCTCTGAAGGCCTCTGGCCTGAAGGAGGGGCAGCAGATTGTCTTCCACGGTGAGGCTGGCAGCAACGCTCAGATTCAGTTTGGTGACGGCGCTCTGAAGAACTTCTACGACTTCGACGGTCATAACTACACTGACTTCGAAGATGGTTTCGCTATCGATATCACTGCTGACAACAAGACATTCTTCGAGAATGGCTTTAAGGTTAAGGGGCAGGACTTCACACTTACATCGGTAACAGTCGGCGAGGGTGGCGGCTCTGGCGATGAGCCTGGCGATGAACCTGGTGGTAATACGGGCGGCAACACAGGTAGTGGCACCGTAACTACCGGTGAGGGCTTCCACACCAGTGGCACAAAGCTTCTCGATGCTAACGGCAATGAGTTCATTATGCGTGGTGTCAACTACTCTTGGTGCTGGCAGTACGGTAACGGCGACGGCAACACTGCCGACGATGTCATACCGGCTGCAAAGCGTATCGGAGCTAACGTTATACGTATCCAGCTCGCTGACGGTGGCAACCATTCTTGGAAGAAGCCTACAGCAGCAGAGCTCAGCAATCTGATCAAACTCTGCGAGGACAACAAGATCATCGCTATCTTCAATACTCACGACGAGACAGGTTCAGACAAGGTCTCTGAGCTTGAGCGTGCAGCAAACTTCTGGATTTCTTATAAGGACCTGCTCAACGCACACCGCGCTACAGTCCTCATCAATATCTCTAACGAGTGGTACGGAAGCTGGGAGGCAGACCCATGGGCTGCCGGTTATGAGAAGGTTATCCCGATGATTCGTAACGCTGGTATCAAGAACACTCTCGTCGTCGACTGTGCCGGTTACGGTCAGTACCCTGCTTCTATTCCTAAGGCTGGAGCAAAGGTTCTCGCTGCCGATAAGGACAAGAACCTCATCTTCTCTGAGCACCTCTACGACTGCTTCCCGTCAGCTTCTGACGTCGACAAGGCTATCGATGACGCTCTCACGGTAGGCGCACCGGTGATCGTAGGTGAGTTCTCCTACAACCATAAGGGACATTCTGTTGCATGGCAGGAGATACTCGACCACTGCCAGGCTAAGGGCATCGGTTACCTCGGATGGTCATGGACCGGTAACGGTGGTGGCACAGAGGCCTGCGATATGTTCGGCGGATATGACGAGAGCGACATGAAGGAGAATGGTAAGTGCATCATCCTCGGCCGCAACGGTATCAAGCAGACTTCTAAGGAGTGCTCTGTATTTAGTGGCATCAAGGGTGGCGGCGGCAACGTTTCCGCTGACGCTAACTATCTGCCTTGGACAGGTAGCGCTGTTGCCGGCGACGGCAAGCTCTTCTCTGCAGCAGGCTTCGCTGTAGGCGACACTATACAGTTCGTAGGCACCGGCTCCGGTAAGATTACCATCGCTAAGGAGGATGGCACTACCATCGCTTCCGGTGACTTCTCAGGCGACTATCGTCTGGCTGTTACTGACGCTAACTTCTCTGCACTCACCGGTACCTTTAAGCTCCTGGGCAATGGCTATACTATTATTGCTATGAACAAGAAGCGTTATGTCAAGGGTGACAACCAGCCTATCGTACCTGTTGAGAATGGTTACCGCATCACCATCTGGGAGGGCTCATTCCCAATCGAGTGGTCTGGCAACGGTCTGAAGCTACTCGGCTATCGTTTCGACGGTGCTAAGACTGGCGACAAGCTCATCTTCACTATCTCTGACCCTGTATACGCTGGCAAGAAGGGCCCACAGCTCCAGATTGGAAACAGTGGCTATAGCGCAATGGTTGAAAGTAACGAAGGTCAGGGCTGCGTAGACATTAAGAAGGGTACTACTACCTACTCGTTCATCCTTAACGCTGAGAACGCCGATGACCTCATCAATGGTGAGCAGGATGGTGGACTCCGTATCAAGGGCCAGAACTGCACACTGACAAGTGTTGTCCTCGAGACAGCTACTCCTCAGTACGAGTATACTAAGACAGCTATTTTCACTCCTAAGGGTGGAAGCCTTGACATGGGTATGTGGAGCGACGACGCCCTGACTAAGATTGACAAGATGAAGTTTGTCAATGCTGGTCTTGAGGCTGGCGACCGTGTGGTATTCAACCTCACCGAGACCGAGGAGACGGAGGTTGCACAGCTTCAGATTGTTACACTCTCTCCGTCGTGGGAGACTCTGAGACCTGAGTTTAAGAACATCGGAGTACAGACTCCACGCTTCTGGTTCACCGTAACCGCTGAGGAAGCAGAGGCTCTCCGTACCAAGAGCATGGGTATCAAGGGCACAAAGTGTATACTGAAGTCTATCGAGGTATGGCACCGTAACGGTCAGGTTACCAATACTACTGGCATCAGCACTGTCTCTGCCGACACTATGGGTAGCTTCGATATGGCAGCACCTTACGAGATATACAGCATCACAGGCCAGCGTCTCAACAACTTTGAGAACGGTCGCCGTCAGGTCTACATCGTAAGGCAGAATGGTAAGACATATAAAGTGTTTCGTTAATAATTATGTTTTGAGATGACAAAATTCTTTTGTTCTCTATTAGTATCCCTGCTGGCAGCAACAGCGCTGCCAGCGCGGGATATTACTCTCCTCGAAGGAGAGTACAAGATGACTTGGGGTCCCGAATGTTGTGTGGACCCGATGAAATTCGCCGGAATGTCCGGTGGTGATTCTATCCTTGTCTTCGTCAAGGATATCAACGGGTACGCTCAGTGCTCCGTACGCGACAAGCAGAATGGATGGAAAGAGGTTTCTCCCGCGCTGTCTTATTTTTTGGTAAAAGGCAACTTCGCCTTTGAGGTCTCTGACTCTTTGGCTCATGCCATGCGTCATCATTCTTTGATGTTTTCCGGTACTAATTTCACCATCACTAAGGTGGTACTCCGCACCAAAAGGCCTTCTGATACACGTGTCGGCTATGACGACCTTTGCGACAAGCAAGCCTCCTGGCGTACCAAGCAGATATATCAGATGCTGCGCGACATCTATGGCAAGAAATCCATCTCATGCTCCATGGCTGAGGTTAACTGGAACTATAAGGAAGCTGGATACGTCAAGACGTGGACGGGAAAATATCCTGCCATGAACGGCTTCGATTATATCCATCTCACCTACGGCTGGGAGCCTTACAAGGATATCACTCCCGTGAAGGAATGGTGGGATATGGGTGGTCTCGTAACCATCTGCTGGCACTGGCGCGCGCCAAGTACCGAGGCAGAGTGGAATGCCTATCAGAAAGACTCTATAAAGGATCCGCCTTCGTTCATAGGTTTCTATGCTCCCGGTGGCGGCTCTCCTGTGACGGAATTCTCACCGAAGGAGGCTGTAAAGGAGGGAACGTGGCAGCACGACTTCCTCATGGCTGACCTTAAGAAGGTCGCCGACCGTCTGGAGATTCTCCAGGACTCCGGTATCGTAGTGCTGTGGAGACCGTTCCATGAGGCTGCCGGCAACAGCGGCATCTATGGCGACGGAAAGGCATGGTTCTGGTGGGGCGCCGATGGTCCTGAGCCATGTAAGCAGCTCTGGCATATCATGTACAACTACTTCCATGAGCGTGGTCTTCATAACCTTATATGGGTGTGGAACTGTCAGATCAACGACGATGAATGGTATCCTGGCGATGATTATGTCGACATCATTGGTCGCGACTTGTACAACTACACCGCCACACCAAAGGATAACGCCGACGAGCAGGCTAAGTATAACTCTGCCAGCTGGTCGTTCGAATTCATGCACACTTACTACCCCCACAAGATGCTGACGCTTTCTGAGTGCGGCAACTCCCCAATGATGACCGACCAGTGGGATGCAGGCGCTAAATGGCTCTACGCCATGCCTTGGTATCACTATCAGTACACTATGGGACAGAAGCACCAGTGGGCAGGCAGTGACTGGTGGAACAACTGGTTCAAGATGGACAACGTCATCACTCTCGATGATATGCGCGCACTACGTGCACAGTATCTTGGTCAGGAAACCACTGGTATCACCAACCCGAAGGTTTACAACGCTGCCGCAAACGGCGACAACGCGTGGTACAACCTTAGTGGCATGAGAATAAAAGAACCGACACAGAAAGGTATATATGTTCATAATGGCTGTAAAATTGTTGTGAAATAATGGCCGATAACAGTTTCTGATTTATTATATATTAGGTTGTCTTTTTTAATTACTAGCACTTTATTAGGTATTTAGATTGTATGGATAACAAGAGGCATCTGGCAGACGTGAGCCAGCCGACCCTCGACTACAAGCCCTGTTCGTGTCCTTTCTTCTATTTTAAGGACATTGACAGGGCTTTGTTTTTTGCCGCAGGCAAAAAACAGTTAGCAGTTATTAATTAGCAGTTAGCAATTAGTATCGATTATTTAGCAATTCACGGCATCTTCGAGGTTGTGCGGATTTTTGATAGTACCTGTCGCGGCTGTGCTCTCACAGTCTTTGTGCGGCTCCTACGTACTTTTTTGTAGCAAAAGTGTGCCACGACAGGTATCAACGCGTTTTCGACAAATAACAATTCTTCGGATGCGGTCTATCTGCTCTTCTGACAGCGCGTAGAGAAAGCGGCGTAGGGCCAGGTCTATATCCGTGGAAACAAAAAATACATAGCTAAATAAGCTCGACAATTCTTTGCATTAATCTCTAAACCATGTATTCATGCGGCCTTGGGTACCGTTCTTTGCCAAAAGATACTGTCCCGGGGCCGCCTTTTTCATTGTGCCTTTCCGAGGCACGGATCGAACTTACGAGTTGTTCTCACCCTGCTTCTTAATATACTCGCTGGGGTACATGCCGTACTGTTCCTTGAAATAGCGTGAAAAGATCTTTGGATTGTTGAAGCCCACCTGGTAAGCCACCTGCGACACCATGACACCACCCTGAGACATAAGCTGGTGAGCCCGTTTCAGTCGCATCAGACGGATGAACATCAGAGGCGTCTTGCCCGTGATAAACTGTATCTTTTTATACACATTCGTACGGTGCAGGTCCACATCATGACTGAGGTCATCGACGGAGTAGTCGGCATTGCTCATGTTCTTCTCTATGCTGTTCATGACCTTCTTCATAAATTCCTCGTCGAGCGTCGTTACTGCCACGTCGGCCGGTTTTAGCTCCTCGCCTTTCGCCACGCTCTGCCTGATACCCTCGCGTCGCTCCAGCTGTCTTCTGATGCGCACGCGCAGTACATCGAGGTTGAACGGCTTCGTGACGTAGTCGTTGGCACCCATCTGCAGACCTCTCAGCTCATCCTCGTCGAGGGCTTTCGCTGTGAGGAGTATGACAGGGATATGCGACAGGCTGACGTCATTCTTTATTGTCTTGGTGAGCGTCAGGCCGTCCATGCCTTCCATCATCACGTCGCTGATGACGATGTCTACATTGTCTTCCTTATGCAGTACTTCCAGTGCGGCATTGCCGTCGGTGGCCCTGAGTATGCGGTAGTCGGTGCCGAGCTGCGACGACAGATAAGCGAGCATCTCGACGTTGTCCTCTACGATGAGCAGTGTCGGGAGTTTCTTGCCTTTTGTGTTCTGCGAAGCCTCCATCTCTGTCATCGGCATCGTGGTGTCACCCGTCGTAGCCTCTACCGGCAGCCATACGTGGAACACGGAACCGCGCGGCTTATTGTCGGTGACGGTGATGGAACCGTTGTGCTGCATCACGTACTTCCTTACTACGTCGAGGCCTATGCCAGAGCTCTTTCTGTCGTCGAGGTGTGTGCTGGTACGGTAGTAACGGTCGAAGATTCTCTCCTTGTCCTTATCCTTGATGCCCACTCCCGTGTCGGCGACTTGTATCAGTGTGCCCTGCTCTTGGTAGTTCACGCTGACGTGTATGCTTCCTCCGTCGGGAGTATACTTGAAGGCGTTGGACAGCAGGTTGTTGACGATGACCTCCATCTTGTGCATGTCGAAGAATATAAATTCCTGTTCTTTGTTGCATTCGAAGGAGAAGTCGATGTGGTGCATCTTAGCCTGCATCTTATAGAGCCCGCATATCTTTCCGACGAAATCAGACAGGTCGGCGCTCTGCGGATGGTATTCCTCATCGGTGGTCCCGTCAATACGTATGTCGAGGATCTGCTTGACGATGGTTATGAGGCGCTGCGTGTTCCGGTAGACGAGCGACAGGGTGCCGTGCATTTCCTTGTCCATAGGCTTCTTCAGAAGCTCCTCCAGCGGCGATGCGACGAGGGTGAGTGGTGTGCGCAGCTCGTGGCTCATATTGGTGAAGAAGTTTATCTTCAGTTCGTTGAGTTTCTTTTCCTGCTCTGCCTTGACACGCATGCTGAGGATGTGCATACGTATCTGCTGACGGTTGTAGAAGAGCCACCCTATGAACAGCAGCAGGAGAAGGTAGACGAGATACGCCCATATGGTACGGTAGAAGGGTGGTCTGATGTGTATGGTGAGCATATCGTATACCTTGCCCGATGACTTATACCTCATAAGCAGATGATATACTCCTGGCGGCAGGTTGGAGATGATGACGGTATTGTTGGCGTTGATGGGCGAGAAGTCGTTGTCCATGCCGTCGAGCTTGTAGTTCCATACCTGTTCCTCCTCGGGGGTGATGGTGCCGGGCCGGAACTGCATGACGATATTGTTCTCCTCATAGCTGAGGTCAAGCTTCTTTAGATAGCAGAGGTCACCCGGCGCGACGACCTTTCCATCCACCTTGTCGCCCGGTGAGATGGTGCGGTTGTTTATCTTCAGCACCGACAGCGTGAGGGCCTCCTCGTCTTGCTTGCCGTGCAGAAAGTCGTTGAGGAATGACGTCGGGTTGATACGGAAAACACCGGAGGTAGTACCGAAGAGCAGCTGCCCGTCGCTGAGGGTTGTCGTTGCGCGCTCGTTGCTCATGACCTTTATTGGATCTCCGAAGTTGATGATGTTGAAATGGGGATAGTCCTTGCCGTCGGTGCTGATGCGTATCAGACCGTTGTCTGTTGAACACCAGATATTGCCCTGTTTGTCCTCCGTCATAGCCAGTATGGAGTATTTGCTCAGCTCCGGAACCTGGATAACCCTTTTGTGTGGGTAGTCGTAGATGTCAACGGGGGAGTTGAGCATGTAGTTCACAAGCCATACCCATCCGCGGTGGTCGACGAGCAATGTCTTGATGCTATTGCTGAAGTCGGCGGAGATATTGGCGGCAGAGACCTTCTGTATGCTCAGCGTGTTCTTATCGATGATATACAGAAACAGTGGTGTGGCGGCGAAAATCTTATCGCCGTAGATGCCGATGTCCATAATCCATTTGTTGTCGGTAGGTATTTGTGTGGCCTTGCCACTGTTGGTGTCGAGGACGAAGAGACCTTCGCCGTTGAGGTTGACGAAGAGACGGCCCGGCGAAAGCTCGAGAATGTTATAAGGTGATTTCCCGGGGAAGAAGCTGCGTCCGTCTTCACAGAACAGTCCATGCTGGAAGAGTCCTGCCCATACCCTTCCCGCATGGTCCTTTAGTACTGCCGTGGCGGTCTGAAGACTGAAGAGGTTGCGCTTGACGGTGCCATGGCGGTCCAGAAGGTATATGCCGTTGTCCTCCGTGCCAATCCAGTAGTCGCCGTTGCCGGCGTCGGTCATGCAGATGACGTCGTCGACAGAGTAGTGGCGCTTGGCATCCTGGATGTGTATCAACTGCGAGGAGGGACTCTGCGGGTTGACGAGCGACAAGCCGTTTTTATGGTATGCCACCACAACGCTCTTTGTTGCGGTGTCATAGTAGACGCATTGTATGTGGTTATTGCTCAGACCGTCAACGAGCGGCAGCGTCTGCGTCACCTGTTCTACGCTGTTGCCGTTGGAGCTGAAGACGAACACTCCGTGGTTTGACGATGCCACGACGATGTTGCCGCGGTAGTCCTGGGTGATGCCGGTGATGTCGGACAGAACCTGAGGAAATGCTTTCCAGGCGTGGGTGTGGGCGTCGCAGCGTGCGAGCTCGCCGTTGCGTTTCAGCCATATATTATTGTCTTTGTCGACGAACATGTATGTGCGGTCGTAGCACACCGTCTCGTCGGTGGATGTCATCCGATATGCAGAGATATGCCGACCTTGCAGTGAGCAGGTGTATATGGCATGCTCGGTGACTGTATACATCTGTCCACCGTGAAAACACATGTCGACGATGCGGCCATCCTTGGTTGGCAACGCGTTACGCCAGCACTGTCCGCTCTTGAAGTCTTTGACGGTGATTACGTTGTCTTTGTAGAACCATATACGTCCCCGGTCGTCGGTCTCCAGTAGGAATTCGTACCACAGCTTCATGCCGAGTCCCTGGAGGTAGTGTTCCACATCGCTGATGAGTTTGTTGCTGTGTGGGTCATAGACGAGTGCATGATTGGCCTGCGTGCGCAGCCAAAGTCGTCCGAGGTTGTCCTGCCGGATCTGTGTGATGATGTTCGACAGGTCGTGAGGACGCTTGTAGTCGGTGGGTGCGGTGCTGAGCAACTGTGGATATGACATGAGACCACGTGACGTGCCGGCCCACATCATGCCGTCGCGGTCCTTGAACATACAATAGACTGAGATGAACTTCGTGTCTATGTGCTGCATGATGATGCTGCCGTATGCTCTCTGGCACAACATCAAAGTAATGATTATAGCTACTGACGCTTGCAGCAATTTCCTTCTTTCTATAAGCATTTCAGTTGTAGAGATAACAATGAATAGTTATTATTGATCCTAATATCCGCATCACAATAGTCTTTATTTTTTTTATAACGTCCTGAGCAACAAAAAGTTGCTCAGGATTTAGCCATGTCAAAAAATCACTTAACTTGGTGGTGCAAAAACAAATTAGCAATTCATTAACACGGCAAAATCTGAGAAACTTACTCCATTCGGAGGAATTTTTCACGTTATGGAGCTTTTTGAGCACCATCTGTAGCATATCATCGACGGAACCTTGGAAAGAGGTCTGTCTCTATTGGGTACGATTATAGCGAGATTATACGTTCTCTCATGTGCGTGTATTAACTTGTCTCCACAGGACAGCTTGTGCCAAAAGAGGAATACGATCTTGATTTTGACCACGAGTTTCTTGAGACTGAGAAGTATGATGCAAAGATGACCTACAAGCACTTTTTGGGATACAGCCCCGGTGTGGCAGTTATCAACAACATGATCGTCGGCATTGAGAACCGCGACGGAAACGCCAACGTCAGATTTCACCAACAAGACACTCTGTTGTCTTTTAACCAAAGGAAGATAAGGAGAAAGTACGAGCTGCAAAATACTAACTATCGTTGTTTCAGTTGCTTATCCTTTTCCTATATAAGAAATTATTCTTTACGTATAGAACACTAGCATTGTAGGAAGAACATGATAGAAACAAAGCTTACCCTAACCCTCCTTGGTAGCTAGTGTAATGTCCTGATCATATTTACTGTTTCTATCTGTTCGCTTATATTCCTTATAATTCATGCTTTTAAGTGATTTCAGAAATAAGGTGTTCAATTTGTTGTACCCATTTTTGCTCAGGAATGGGATAAGCGCCTCGTAGTGGCACTGGGTCTATTCATACCCTTTTCTTATTTTACGGGAGTAACACCCGCTTGCAGGGTGCGGCCCTTGTGGCCGTCCGTCACATTATGTCGAATATATTTTCCTTTTTATTCGGAC
>ONDK01000062.1 GCA_900316565.1 uncultured Prevotella sp. | reverse complement strand
AGAGCCTCGGAGAGGTTCAGACACGTAGTGTGTACATTATATATAGCTATATGCCATTAGTCCTATAAGACAACTATTAGGGTATAATGATGAACACTACGTGTATGTACCTCTCCGAGGCACGGAGTTGGTTCCACCATCTATTTTCCCCAGGCTGCTCTCGCTTCGCTCGCTTAGCCTGGGGTTACTGAGAGTCAGCCTCTCCGAGGCTATAAATCACTGTGGTGCTTGGAGGATGGAGATAACCCCCACCCCTTCTATTGGGTTGCGCAGAACGATCTTTAAAGATGCCTACCTTGTGTTGCGCAGCATGATCATTTAATATCCCTTTCTATACGTACATACCCTTGTTAGTTGACTACTGCAGGGTGCGGCCCTTGTGGCCGTCCGTCGCATACGATTATTATTCCCGTTGATGACGGACGGCCACAAGGGCCGCACCCTGCAGTCGCTTCTATGCACCGGTTTTCTTGTCGGTTGTCATTAATAACATTTCTATCGTAATTTGAATTCTTATTACAAAATCATGTTATGGAAATCAACCAATCTAGATGTTAAAATCTTTTAAATGACAAGAAAACAACAGTGATTTGGCAGGTAAAAATGGGTCGATTTGTAAAAGCATATGTTTTACAAGGTAAAAGCATATGTTTTACTTCGTAAATGTACTACACTTACAACGCAAGTAAGCCTTACTTTTATGGCCAAAATTGTCCTTTCTTGAGACATTATAAATGGTCTCTTGAATAACGTGTTGATTATCAATAAAATACAAAACGGTCATATTTCCCGTATTTGACACCGCAATCAGTCATCGTTCAGAAAAATCGAAAAATGAACGGGTTAAATTGTCAGATAGCTTTACATATTCTTGTCATGCGTGCAAGCGTAACTACTCAGCACCCTCTTCCTGACAGAGCCACTGAGCAGTTACATATCATTCTTACGCTTACCTCAGCACTTAGTGCTCATTATGATATCCGCAGGTTCCTTATTTTCTCCTGACGACTATCTTTCCGATGAATATCCCCGATTTGCCGTTCTGGTCCACGGGAACCATTTTTCCACTCTTGTCCTTTACATATTCAAGTTGCTTGAAGAACGTGTGGCTGTGTCCGCCGAGTACCAGGTCTATGCCCTCCGTAGCCTCGATAAGTTTCTTGTCGGTGATGAGGTCAGGATAGTTTGTCCAGCCAAGATGGGATATGCAAATGATGTAATTGCAACCTTCCTTGTGCAGTTCATCGACTTGCTGCTGTGCGCATTCTATCGGGTCCAGGAACTTCACTCCACGGCATTTGTTCAGGTCTACCAGTCCGTCCATCTTCGGGCATATGCCAAAGACGCCAATCTTAAAGCCTTTTCTGTGTATTATGGTATGCTTTACTACTGTTCCCTCTACAGGAGTACCGGTGAAGTCGTAGTTGCTGCAGACGATAGGGAAGTTTAACTTGCGGAACAGACGTGCCATATTCTCCAGTCCGAAGTCGAATTCATGATTGCCGATGGTGCCGGCATCGTAGTGCATAAGGTTCATCAGCCCAGCTTCTACGTCGCCTTTGTAGAGCGTGTAGTAAGGACTGCCCTGTGAGAAGTCGCCACTGTCGAAGAGGAGCAGTCCCGGTGTCTTCTCGCGCTCCGCCTTCAGCATCGCTATTCTTCGAACGAAGCCGCCCCGTCCGGCCCTCATGGTGTCGGCAAGGTTGGCAGGCAGAGGATATATCTGACTGTGTGTGTCGTTGGTGTGCAGGATAAGCAGTGATGGTTGTGAGCATCCGGAAAGAAGGACGCTGGAGCTGGCCATACAGAAGCAACTAAGCAGGACAACGCTGATGGCGCAGAACTGCCGTGATATCTTGTTTTTAATGTTTCCCATAATCTGATGTTGATGTTTGTTTCGCAAGCACTGTTTCAGAGTCTTACTGTTTGCTTATCGTTATTCTACCTTCTACCTTGCTTTCCACCGCCTTGCCTTGCTTCATGAACGAGCGGAAGTAGTTCATGATGAAGTAACGTATGTTGTTCTCCTCCGACTGCGGTGAGACCACATTTGTCTTGGCCTTGAAGGCATCCATCTTGTCGTTGCCCTGCGCCACATAGTCGAGTGTGGCTATGCGGTATTCCTTATTCTTGTCCACTGGCTCTCCGTTGACAGATGCCGATAGGAGATTACCCTTCTTATCCATCACAAGACGGACGGAATGGCTCACGCCCTGTCCTCCCTGTGCCGTTATCTGTTGGAAGAGCTCCAGCACCTTGCTTCCCGTCAGCGTGAGGAAACATATCTTGTTCTCGAACGGTGCCATGTCGACCACGTCGCCGATGGTTACCGGTCCCTTGCTCAGTGAGGCTCTGATGCCGCCGACATTGTATACGGCGAAGTCGGGGTGCTCGTTGAACCTCTGTCCGCCCCATACCAGTATGTCGGCAAAGAGGTTCGACAGCGGGCTCTCCGGCTGGTAGTTGGCCATGTCAGAGGCCGCATATCCGACGATGGGGTTCATCATTGAGTCGACATGAGCCTTATAGGGAGCCATGAACTTTATGGCGGCACTGTCGGGATGGGCGTCGTAGCTTGAGTCGATAAGTATCCTGGTGCGCTCCACGCTGTATGTCGCTGTCCTAGAAGATGAGCACGACAGCAGCATGGCGGCGGCCATTGGCACGAGAAGTGCAGATTTTGTGATTCTCATTTTTTCTTCTGTTTATATATACAATTCCTTTGCAAAATTAAGGAAATATTGCTTGTTTGCGAAACGAAAACCATATTATTTTTCTATGACAGCAGCGCAGGTCTCCAGGAGAATGAATGATAAATGTCTGTATAAACTGAAAATTATGCTAAAAAGGAGCATGGAAAGGAAAATAATCACTACTTTTGCCGTCGCAATGAAACGTATACGACTTTTATTTTTCCTTTCGTTTATTGTCCTGACGCTGTCGGTCAGTGCACAGAACATGGACAATGCCCCTGCTCCCGTTGGTCCGCGGTATGTCCCCGACCTGTATGTCGGCAAGGTACTGCAGAATGGCGACTCGGTACAATATATCCGGCGGTCGGAGCCTTTTGTGAAGATGGCCCCGCTGGTGTTCAAGAATGCGGCTGAGCGCGAGGCCTACTACCGTCTTGTGCGCAACATAAAGAAAGTCCTTCCTTACGCCAAGCAGGTGAAGCTTATCATCTTTGAGACTGAGGAATACCTCCAGACCATTCCCGACCCTAAGGAGCGTCAGGCGCAGGTGAACCGTGTGGAGGCCGGAATAAAGAAACAATACTATAAGAAACTCAAGAGCGAGCTTACCTACAGTCAGGGTAAGCTGCTTATAAAACTTGTAGACCGTGAGTGCGGTCAGACATCATACGAGATTGTGAAGGCTTTCTTCGGGCCGTTGCGTGCCGGTGTCTATCAGACCTTCGCCGGTCTCTTTGGCGCCAGCCTGAAGAAGCGATACGACCCTAATGGCAAGGACAGGCTCATAGAACGTGTTGTCCTGCTCGTCGAGGCGGGACAGCTATAGACTCGGATAAACGGTTTTCAAGTTTATCCATATAGTAATTACTGTAAAAAAAATCCGGTGCAGTGGCCTTTTTTGTTGCAGCCACTGCACCGGATTACATGAAATAAAGAACTGATATTTAGTTCAACTTCCACGTAGCACCGTCTTTGGTGTCTTTAATTTCGAAGCCATCCTTGGCCAGTTCATCGCGTATCTGGTCGCTGGTGGCCCAGTCCTTCTCGGCTTTAGCCTTGGCGCGGAGCTTCAGCACCATGTCGACAACCTTTCCGAAGGCCTCCTCGCGCTTGCTGTTGTTGCCGCTGCGCTCGTCTTTAAGACCGAGGAGGTCGAAGGTGAAGAGGTTGAAGGTATCGCTGAGCTCCTTCAGGTCATCAGCACTTATCTTAGCCTTGTGGTCGAGGACGGTGTTGATGGTGTGTGTAGCCTCGAAGAGATTGCTTATGACGAGTGGTGTCTGCAAGTCATCGTTCATAGCGTCGTAGCACTTCTGGCGCAGTGCGGAGACGAGTTCGTGTGTCTTCTCGTCGCTGTCGGCAGACGGCTGTATGCGTTTGAGGTCGTCGATGGCCGCCATAAGGCGCTGATAGCCTTTCTCAGCCGCTTTAAGAGCATCGTTGGAGAAGTCTACCGTCCCACGATAATGAGCCGAGAGAATGAAGAAACGTATCGTCATAGGACTGTAGGCCTGGTCGAGGGTAGGATGATTTCCCGTGAAGAACTGCTCCAGGGTGATGAAGTTTCCGAGCGACTTGCCCATCTTCTGTCCGTTGATGGTAATCATGTTGTTGTGCATCCAGTATTTCACCATCTGGTCACCTTGTGATGCCACGGCCTGTGCTATCTCACACTCGTGGTGCGGGAAGACGAGGTCCATACCTCCACCGTGTATGTCGAAGTGGTTTCCGAGGTATTTGCGTCCCATGGCCGTGCACTCGCAGTGCCATCCTGGGAAGCCGTCACTCCATGGACTTGGCCACCGCATGATATGTTCCGGTTGCGCCTTCTTCCAAAGAGCGAAGTCGGCCTGGCATTTCTTCTCGTCTGTTCCTGCCAGCTCACGGCTCTTGTTGATGATATCCTTCAGGTTTCTGCCCGAGAGGACGCCGTAATGGTACTTCTCGTCGTACTTCTTTATATCGAAGTAGACGGAGCCCTTACTGACGTATGCGAAGCCGTTGTCGAGGATTTCCTTTACGAGTTGTTCCTGTTCGATGATATGTCCTGTGGCGTGTGGCTCTATGGACGGCGGAAGGACGTTCAGCGCACGCATAGCGTCATGGTAGCGGTTGGTATAGTACTGTGCCACCTCCATGGGCTCGAGCTGTTCGAGACGTGCTTTCTTCTCTATCTTGTCGTCGCCTTCGTCGGCGTCGTGCTCCAGATGGCCCACATCAGTGATGTTTCTAACGTAACGCACCTTATATCCTATGTGCTTGAGATAGCGGAAGAGGATGTCGAAGGTTATCGCTGGGCGCGCATGTCCCAGATGTGGGTCGCCGTAGACGGTAGGACCGCAGACGTACATTCCAACGTGTGGTGCGTTGATAGGGCGGAAGAGTTCCTTCTGCCGGTGTAGGGTATTGTAAATAATCAAGTCTTGCATAATGTCAGAACCCACTCTGCAGCGCTCTTTCCGGAGTTTCCGGGATTGCTCTCCAGGGCATATTAGGGTATGTTTTTAAAATTGTTGTTGGTGATGTTATCTTTGTTTTTACGTTCTTCTCACCGCTAATGGTGTCGGAGAAGGTTATAGATACTTCTTCTGCCACTGTTTGTAATAGTCGGGACTGTCGAGCATCAGCTCACCGTTGTGGTCGATGAAGAGCTGTGTTGTGGAACCGGTACAGCACAGGGCACCGTCGCTCTCGCGGTATATCTCATACTCGTAGTCGAGACGAGCGCCCAGGTGGTGCTTGTATTTGGTGTGGATGACGACCACATCGTTCAGTCCTACGGGTGTGGAATAGTGTACGTGAAGGTCATAAACGGGTGCGTAGATGCCTGCCTTCTGCATGTCGGCATAGCCGATGCCTGGGTAGTGGCGTCCAAACGACTCCCTTCCGTCCTCGAAGTACTTCACGTATGAGCCGTGCCAGACGCAGCGCATGGAGTCTATCTCGCTGAACTTCACCTGTATGCGTGTTATGTCTTCCAGCTCTTTCATCAGGTGTAGAGTCCTCCGTTTATAGAGATTACGTTGCCGGTGATATAGCCTGCGTCCTCAGAAGCAAGGAAGCCGATGAGCGCGGCGACCTCCTCAGGGCTGCCGAAGCGGCGTGCCGGGATACTCTTCTTCAGTGTGTCCTCGTCGAGGTCGGCGGTCATATCGGTTTTGATGAAACCGGGAGCCACCGCGTTGACGGTGATATTCTTACGTGCCACCTCCTGTGCCAGAGCCTTTGTAGCGGCTATAATGCCACCTTTTGCGGCCGAGTAGTTGGTCTGTCCGGGCAGTCCTTTGATACCGCTGAGACTGGCCATGTTGATTATTCTGCCGAACTTATGGAACTGCATCATTGGGATGAGTGGCTTTGTGACGTTGAAGAAACCGTTCAAGGTGGTGTTTACCACTGACGTCCAGTCGTCGTCGGGCATAAGAGCCATGAGGTTGTCGCGGCGGATGCCTGCGTTGTTCACCAAGACGGCTATGTAATCGTCAGGATGAGCCTGCTGCCACTTGTCGATGGTGGCACGAGTGAGCTTCAGGTCAGCGACATCGAACTGCAGCAGTTCACCGTCTGACCCTGCCTCCCGCACCATGTCGAGAGTCTCTTTGGCCTTTGCGCTGTTGTGGACGTAGTTGATGAGCACCTTATAGCCCATCTGTGCAAGGCGGATGCTGGCCGCGCGGCCTATGCCACGGCTTCCGCCGGTTACTAATGCGTATCCTTTCATATTAAAAGCTTTGGCCTCCCGATGCCTCCCTTTGTGGGAGGATGTCTGAATGCCGGTAAAATATGTTATTTGACTGTTATGTTTCTTGTTGTCTCAAAAGCCGTCATCGTCACTCCCTGCAGTCCGTGAAGGATGATGCTCTGGCCCGTCAGCAGGAGATTAGGTACCGGGGTGCGGATGGAAATCTCGGTCATCAGGGCGTTGTGGGAGTCCTTGCGCATGCCGAAGGCGGAGCCGTGGGGTGTGAGCGTGTAGTCGCGGTAGGTCAGCGGAGAACTCGTATAGACGCTCTCTATGGCCTCTGAGAGGCCTGGGAGCACTGTCTCGGCGAGTTGTATGCACTCTTTTGTCTTTCTGGCCTTGAACGCCTTGTAGCTGGCTGTGCGGTGTCCAACGGTAGTGTCGGCCCATTGTTCCACCTCGTTCCACGTCATCGGCGTGAGGAGGTCTATCTGCTCTGCCCACAGGTCGTTGTCAATGAGACGGCCGTCAGACGATACCTTTGCGTCGTCGGGAACGCGGCAGGATATCATCTCACCGCCTACAGGCCCGTCCTTGAGATAGAAGTCCCACACATCAGCGTTACGGTAGACGTAGTGGTTATGGTTGAAGTACCGCAGCTTCCGCGGTTTCAGTACCAGTGAGACGGTGAACATGCCGAAGGTGTTGCTCTGCTCGGTCATACGACGGCGGAAGACGCGCCGTATCTTCTGACTTTCCTTCACCAGGGAACATGCCGCCGCAGGGTGGATGTCGGAGATGAACGTGTCAGCGGCGTACCTTCTTCCGTCCTGGCAGATGGCTTCCGTGAT
The DNA here is from genome assembly GCA_900316565.1 of uncultured Prevotella sp. Classification (GTDB taxonomy): domain Bacteria; phylum Bacteroidota; class Bacteroidia; order Bacteroidales; family Bacteroidaceae; genus Prevotella. The sequence continues at coordinate 3,577 of ONDK01000062.1, read as the reverse complement.
ACAGCCATTGGTTTCCTTTAGTTCCACTACCTCGGCATTGCATACCACCTTTCCTCCCATAGCCTCAATGTCGTTGATGAGCGACTGCGCTATCAGCGATCCACTGCCGCGCAGGCGCCATGCACTCTCTATGTAGCTGCTGTTGCAGTGCATGAAAGTGAACAGTGGGAGAGACTCCTTCCGGAGCTCAAGTTTCATGGAGGAACCCGACAGGACGTTGACAAGCAGTGGGTCGTCGAAGGTCTCGTTGAGCCAGTCCCAGGCGTTGGTCTCCATGAGCTGCCGTGCCGTCTTAGGGTCGTTGCCGTTGGAGAGTATCATCGTGTCAACATACTTCTCCAATGCCTTGCGCTCAGAGGGAAACGCCCTGGTCAGGGTGTCCACGAAGTTGTGGTAGCCCTCAGCCAAATGGAAGGTCCGCTTGCCGATGGTTATGATGTCGAAGCCGTCACTGTCGAGCCTTACCCATGGCAGGTGGAGGAGGTTGAGTTTCTCAAAAGCATCGTGAAGGGTCTGTCCCTGTGCCAGCCCACCCACATAGTGCATGCCCGTGTCGAGGTCAAAGTCTCCGCGGCGGTAGCTCTGCATGCATCCGCCGGGCTGTCGCTGACGCTCCAGCACCGTAACACAACAGCCTTGGGAGGCAAGAATGCGTGCGCATTCAAGCCCTCCAAGGCCGCTGCCTATTATGCATGCCGTAGTGTTGTTGTGGCTTTCTGAACTATTTTGCGTGCTGCTCGATGTAGTCATAGAGGTCGTTGAAGGTCTCGATCTTGCGCAGGTCCTCTGTTGGAATCTTAATCTTGAACGTGTAGTTGACTACAGCAACGAGGTCTACAAGGCTCAGGCTGTCGAGGCTGAGGACGTCCTTGATGGCACCTTCGCCTGATATCTTGCTCTCGTCAACCTCAAACTCTTCTGCGAGAGTGGAATTAACTTTCTTAATGATGTCTTCGCGTGTCATAATTATCCTTTGTTTTGTGGCTGAAGGCTCATGGGGTTCAAGATTTTTTTTTTTAGTATCTTGCCGCTCGAGTCCTTATGCCGTTGTTAAATGTTCTTTATAATAAGTGTTGAGTTTGTGCCTCCGAAGCCGAAGCTGTTGGAGAGGAACATGTCGAAATGAGTCTCTATGGTCTCAGGGATGATGTTGAGCTTGGCACTTTCCTCGTCAGGATTCTCGAAGTTGATGTTTCCTGCAATGAAGTTGTTCTTCATCATCAGTGTGGAATAGATTACCTCGCTGGCACCGGCCATCCACATCTCATGTCCTGTCTGGCTCTTTGTCGACGTTACAGGCACTCTGTAGTCGCCGAAGTTCTGTGCTATGGCCAGTGCCTCACGGCTGTCGCCGACATGTGTCGATGTAGCATGAGCGTTGACATAGCCTATCTCGTGGATATCCTTTATCCCGCTGTTGTCGAGGCAGTGCTTAAGTGAGCGTGCAGGACCCTCCACGGTAGGTGTGGAGATATGGTCGCCGTTGCCTGAGAAACCCCATCCGACGACTTCCGCGATGATTGGCGCGCCGCGCTTCACGGCATGCTCGTAGTCCTCTACGATAACTGTGGCAGCACCACCACCCGGAACGAGACCGTCGCGGTCCTTGTCGAACGGACGGCTGGCCTTTGTCGGTGCGTCCTCACGGGTGGAGAAGGCCTGTATGCCGTCGAAACTTGCGATGCCGTACATATTGTTTTCCTCAGCTCCACCGCAGATGATGTAGTCCTGAAGACCATTCTTTATTAGCAGTGCGGCAAGACCTATGGCCTGACTCGACGATGAGCAGGCTGAGGACGCCGTGAGGTTTATTCCCTTCAGATGGAAGAGGCAGGCCAGGTTCATGGAGATGGTGGAGTTCATGCTCTGGAAGATAGCTCCGGAACCGCACATCTCTGTGTCCTTGAACTCCCGGAACTTGTCAAGAGCTTCCATTGTGGCCTGTGCCACAGAGTCATTTCCGTAGATGATGCCGACCTCATGGCTGTCGATGAACTCCTGGTCCATCTTAGACATCTCCAGTGCCTGTTTCGTTGCCATATAAGCATACTGCGCCTCCTCCGGCATGAACTGCCTCATGTTACGCTTTACGAACGGCTTAAGGTCCGGTTTCGGTACATCAGTACAGAGAGCCGAACGGAAGCCGGCGTCCTTTCGTTCCTGACTGAATATGACGCCACTCTTTCCGTTGTATAAAGAATCACGCACTTCATCGAGTGTCGTGCCCAGGCAGGACCATATGCCCATGCCTGTTATAACTACTCTTCTCATAAAAAAATCAAATATCTATTTTCTTTGTCCAGCAGCGTCGCCGCTTGATGAATTGCGGATTGAGCGGTTTCCACTGGGATATTTCTTTTACGTTGTTTTCAAGTTGCGGGCCTGTCTCCGCATATGTTATCCCCATGCGGTTGTAGACGGGGATGAGATGGTCGAAGAACAGAGCGTTGACACCCAGTCCCTGGTAGTCGGGACGTACGGCTATGAGCAACATACCGGCCGTATGCTCCGGATGCCATCTAAGAGAACGGAGGAGATAGTACCACCCCAATGGCAGCAGACGGCCGTGGCTGCGGCGCAGGGCATGAGAGATACTCGTCATGGTAACGGTGATGGCCACCAGTTCTCCCTTGCTGTTCTCCACTATGGGAACCATATCGAGGTTCAGCAGCGGCAGATACATCCTTATATATTCCATGGCCTGCTGCTCCGACATCGGCGTGAAACCGAACAGTGGAGCGTAAGCGGCGTTGAGAAGTTTGAATATCTCTACGCCGTATCCACCGAGTATCTCTTTCTTTGTCAGCGTACGCAGACGGAGACCGAACATCTCTTTCGACAGTTTTGCCACACGGGCGTATCTTGCCGGCACCTCATCGGGTACCTTGACACGTATCTGTACCCAGTCGACAGCTTTCTCAAAGCCCAGTGCCTCCATGTGCTCCGGGTAGTAAGGGTAGTTGTAGTATTCGGTCATAGCCGCCATGGCGTCGTAGTCCTCCAGCAGCATACCTTCTTTATCGTAGTCAGTTATGCCGAGAGGTCCTTGGACATTGTCCATACCACGGCTCTTTCCCCATTCTATGACCTTGTTGATGAGGGCCTTGGAGACCTCCTTGTCGTCTATGAAGTCTATCTGGCTGAACCGTACGTTCTTGTTTTTCCACGTCTCGTTGGCGTGGTGGTTTATTATTGCTGCCACCCTTCCTACCGGCTTTCCGTCGCGATAAGCCACGAAAGGTTGGGCGTCGGAAAACTTCAGTCCGGGGTTTTTCTTCGGATTGTATGTGTTTCTGACGTCGATGTCTAAGTCCGGAACGTATTCATGACAGTCCTTGTAAAGTTGCTTTGGGAACTTTACAAAGTCGTTCATTATGCGCCGTGTGTCTGCGGGAATGACTACAATATCGTTCATATCTCTGTTTTAGACTGCAAAATTACGCATAATTTCCCGAATAACAATAACTTGATAAAATTAAATTCTGAATTTTCAATTAATTTGTAGCGATAACCTTCTAAGACTCGTTTTTCTTTGGTCTTCCTCTTTTTCTCCCTACCTTTTTCGACTTGTATCCCG
>ONDK01000050.1 GCA_900316565.1 uncultured Prevotella sp. | reverse complement strand
AGGATTGTATAAAACGACAAGCATGAGCAGGAGTCAGCATTATAGGCTCCTGCTTTTTCATGCTTAGAGTTTATATCAATGCCAAGAAAAACCCACATACAAATAGCTTGCGATTTGTTTCTGACATACCGCTATGGTTGTTCAGGTTCCTTTTCAAATCAGTGAATGTACCTTTTATCTTGTTGTTTGTATTTGGCATCCCGCTACAGCCATCTTCCTGATAAGTGAACAGATATGGCAGATAGAAGTCTATGCTGTTCATTGCTGATCTAAGTCTCCGATATCTATAATGTGACTTGCCATTTTTCAGCTCTGTTCTTTTATTCAAAAATGCCTATGTAGAAGTCGGTTTATTGTAAGATAAGCCCCGACAATGAAGATTGCCGGGGCTTATTGCGCCTATGACCGTCAGGCGGCTTTGTCAAATTTTCAAGTATTAACTTTCGGTCTAGATTTCTATTGTTTCCGCAGCATGTCGAATTCTATCACTGAGATCCATAAGTGCGCCTTTGAGTTGTGCACGTTCTTCTGCATTAAACCCGGTCGGCTTCTTATTGCCATCTCTGCCATCCATTTTGTGGTAGAACCATGATGCAGACTTGGTGAAATATGTCCTTGCCAATTCACCCCATGAGATAGAAAGCAAGATGTCGTTCATCTGCTCTTTCATAGTCTTTGTCTTTTCTGATTGCAATGTTTCCATAACCTTTCCTTTCGCTCTGAGACCCCACTCGCTTGGAGTGTGGTCAGTTTCTTTAACCGTAAATCATTTCCTCAAAGAGTTCCACTGCGTAATGAAGCAGTTCCTGACTGCCATTGGGGTATGCCCTCTTGTAGTTTCTAATTGCCTCTAAGAGGTCGTTTTCTTCATTTGAAATTTCCTTTTTCATAAAATTAATACCTTAAAAATTTGACAACACAAAGGTAGTACAGATTATTGTACTATGCAAATATTTAGTACAATATTTTGTATTATGGCTATAATTTAACATTTCAGTGCCTGAATTGCTGATTGTAAGGGTATTTATAGAGGCATGACAGTAAAAAAGAAAAATATATGCAGAAAAGCGAGATTAGAAGATGGGCTGAATATAAGGCCGAGGTCGTGTCAGACCTACAGCGGCACGGTGCGACGTGGTATCTTGACAGGTACAAGTATGCTCTTGTCGATACTGACAAGAGGCTCGGCGACTATTGTATGGAGAATATTACGCACCCGGACCGCCATAATCTGTACGAGATATTGTCCGTGCGACGTTTCTTTCAGATGCTCAACAGGTACGAATGGGACAAAGCGGCGGTAAGGAAGTTTATCAAGTTCTACCAGGCACTTAAATTCTCAGGTCTCAATGGAAGGCAGCGTTACAGGCTCACTCCCGTACAGACCTTTCAGTTCGCAAATCTCTTCGGGTTCAAGGATGCCAGCGGCAACAGGCTTATTCAAAACGCCATATGGTTCGTGCCGCGTAAGTTCTCTAAGACTACGAGCGCGGCCGCGCTCGCAGTATGGGAACTTTTTTTTGGAGACAACAACGCACAGGCTTATGTCGCTGCGAACTCCTACAATCAGGCAAAGGTATGTTTCGACGAGATACGGAAGATAGTATGGGGTATCGACCCTTCCGGTAAGCATTTCCGTGTCAACCGTGAGAAAATAATGTGGCAGCGTTCGGGAAAGGTCAGCCGGGACGCTTTCGCCGAATGTCTTTCCGGCAAGGCTGACACCAAGGATGGACTGAATGCTTCACTTGTAATCGTCGACGAATATTCGCAGGCTAAAGATACTAAGACGAAAAGGGGCAGCGAACTGAAAGATGTGCTCACAACGTCCATGGGTGCGAGAAAGAACCATCTGTGTCTTGTTATTACCACTGCAAGCGATGTTCTTGACGGGCCATTCTACAAGGAGTTGGAAGGTGCTGAGAAGGTGTTGCGTGGAGAGGCCGAGAACGACCGTCTGTTTGCCTCCCTCTTCATGCCCGATGCCGATGACCGTGAGGATGATCCCCGAACTTGGGCAAAGGTGCAGCCCCATTTGGGAGTTACCGTCCAGCCCGATTACTATGCCAACGAGTATGCCAACGCCCAACTGACCGCTGACGACATGCTCGCGTTCCGCACGAAGAACCTTAATCTCTTTGTCAGAAACGAGGAGAAATGCTGGTTTACCGAGGACGACGCCCGAAAACTGCTTGCCGACTTTGACATCGAGAAATGCGGCGGAGATGAGGCTTTCGTAGCATTCGACCTCTCTGTCAAGGATGACTTCTCCGCCGTATCATATTGCGTCTACAGCGACGCCGTTGACAAGTTCTTGGTTACGACGGAATATTATTTCCCGGCCGAATGCCTGAAAGACCACCCCAACCGTGAGCTTTACAAGGAGTGGATAAGAGGCGGATACCTGAAACTGTGTCCTGGGAAGGTTATTGATGTAAGAATGATAGCAGAGGATATCATGTCTAAGAACCTGAATATAGTAAGGATAGGCTTCGACCCCTACAAAGCTCAGGATTTGCAGGCTATTCTGTCCTCCGGCGGCAACAGCGGCATACTGCATCCTTACAGGCAGACGTACGGAGCGTTCAACCTCCCGGTGGAGAGTTTTGAGATGATGGCATTTTCAGAGCCTCCACGGATTATGCTGAACAACAATCCTATCAACGCATATTGCCTTAACAACTGCTACATCGACGAGGACAATTTGGGAAACAAGAAGCCTGTAAAAATCAGCAGATACCGTAAGATTGACGGTGCGATAACAATGCTCATGGATATAGGCATGGCAGCGTCATATCAACGTTGATTTCTTCAAAATCGGTGACTATTTTTGACATGTCTTCGGTAATTATAGATGGACCAATAACGACATCTGCAATTAGAAGTGAATATATTCAAGAAAATAGGCAATATCTTTTCGCTCAGGCGTGAGGCAGCCAGTTCCGGCAATACGGAACGGGCCGCTCTCAACGCCTCCATACGGACCATTGGCGGTCAGGGCGGGCATGTGGTTGTCGCTGACTCAGACGGTGCGATGAGGCTGTCCGTCGTATACTCCTGCGTGCAGTACATCAGCAATGCCGTCGCAAACATGCGGTGCATGTACCAGCGCAAAGACTCGAACGGCGTTTATAAAGAAGATTACAAGAGCAATTTGCATTACCTCCTTACCGTTCAGCCGAACGTGGACTATAACGCGCATGACTTCTGGCAGAGGGTCGTTACGCTTATATTGCTCTCCGGCAATGCTTATATATACCCGGAATGGGACGTGTACAGCGGGCAGCTGCAAGCTCTGGTACTTCTCGAGGACGGCTCGGTCAGCTACGACCGCTACAGCAGAAGGTATGTCGTGTCGGATGCCGAGAACGGTATAAATGCCATACTTCACGAAGACGAGATAATTCACTTGAAAAACGTGGTTATCGACGGCAAGGTCGGCGTAGGAGTAATAAACTACGCAATGTTCACCATGGGCGTGGTGGCGACAGCCAAGCGGGAAGTTCAGAACAGATTTGCCAACGGCGGCAATATCCGCGGCATCGTCGGCAATAATACCAGCGTAACAGGATTTGGCAAGTACCAGAAGGACCAGCTCAGCGACGTTGCGCTTGACATAGACTCGAAGTTCATGTCCGGCAAGCACATCGTTTCGTTGCCAGGAGACGTACACTTCACGCCAATCTCTCTCAGCTCCACCGACATGCAGTTTTTGGAAACGTATAAATTTTCCTCTAAGGAGCTCTGCCAGTTCTTCGGTGTCCCTACCGTCCTTATCACAGGCGAGAGCAGCAGCACATACAAGAGCCTGACAGAAGCGAGGCTCGCTTTCCTAAGTCAGACCCTCGACCCAATGTTGAAGAAGATAGAGAACGAGATGAAGCGCAAGCTCATCAGCAGGGAAGCGTGCGGCAAATGCCGTTTCCTCTTTGACAGGAGTGCCATATACGACACTGACCTTCTCTCCAGGGCGAAATATCAGATGCAGACAATACAGACCGGACTGTATACAATAAACGAGTGGCGCACCATCGAGAACAAACCGACCGTCGAGGGCGGAGATGTGCCTCTTGTGAGCGCCAACCTCAAAGGTCTTCAACAGCTGCTGAGTGAAAAGGGTAACACTGATACTACAGTCGGCAGTAAATCCAATGATACGGAACTTGAAGATGATAGTAAAATTAACAACGAATAAGACTTACTGAATATGAATAAGACAAAGACCATAAAGACTGAGGCCTTCTTCACCGGCAATATCCGAAGGGAGCAGAAGGATGACGGCGACAGCCGGGTTATAACCGGCAACGCAATAGTCTTCGGACAAAGAAGTCTTCCTCTTTGGGCGGATGAGGATGAGGTCGCCTATGAGGTCATCGACGAGGGAGCGGTCGACGAGAACGTCATTGCCGAAAGCGACATCCTGCTGACTATGTTCCATGACCGTGAGAAGCTCCTCGGAAGATGTCGCAACGGAAAGGGAACTATGCAGTGCAGCGTCGACGGCAAGTCGGTGTCGTTCTCATGCGAGGTCGCTGATACCGCACTGGGCAACGAGGCTCTGTCTTCGGTCGGACGTGGAGACATTACAGGATGTTCCTTTATCGGAGATGTGGCGTATGATGATATAGAGAAGATAACACTCGACGGCAAGGATGAGGCCGGACGGACGGACAGTCTGTGAATATCATGTGAAGAAGATTATCAACCTTAAGGACTTCACGCTTACACCAAGCCCGGCATATCTCTCTACCGACACGGAGATAAAGCGAGAACTTGAATGTCTACAAAAGGATAAAGAACATGCAAAGGACCTGGACGCCGTAAACGAGGATGATAGCTACAAGGCACAAGTCGAGGAAATGAGGAAATCCACATTCAGGCCGTTCGGCTGTGAGTGGTAAAAAATAGACAACGAATTTGACCTAATATTGAAGAATATGAGTAACAAACCAAGAACCGTCGCTGAGATTTGCCGTGAGATAAACGCAAACTGCGACAGAATTAGTGAGATTGCATCTGCCTGTGAAAAGGAGAAACGTAACCGTACAGAGGCCGAGGATGCCGAATATACATCTCTTGTACGAAGTAACGACATGAACCGCATGATGCTACAGTCCATGCAGCGTCCCGCAAATGTTCAGAAGACCAGCGTACAGCGTGAGTCCATGCGCATCCTGCGTGAGAACCTTCGCGCCAACCGTTCGACAACGGTGATGCTTGTCCGTGAAGACCCTGGAGCGTCCGCCGGAGGTACAGAGAGTGTTTCCACCGGTGATGAGACCGTGACGACCTCCGACCTGCTTGGCAGCGGCATCATTCCGGTACAGCAGCAGACATTATTAAAGCCGCTTGACGAGGGCCTTATCTTCTCAAAAGTCGGAGTGCCGTTCCGTACCGGCCTGGCAGGTGATTATTTCTGGCCTACTTACGAGGGCGGCGAGGCTACCATCAACGGTGAGAAAGACGAGCTAAAGGCTACTAAGATACCTCTGAGCAAGCTCAAGGCCAGCTATGACCGTTTCGGCACTATGATTGTCGCCACACGGGAGAGCCTCACCCAGAGCGTGGGACTTCTGCAGAGCATTATAAACACTGAGCTCTCTGACCGTTTCGTCCGTGCCATCAACCACGTACAGTTCAGCCTTTCCAAGGTAACAGGCGCGAAGAATACGGAGGGCCCGTTCTCTTCAACAAAGAACATTGTGAATATAGGAGCAGTGCCAAAGCTCAAGGACTTCACGATGATGAAAGCCAAGGTGTTCGCCGAAGGCGTACCTTCCGACGGCTGCGCTTTTGTCATGACCGAGGGCACAAAGGCAATGCTTGAAGCCACGCCCGTAGACGCAGGCTCCGGCATTATGCTCGTTCAGAACGACCACCTTGCAGGCTTCCCGGTATACTGCACCCATTATATCGGCGACAACAACGTAGGTTTCGGCTCGTTCCAGAATAACCCATGGGGACAGTTCGGTCAGGTGTCAATCATCATTGACCCTTATACCGAGGCTTCGACAAACAGCGTGCGCTTTGTGGCCAACGCCGACTTCGGTGATGCGGTGCTCCGTCCTGAGGCGTTCGTACTGGGTAAGATTGCCCAGGCGTAACTCTTGTGCCGGCAGTGGGAATACGGTTTACCCTGTTTCCTACTGTCAATACGCGAATAATAACATGTAAATTTAATTGTCTTGATTTTATGGCTAATTCCGCACTTCTGGAGATGTTTAAGAGGCACATACATGCTGATGATGTAGACTGCGACGACGATATGCTGCAGTTCTATCTCGATGCCGCCGAGCAGCAGGTAGTAAGGCGTTGCGACTGCGACGAGGACAGACTGTATGTCGACGACGGCAAAGGCGGACGTGTGCTTCCAAAAGAGCTGCAACTCGCTGTACTTCTTCTTGCGAGCCACTACAATGACAACAGGGCGGACGCAAGTCCAGTACAGATGCACTCCATCCCCGACGGTGTGGAGGCCATAATCAAGGGATATACAGAGCTTGTTAGGAAATGAGGGCAGGACTATTGACAAAGAGGATACAGGTTTTCAAGAGTGGGATCTCCAAAGGCCGTACAGGCGCACAGAGGACATCCTGGGAAAACCTTTTTGGTGAAGGTAAGTACCTTCATGCACGTATTACCTATGGCAAGCAGGGCATGAAGGCAGTGAACGGAAACTTTGTCCTGACATCTGACATAACCTTTGATATTCGTTACCACTCTCAGATAACAGAGTACAACCGGATATACTGGGAGGGCCGCTGGTACGGTATAAACGCCATCAGACGTTATCCGGAACGTGGCGAGATGCAGATAGACGGTCAGCTGATAGATGAGTAAAGATAGATATATGAGCAGAAAAATGACATCATTATCGGCCGGGTATGCCATCTGCGGTGTTCTTCAGGAGGCTCTGAGGGACAAGGTAAATGGTGTGTTCCCCATAATCTGCACGAACAGCGACGTGAAGTATCCTTTCGTTACTTACAGACGTCTGGAGAGCGAGCGTGAGGCTACGAAATCAGCGTACAATGCAGACATGGACTCTTGCTCCGTCTCTGTCAGTGTCTTCGACGACGACTATGAGCGAGGGCTTTCCATCATAGAGGATGCACGTGCGGCAATTGAGGGCAAAACGGTTGAATATCAGGATGAGGCCGACCCGTCCGATACTCTTACCGTGAGATGCGCAAGGGTTACCAGCAGCGACGAGGATTGGAACGAGCAGGGCGCATTCGTTCAGGAGATTGTCATTACCTGCAAGATAAGATAGTAAAACAGAATTTTAAAAACAGATTTCATTATGGGAACAACAGTAAAGGATGATTACATTAACGGCAGCGACCTGCTGCTTAATGTTGGCGGAAAAGCCATCGGACACTGCACTACACACACGACGACCTTCAACAGCGACACCAAGGAACGTGCCGTGAAGCCTGTGGCGAGTGCCAGCAAGACCTCCGGGCTCTGGAAGGGCAAGGGCGTTACAGGTCTATCCATTCAGATCAAGGCCGACGGTCTGCGTGTGTACACAGAGTCAGAGAACGGCTTCCAGGAGGTCGCTCCGTCGTGGGGCAAGGGACAGAGTATCGAAGTCCAGGCTTTCCACCGTGGCGAGGACAATGCCCCGTATCTTAAGGGTAAGTTCATTATCGCAAGTCTGGAAGAAGTCGCCCCGGCACAGGATGACTCCACATACTCCATAACTCTCGACAACGACGGCGAGCCTGACGTTTATCCTGGCAAGGAGACATCCGGCACGGCCGCATCTGCTTCAAGTTCTTCACAGTCCTAAAAACATCAGAATATGTCAGAAAAGAACACTAATGGCAAGCCTTCACGCATTACCATCTGCGTGAACGGCAAAGATTACCCTTGTTATCCGACCATGGGTGCGGCCGTCGGCTTCAATGAGCTGACAGGACGCGACATCGAGGACATGAAGGGCACATCCGATTTCTCTAAATACATATACTGTTGCGCACGTTCCGCAAGCAGACGTGAGCAAGTGAAATTCGATATGTCGCTTGAGGACTTCTGCGACGGAGTTCTCATCGAGGACCTCAACAAACTTCAGTCTGCCTCTTCGAAGTCTGAAGCGGACGACGGTAAAAAAAACTGAGTACTACTGAGTGCTTGGGCTTTGCGTTAGGCGTGTGCGGATTGAGTTTCCATGACTTCTGTCTGCTCACGCCTTATGAGTTTCAGGAAGTTATGAAAGCACGTTCCGAAGCCGACGAGCGCAGCAGCCGTGATATGTGGGAGTGCATGCGTATCCTTGCGGCCGTCAGCGTGTCTCCATTCTCAAAAGGAAGAGTTCAGCCTCAAAGCATCATAAAGCTGCCCTGGGACGCACATCGGAATGACAGAACACCAACTGTAAGCAAGGAAGAGGATGTCAAGCGTCTGACAGCCCTTTTGTCGAAGATAAGGCATTGAATAAAACTTAAAGATATGACAAAGATAACATACAACAACCCTTCGGAATACCAGGGCAAAGAGTGGGACGAGTTGCTCCGGGCAATGAGTCCAAGAGACATAAAGAAAACTTTGAAAACCTCATATCGGCGTATCGGCAAGATGATAGCTGATATTGCACGTAACGACCTTGCCAACTCAGGCTTGCACAATGCTGTAAAGATGAAAAGGAATATTAGGGTGTATGCCTTTTCAAGAGGCAGCGGCTTTATGGTTACGGCAAAACCTCACGGGAAATCCGGGTACTACAAACGCTCGCAGGATGGAGCGGAAAAGCCGGTAGCTATGTGGGCAGCAGAGGGAACGAAAGAACGCCATGTTAACCATGGCAGACATATATATCCGGTTGGAAACGGCCAGTTCCGCACGATGAAAGGTACGTGGACTGGCAGTATGCCCGGTTACTATTTCCTTAAGCGTGCCGGTCGTATGGGAGAGTCTATAACCGACAAAAATTTGCAGTCGGAAATCAAGAAAGCAGTGTTTGAGCGTATCTCGAAAACGAGCTGGCATTAGAGGGGAGAGTGAAAGCCTGAACCTCCACTGGAATTACGGTCGATGATGTATACTATCAGATAGGATGTTATAGGCAATAAGATAAAGCCTGAAATAAACATTGCGGCGTTGTATATCGTCGCGGCAACGTAAATCATTAAGACATTGATTATAAATGCCAATATTACAACTTTATCGAACGTTTTCATACGCTTCTGCTTTTTGTTATGACAAAGTTACAGAAAAAAGAACATATTGATGTAATAAAATAAGAAAAGATTACTAATTTAGACTAAGTATAATTTATGGAGACAGACCTTAATTATTATATACATCTTGGAGTCATCGGCAAACAGGAAATAGTATAGTAAGCACCCGAGGAAGTCTACGCATGTGATCTGACAAACCTATAATACCTTTGCATTCATAATTCTAAATCATAGATATTATGGACAAGTATTACAGGATGTCGAAATCTGCTTTTCTGGATATTCATCGTCGCCAGCAGCAGAGCGGTTTGACAGTAAAAGACTTCTGTGCTCAAGAAGGATTCAGCAAGACCAGTTATTATCATTGGCGCAGCCAGTTTGGCCTGACTGACAGATCTACGGTGAGTGATCCTGTTCCGCCGGAGAAAAGAATGATACCGATAGAAGTAAAGGACACGGAGGAGAAGCCTCTAAAGGAGGCAAGCATTTCCACGCCTTCATCTCCAGAGCCTTCGTTTTCTGAAGGTATAACAATGATGCTACCGAACAATGTGAGTTTCCACTTTGATGGAGACTCTTGCAAGATAGCAGTGGGCATCATCGATAAAGTCCTTGGTCATGTTCTGTCTTAATGACACGATGCGCTACTTCCTTTGCCCAGGCGCGACAGACATGAGAAAAGGGATGAATACCCTTAGTGGCATTGTGGTCAACCAAATGGGACAGTCCTTGCGTTTTGGTGATATCTTCATCTTTGTCAATCGGAAGAAAGATACGGTAAAGCTTCTTTCTGCTGAGGATGGAGGCCTGGTATTGTATATAAAGAAACTGAGCAGAGGAAGATTCAGACTGCCGGAATATAAACCTGGCATAAAGTCCTTTAGCATGGAGTGGCGAGACTTGGTTATGATGGTTGAAGGCATCATCGAGAACCCGGACAAGCGTCAGAAAAGAGTGATTGCGCCTCGTTAAAAATAGTCGTAAATTACTGATAAATAAACGCTTGTAAACTTGCATTTGTCAAATATATTTCGTACCTTTGTACGTGTAAACAAGAATATAGAATGACACAAATGGAAGCGATATCACAGCAGTTAGTCGCCTTGCAGATCAGACTCGGCAAGGTGGAGCGTGATGACGCTTCCAAAATCAAGAGTCTTACTGAAGAGAACGCCAAGCTGAAAGAGAAGAATTTTCAGCTTGAGGCGCAGCTTGCCTGGTTCAAAAGGCAGGTTTTCGGATGCAAGTCTGAAAAGAAGAAAGCTGTAGATCCACGCCAATTGACGATTCCCTTTGAGGAGTGGCAAAATGAGGCTGAGCAGATAGAAGAACAGCGCAAGCAGGCTGATGAAGAAATAGCACAGCAGAAAAAGGAGGCGACTCAGAAGAAGGATAAGAAGCATCCGACTCGTCTTATGACCCAGGGCTTGCCCCGGCGTGAGGTCATTGAGAAAGTGGAGGGCTATGACTTGAGTAAATACAAGCTCCTGGGATACGAGGAGAGTGAAACCTTAGAGACAGAGCCGGGTAAAATGTATGTGCTTGTTCACAAGAGACCTATTTATGGTCTTATCAACGGCTGTGTTTTACCTCCTAAAGGACAGCCAGGCATAATTATCGCTCCGGCCCCGGTCGTTCCCATCCCCAAGGGACTTCCTGGCTTCAGCTTGATAGCCGAGGTTATGCTTGATAAGTTCCTCTATTATCTTCCATACTATCGTCAGCATCAGAAATACCTCCATCTTGGCATAGACCTGCCTAAGACCACTATAGAGGGATGGTTCAAGCCTGTGGCAGAAATGCTCAAGCCCCTCTACGAGGTCCTTCAGACTGCGGTGCTCACTGAAACAGACTACCTTCAATCCGACGGCACTACGATACCAGTAGTGAACAAGGAAACACACAAGGCATTAAAAGAATACATCTGGACCCTCCGAGCGCCGCTGCTAAAACTGATTTGTTATACATATCCTAATGAAGGATCCAGGAGCGGAAAAACAGGAAAAGAATTACTTGGCAACTTTAAAGGTTACTTGCAGACAGACGATTACAATGTATATGAGTCCATTTGCAAGGAGGCCTTGGCGTGCCATGTCGGCTGCTGGGCTCACTCAAGAAGGTACCTGGAAAAATCAGAGAAGGAGAATGAAAAGATAACTGCCAAGCCGATGGCCTGCATACAACAGATGTATAATGTAGAGCATATCGCTGACAGTAAGAATATGACTCCGGAGCAGAGAAGAGAGCTCAGGCAGAAGATGTCTGCGCCCATGATCGATGCCCTGGAGGGATGGCTTATAGAGGCAGCCGGACTACCTGAAGTTCAATACCGTCCCAAGGGACTTCTCGGTAATGCTGTCAGCCATATATCAAAGATCATGAGCACGCTCAGGGTCTATCTGACAGATGGCAGACTCGAGATTGACAACAATGGTGTAGAAAGAGCACAGAAGAACATAGTCATAGGACGTAAGAACTGGCTCTTTGCCGGCAACCATGAAGCAGCGGAGAACACTTGCATTATAGTCTCGCTTCTTGCCTCATGCAAGGAATGCGGTATAAACCCACGCGAGTGGCTGATGGACGTCATGCCAATAATGGCCAAATACAGGGATGAAAAGTCTATAACAGGAAAGTATCCTTGTAACGTCGACTTGCGTTCTCTGCTTCCGGATAAATGGGAAAGCAAAAATCCGCCAAAGTCTAATACTATCTAAAAATAAGAGTAGTAGTCATAGACACCAGTCTAATAAAATTTATAAGAATCTAACAAGCGTAGACTTCCTCGGGTGCTTACATAGTATACACCAAAAACGCCGTTAAAGAGTTCGGTAAGGCTTTAGGAACAATTCCGAACAAGGCTGACAATGTCCGCAACTCTATTATTAAGTGGGGAACTTTGTCCAACACTCTGTCGGTCGCGCAAAACAGTGTTCAGCAAATTGCCGGTGTCATGGATACGTTTATTCAGAAGTCCAACGCTGCTACGGAAAGTCAGACAAAGCTCCGCACGGTAATGCAGCAGCGTATGTCGGCGACCGACGCTGACGTTTCTTCTGTCAACAATCTCATAAAGGCACAGACCGAGCTAGGAGTTGTAGGCGGTACAGTTCAAAGGAGTGGCATGCAGCAGTTGGCAACATTTGCAAGTCATAAGGAGACACTTGAAAAGCTCTTGCCGGCAATGAACAACCTGCTCGTGCAGCAAAACGGCCTGAATTCTACGAACGAGAACGCGGTGGGCATTGCAAACCTCATGGGTAAGGCTCTTATGGGAAACTACTCTGCGTTAAAACGCGTTGGAATAACTCTTACAGACTCTCAGATTGAGATGATAAAGATCGGCGACGAAGGTCAGCGTGCCAGTGCAATCGCTGAGGCTATAACGCAGAATGTCGGAAACATGAACGCCGAGATGGCAAAGACAGATGCCGGAAAAGTCAAGCAAGCGACAAACCGGTTCGCGGCTCTACAAGCAACTATTGGCTCTATGATGTCGCCATTGCAAGCATTCATAAACCAGTTCGGACAATTTGGACTTGCAGTGAGCGGCATATCACAGCTTGCAACAGCATTAAGGGGCGTTGGAACAGCCATGGGGCTTAATACAGCCATTGCCAAGATACATGCCGCCAGCATGCTCACCACACAGCTCGCCATGGGTGGGGTGTCAGCGGCAGCTACAAGAGCGGCATATGCTCTTACGGCCGTAAAACTGGCTTTCCGGGGCATACTAATTGCCACTGGAGTTGGAATTGTTATTGCAGGTATTTCTGCGGCATTCGAAGCTCTTTCGTCATCATCGGGAACAGCGGTCAAGCAACTTGACAGTACTAAAGACAGTGTTGACAGCCTTGCCAATGCTACCGAGGAGGCCAAGAACAGCATAACCAGTCAGGTTGCGGCTTACAATATGGCCATCGCAAAGACAAAAGATTTCAAAGGCTCCAAGGAAAAGGAGAAGAGCGTCGTCGAGGAGTTGAACAACACATATGGCAGCACACTGGGCGTGTATTCCAGTGTTGCGCAATGGTATCAAGTACTTACGAGCAACGCCGCAACTTACACAAAGATGCTCCTTGCACAGGCGAAGATGCAAATACTCGCAAACAAGGCCGCAAAAGACCAGCTCGACCTGGAGGAACTGGAAAGACAACATCCTGACTTGAAAAATCCTACCGTTTCGACAAAGGGAGGCCGGACCATATATCTTCCTAGCGAGAGAGACCTGAACGGATATGACCGAAACCTTTCGCCATCTGAAAATGCGCAGGTCAACCGATTGAAGAACTTAAGGGTTTCAAAAGGTTCTGACGGCAAGTGGAACGTTGATAATATTGCAAAGACTCACAGTCAGTTAATGCAGTCTATCGCACAGGAAACAGAGCAAATAAACTCTCTGCAAAAAGAAATAGCAGGATACCAGACAATCTTTAAGGCAGCTCCGGCACGGGGAGGCGGCAAGTATGGTGGCGGCGGTCATACTCCTGCTAGAACTGGTGGCAGGCATACGCCTAATAGAACTGGTGGCAGGCATACGCCTACTAAAGGCGGCAGCGTAAACTCCGACAAACAGAAGTCGCTTATAGTGAAGGACACAATGAGTTATTCCGACTATCTGAACAATTCGGAATACTATCAGCAGGAGATAGACAAGCTCGACGCCAACAATCCCGGCGACATGAAGAAGATAGAGAACCTATCGAAGCTTAAGAATTTGGTAGATGGTAAGCGTATCGGTATTCACGTATTGCCACAAAAAACTGATCAAGAGAGGAGGCTTTCCCAGTTTTGTTAGTCTTTTGTGGAAGGTTGCCAACGGTCTGGCAATAGGTTTCTATAATTCTCCAATGGTG
>ONDK01000003.1 GCA_900316565.1 uncultured Prevotella sp. | reverse complement strand
GGTGACATCAATATCCTCACCGCTAACTTCTCCGCTCGTAACTGTCATCCTGTTTTTCTGCCAGCATTCGCTGAATAGTTACAAAATAACGGTTTCTCAATAATTATTGTTAAAAAACAACGGAGATTAGTGGTGCAAAATAATTAGCAATCATCAACACGACATGGCAGAGAACCTGGATTATCTTTTGATTTTGAGATTAAGGTTAATAAAAAAGGGCGGCCCTCTATAAAGAAGACCGCCGAAAAATATTTTGTATATTCTTGTTCTCCCGACCCTCACGGGCAGTGGAAAGGGTTATATCTATTTTGCAATGATTGGTTTATACTTTGGTACGAGAGCCTTCATGATGACCCATCCGATGAGATAAGCCACTGCACAGAAGCTGAAGATAATCATGTATCCGGCAGGCTTGCCAGTGAAGCCGAGCAACTGCATCTGTGTCTCATCCGCATAGGTGAATAGGGCGCCACTGATACCGTTGATAGCAGCAGAGCCCAGTCCACCGGCCATACCGCCGATACCGGTAACGGTGGCCACAACGGACTTTGGGAACATATCGCTTACGGTGGAATATATATTTGCAGACCAACTCTGGTGAGCAGCGCCAAGGATACCAATAAGTATTATCGGGAACCATGGTGTGCCGAACTTGTCGCCAAGAGGTTGTGCAAGAAGACCAGCCAGAGGGAAGAAAGCAAAGATAAGCATAGCTCTCATTCGTCCTGCATAAGGATTCATGCCTTTGTTGATGAAGTAATTAGGCAGTTTACCACCCAAGATGCTCAACATTGTAATAAGATACAACGTGAAGATGAGCACCATACCCAATGTGTCGGTAGGATTAATGTTGAACTGTGCCTTCAGATATGCCGGTGTCCAGAAGAGGAAGAACCACCATACGCCATCAGTGAGGAACTTTCCAACGACGAAGGACCATGTCTGACGGTATGTAAAGATTTTCCAAAGTGGTATCTTCGGGCCTTCATCGTTTGCATCTGCCGGGTCCTCATCGGAATCGGCATCCTGATTGATATATGTCAGCTCAGCCTCATTGACATGTGGGTTCTCATTTGGTTTCTTGTAAACGAACACCCAGAAGCCCATCCATACAAAGCCAAGAGCACCGATAATGATAAACGCCATCTCCCAGCCGAAACACTTTGCAAGAATAGGGATGGTGAATGGTGCTACCAATGCACCGATGGAAGCGCCACTGTTGAAAATGGATGTAGCGAAAGCACGGTCCTTCTTAGGGAAGTATTCAGCCGTCACCTTAATAGCAGCCGGGAAGTTACCCGCCTCACCAAGCGCGAGTACGCATCGTGCGGCAAGGAAGAAGAACATGCTTGTCGTGGCCACGGCAACCATCAAATCGCCGGAGGCAGCCAACGCGTTTGCGGCCTTAAGGGAAGTAGTGCCGAAAGCTGCCGTCAGTTGATCAGCGTAAACAGCTTCGGTAGCCACACCGCAAAGAGCATGAAGACAGGCACCAAGCGACCATACGCCGATGGCGGTGAAATAGCCTTTCTTTGTTCCCAGCCAGTCGATGACCTTACCGGAAATAAGCTGGCAGATGGCATAAGCGAAGGAGAACACCATCGTGATGATACCATAGTTCTCATCGGTCCAGTGGAACTCCGACTCGATACCGCCATCGCCAGGATATGTCAAGGAAAGGACCTGACGATCCATGTAGTTTATCGTTGTGGCCATAAAGAGCATGAAGCATATGACCCAACGATAATTAGTCATTTTTGTTGTTTTAATAGAAGACATATTAGTTTTGTTTTATTAGTTTGCGTATTCATTATTCCAGTGATGGTATCGGGACGACCTGCATGTCAGTGTATACAAGATTCTCACCGGCCATTCCCCAGATAAAAGTATAGTTGCTTGTTCCTGCCGCGCAATGTACGGACCACTGCGGTGAGATGACAGCCTGCTCATTGTTCATCCATACAGGACGGGTCTCCTGTGGTTCTCCCATGATGTGCAGTATTTTCTGCCCCTTAGGGACGTTATAGTACATATAGGCTTCCATACGGCGCAGATGCGTATGTGCCGGCATAGTGTTCCAAACAGAGCCTGGCTTTAGTTCCGTTATTCCCATCTGCAGCTGACAGGTGTGGACGCCTGCAACACCGTCGATTATCATCTGATGGATTACACGGTCATTGCTCTCCTCCATCTTTCCGGCCTTTATATTCTTTGCCTCCTTGAGAGTAACCTTCTTTGTCGGATAAGTTGCCTGTGCACATGCTGAGTTCATATAGAACTTTGCCGGCTCAGCGGCATTCTTACTTGCTACCACGATGTCCTTTGCGCCACGGCCCACATAAAGTGCCTCCTGAAATCCGAGGCTATATGACTTGCCGTCGACAGTTACCGTACCTTCTCCACCGATGTTTATTATACCGAGCTCACGGTTGTCGAGCAGATTGCGACCACTTGTCCCTTTACTCTCATCAACATAGAGAGGAGCGATGGAAGTAAGTTTAAGCGGTGTCGCCGTAGGCTCTGCTCCACCAATGAGGAACCGGTCGAAAAGTGTATATGTCCAGTTGACCTCTCCAGGTGCAAAGACCTTCTCAATGAGATACTCCTTGCGAAGGCGGTCCGTGGTATAGTGTTTTGCGTCCTCAGGGCCTGTAGCCCAACGGACATTGTAATTGGTGTAGGCATTTTCGGCCTTAACCTCATAGCCTTTGAAGCTACACTGGGCGAAGCCCAGATAAGCAAAGCAACAAAGAGCCAGTGTCATAAATGATTTCTTCATATTTCTGTCTTAGTTTTTTTTAATTTTTATTATCGGAGGAGTGATAGGCTTCTATAGGCGTTTATAAGCTATAGATACTATAGGAGCTATAGATACTATAGGAACTATAGATACTATAGACAACCTCTACCGCCTTGGAATGTTAAGCAGATGCTGCCGCCTTGCGCTCATCCCGGATGATGGCACGGCGATTGAGGTACATCATCAGGACGGTGATGGCTACGAGAATGGCCGCGCCTATCCACTTGATATATTTCATGGCTGCATATATACAATATCCGAAGAGAGAAGACGCGAAGTCCATGCTGCCTGCCTGGAACCCGTCAGGAACATGAGCAGCCTTGTCCTGTGTAGCAGCATATACTTGATTGGCAGCACTGGTGAAGTCCGGGGCCATATCGGTGATAAACCACAAGCCCACTACAAGGGCCACGAGTCCTACGATGAATGTCTTTATGACGTTGCCCTTGGTGTAAGGAAGCATAATGGGAAACAGATAGAACAGTCCTGCCAGTGATGCCAGGGGAAGGAACTGATTGCCAGGAAGGAACACTGCCACGACAATATATGTCGGGATTAGCAGCAGGGTACACACAAGGGACGTAGGATGGCCAATGACCAAAGCGGGGCTCATGCCGATGAATACTTTCTTTCCATGGAACTTTCTGTCAACGAGTTCCTTTGTCTTATCTGAGATAGGCATCAGGCCGTCAATAAACAGTTTTGTGATACGCGGGATAAGCTCCATGACAGCACCCATGGTAACACCGAGGAATAGTATGTCCTTGGCTATTTTCATCACACCGTCCGTAGTGGTAGCATTAGGTTGTGTCTCATGCAGCTTAGCCATATATCCTGTAAAATCGGAGAAATCGCCGACATGAGCCACTGCAGCTATCAGACCACCAACGATAACACCCAAGACTATAGGTTCTCCCAGAACGCCGAATTTCTTCTTAAGTCCCTCGGCATCAATGTCGAGTTTGCTAAATCCCGGTATCTTATCCAAAAGCCAGTTGATGACCCAGGTAAAAGGCGCAAAACTCTGGCAGAACGGTTGCGGGACGGAAATTCCCGGAAGATTATAGTAGGATTGGAATTTGTTCGCTGTAAGGTCTGCCATCACGAGAGTTATAATATAGCATATGATGGCTGCAAAATACCCCCATGCAAGGCTCTGGCCGGTAAGGAAGTAGACCACGGCACCGATGAAGGCGAAATGCCAGTAATTCCATAGGTCTATGTTCACCGTCCGTGTTGTTTTAGTGATAAGCATCAGGAAGTTGATGCCAAGGCATACCGGAATGATGAGTGCCCCCACCGCTGTGTTGTAGGCTACGCTGGCAGCTGCGGGCCATCCCATATCAAAGACGCTAAGATTAAGACTGAAGATATCCTCTATTGATTTTAGCGGTGTCTGGAAGTTATCGGTCAGAAGAGCTGTAACAATACCCAGTCCCACGAAGCCGACACCGACGAAAAGGCCAGACTTTAGGGCTTTTCCAAATTTCATTCCTATGCACAATCCTATTACAGTGAATATGATTGGCATCATCACAGACGCGCCAAAGCTGATGACATAACTAAAGACTTGTTCCATTAGGTTTATTTTTCGATTTGTTTTATTAGTTTGTTAGCTTTCTGATAAAGCATTATTGGTTGCAAAGATAATAAGAATTATTTAGATAAAGAAAAAATGAATGCGGGAAATTTTATATTTAAACGATAAATAACGAGTTTACATAAAATGATAATCAAAAGTTGAAACCGAGTGAAGCTTAGTAATTACAAAGCTCCACCCGGTTTCTTTATTTCAACTCTGCTAATTCATCAGCACTTTTAGTCCTGGAAGTATACGCGCTTGACGCGGTTGCTTATCGTTGTCAGTACCTCATACGGTATAGTATCCAATGCGTCGCTGAGTACGGTTACCGGCAGGTCATCACCGAAGATTTCCACCGTATCACCTTCCTTACAGTCGATACCGGTAACATCTATCATGGCTACGTCCATACAAATATTTCCAACATACTCCGCTTTCTTTCCGTTGACAAGACAGTAACAGTGGCGGTTTCCCAGATGACGGTTCAGACCATCAGCATAGCCAATAGGTATTGCAGCTATAACACTGTCGTGGTCAATCTTTCCCTTACGGCTGTAGCCTACAGTATCTCCCTTAGGCACGTTGCGCATCTGCAGAATAGTGGTCCTAAGAGTTGACACATTATTTATTATCTGGTTGTTGCGGCTGTTGATGCCATAAAGTCCTAAGCCCAGTCTGCACATGTCGAGCTGGCGCTCCGGGAAATGTTCTATACCTGCTGAATTGTCAATATGACGCAGTATCTTATGCTTGAAAGCACTTTGCAACTTACGGCTTGCCTCGTCAAAGAGTTTGAATTGCTTTGCGGAGAAAGCATCGAAGTCATCGCTGTCGGAACCGACGAAATGACTGAAAACAGACCGTGGTATGATGGCGTTCTGATGTTTCAGCTTGTCTATCAGCTTATCCATATCCTCTGTCGGGTTGAAACCTAAACGGTGCATGCCGGTATCCAGTTTTATATGCACCGGGAAACCAGTAATGCCTTCCTTCTGCGCTGCGGCGACAAGGGCGTCAAGCAGACGGAAAGAATAAACCTCAGGCTCCAGCTCATAGTCGAACATTGTCTTGAATGCCGACATCTCCGGGTTCATAATCATTATATTTGACGTTATGCCATTACGACGAAGGGTAACGCCTTCATCAGCTACGGCTACGGCAAGATAATCAACACGATGGTCCTGCAATGTTTTCGCTATCTCCACGGCTCCAGCACCATAAGCATCAGCCTTGATCATGCATACTAGCTTTGTCTCTGGCTTCATGAACGAGCGGTACCAATTGAGGTTCTTTACCACCGCGCTGAGATTCACCTCCAGAACCGTCTCATGGACTTTCTGTACAAGCAGTTCGGTCAGGTGATCGAAACCGAAGTCGCGTGCGCCCTTTATAAGGATTACCTCATCATGAAGGTCGTGAAACTCGGGACTCTTAATGAACTTATCAATCGTTGGGAAGAATATTTTCTCTCCAATGTTTTGAAATTCATCACCATTGGCCAAGAGATGGTTTCCTATACCGATGAATTTCTCCACACCGCGGCGCTCACACAAATCAGCCACCTCATGGTACAGCTCCTTGTCAGACAGCCCACTCTGGAAGATATCGCTGAGTATCACTGTGCGCTTTCTTCCTTTATGGTCCGGACGGCGAGCCATAAAGTCAAGGGCAATGTCAAGGGAATTAATGTCCGAGTTGTAAGAGTCGTTTATCAGTGTGCATCCATGTTGTCCCTCCTTAACCTCAAGGCGCATTGCCACAGGCTCCAGTCGTGCCATACGCTCAGAGAGCTGCTCAGGCGTTACGCCAAGATGAAGGGCAACGATAGCACAAGCTATGGAGTTGGAGACGCTGGCGTCATCGATGAACGGAAGAGTATAAGAGCCTTCAGTCTTACCATTATATATATATGTAACAGTAGTGTTTATGTCTTTCTTGCTAATACCCTTAACATAAAATGCTGCCTTAGGATTCGTGAAAGACCACGCCATCTGCTCGCCATGATATGCAAACTCCGACATACAGCGTGTTACCAGCTCGTCATCCATGCAGTATACAACGGCATCAGTATCATGGAAGAGCGTCAGTTTCTCCTTGCATTTTGCTGCCATCGACGTGAAATTCTCCTGATGGGCCTGACCGAGATTTGTCAGAACTCCGATGGTAGGCTGGATGATGTCGCGAAGAGCCTGCATCTCTCCCGGCTGGGAGATGCCTGCCTCAAAGACCCCGACCTCAGTCTGCTCGTTGAGCAACCACACACTCAATGGTACTCCAACCTGAGAATTATAGCTTCTCGGTGAGCGTACCACTACCAACGACGGTGAGAGCAACTGATAAAGCCACTCTTTTACCATGGTCTTGCCATTGGAGCCGGTGATACCCACGACAGGGATGTCGAACTCATCACGATGTCGTTCTGCAAGACGCTGTAAGGCCTCCAGAGTTCCAACGACTTTAAGGAAGTTTGAGTTTGGATATTTTTCCTCCCAGTGCTCAGGGAGTGTCTCCACTACAAAGTTACGGACACCACGACGATACAAATCGTCAATATATTTATGGCCGTCGTTACGCTCAGAACGAAGAGCGAAGAACAGTGTTTCCTCTGGGAAACACAACGAACGGGAGTCGGTAAGCAGAAATCCGATGTTAGCATCGGCAGTACCAAACCTGCGTGCGCCAATGAGAGTCGTTACTTTCTCAATATTATAATTCATTGCTGATGATTGATTTTAATTTGATTGCAAAGATACTGCAAACTGAAGACAATACAAAATAAAACGAATTTTTTTATTTTCATTCAGATAACATACAGTATTTATAAACTGTCTCTGCATTGTATCCTGTAACTTTCTGAAGTTTCAAAATGTAAAATCCATATCACAAAGCTGTAGCAGTAACGCCATTAAGGTGAAATAACCCTTTATTCAACTGGCAAGAGATTATCTTAAAGGCTGAAAACAAAAAACGGAAGGAAAAGTCGGACGTTTATCGCCTGCCCTTTCCTTCCGTTGTTATGATTATCAAGTTTTATTAACCGAGATTATTCCTTGTTAGCGCGCTTACGCTCAAGGTGGTCAAGGATAATCTTACGCATACGGATGCTCTTCGGTGTAACCTCAACGTACTCATCGCCCTTGATATACTCCATGCACTCCTCGAGGCTCATCTGTACCTTTGGTGCCACGCGTGCCTTCTCATCAGAACCGGAAGCACGGACATTGGTCAGCTGCTTAGCTTTTGTGACGTTGATTACCAAGTCGTTGTCGTGAACATGCTCACCGACGACCTCACCACCATAGACCTCCTCACCTGGGTCGATGAAGAACTTACCGCGGTCCTGAAGCTTGTCAAGAGCGTAGGCATAAGCCGTACCGTTCTCAAGGGCAATCATGGAGCCGTTGGTACGACGTGTAATCTCGCCCTTCCATGGCTGATACTCCTTGAAACGATGTGCCATGATAGCTTCGCCCTGTGAGGCGGTAAGCACGTTTGTACGCAGTCCTATGATACCACGCGACGGTATGTCAAAGGTAATATTTACACGGTCGCCCTCATTGTCCATGGCTGTCATCTCACCTTTGCGGCGTGTCACCATATCGATCATCTTGCTGGAGAACTCCTCCGGTACATTGATGGTCAGCTCCTCGATAGGCTCACACTTTTGTCCGTCAATCTCCTTAATAATAACCTGAGGCTGCCCCACCTGAAGCTCATACCCCTCACGACGCATGGTCTCGATAAGCACGGAGAGATGCAGCACACCACGTCCGCTTACTATCCACTTATCCATAGAACCCTCTACAGGCTTCACGCGCAGAGCAAGGTTCTTCTCAAGTTCTTTCTTCAGTCGGTCTGAAATATGACGTGATGTGCAGAACTTACCCTCGCGGCCAAAAAATG
Organism: uncultured Prevotella sp.; assembly: GCA_900316565.1. Classification (GTDB taxonomy): domain Bacteria; phylum Bacteroidota; class Bacteroidia; order Bacteroidales; family Bacteroidaceae; genus Prevotella. The sequence continues at coordinate 73,427 of ONDK01000003.1, read as the reverse complement.
GTGAGTCGTTGATGGTAAAGAGCATGCTCATAGTAGGCTCGTCAACAGCAATAGGGGGCAGAGCCTCTGGATTCTCGAAGTCGGCAATGGTATCGCCAATCTCAAAATTCTCAAGACCTATAACGGCACAGATATCGCCACTCTTCACTTCCGGTACACGAACATGAGTAACGCCCTGGAAGGTATGCAGCTCTTTAATCTTTGTCTTTTCCTGACTGCCATCGCGATGACATACGGTGATATTCATTCCGTCTTTAAGAGTGCCACGGTGAACACGTCCCACAGCAATACGGCCGGTATAGCTCGAGTAGTCGAGGGATGTGATAAGCATCTGCGGAGTACCATCTATATATTTTGGTGCTGGTATCTCTTCAAGTATAAGGTCGAGAAGATAATCGATGTTGTCAGTAGGATGCTGCCAGTCAGGACCCATCCAACCTTGTTTTGCGGAACCGTAAACGACCTTGAAGTCGAGCTGCTCTTCTGTTGCGTCAAGGTCGCACATCAGGTCGAACACCATCTCATAAACTTCCTCCGGACGACAGTTTGGCTTGTCAACCTTATTAACCACAACGATGGGCTTCAGACCAAGCTGAAGGGCTTTCTGAAGGACAAAACGTGTCTGTGGCATCGGCCCCTCAAAGGCATCAACCAGAAGGAGGCATCCATCGGCCATGTTAAGCACACGCTCTACCTCACCACCGAAATCTGAGTGTCCTGGAGTGTCAAGTATGTTGATTTTATTACCTTTCCAGTTAATGGAAACGTTCTTAGACAGAATCGTTATGCCTCGTTCACGCTCCAAGTCATTGGAGTCCAGAACTTCGCCGCTCTCGTCTTTTCCATCACGGAAGGAGTTGCTGGCCATCATCATCTTGTCGACCAGTGTTGTCTTACCATGGTCGACGTGTGCAATTACTGCTACATTACGAATATTTTGCATCTTTATACCTTAAAAAAATAGCTTTCTTGAAAATTTTCGAGTGCAAAGGTACAGTAAAATGAGCACAATACAAAATAAACCGTACGTTTTATTTGTGTATTAGACAAATAATAAGTACCTTTGCAGGCGCAAAATTCGGATAATCCGAAGCATTTGACACCGCTACACGTTGTGATTAATGGCGGGCATGCGGTGGAAGGATGTTATTGCAAAACATTAATTAATCAAACAAATGTATTTAAACAAAGAGAAGAAGGCAGAGATCTTCAGCCAGTATGGCATACAGAAGAATGCTGCCGACACTGGTTCTGCAGAGAGCCAGATTGCACTGTTCACTTATCGTATCAAGCACCTTACAGAGCATGTAAAGGCTAATCACAAGGACTTCGTTACTACTCGCTCGCTGACTCAGCTCGTAGCAAAGCGTCGTCGCCTGCTCGATTATCTCTATGAGCGCGACATCAATCGCTACCGTGCTATCATCAAGGCTCTTGGTCTGCGTAAGTAATCAGGAAAAAGAAACATAAAAAGGGAAGGCTATTTTAAGTCTTCCCTTTTTTATTTTATCTTATTTAGAAAACAATACTAACTTAAACCATTGAGATAAAAATGGCTCTATAAGACAACATAAACTATCAAAAATCATGACAATAATGTAAGTGTTATACAGTTACGTTGCACTTCATTAGCTTGTGTAACTTTTATCGTGTAATAACTATTTCTGTATTTCACGTAGCGGTATCATGACAAAGTCGCGCTCCTTCATCAGAGGATGTGGTATCTTAAGGTCGGGCTCATCGACTGTAAGATCGTCATACAAAAGGATGTCTATGTCGATGGTTCGGTCATGATACACGCCCTCACTACTTTTCTCCGTTCTTCCCAACTCCCTTTCTATAAGTTGGGTCATCTGAAGAAGCTCACGTGGAGAGAGGTCTGTGGTCACGCATATGCACCCATTGACAAACTTGTTTTCACTTCCAAAGCCCCAAGGCTCAGTCTCTATCAGGGTGGACTGCCGAACCACATCACCGATGAGCACCCCTATCTTTCTTATAGCTCTGGCAATAGTCTCGTGCCTGTTGCCGAGATTACTGCCGAGAGCCAGATAAACGGTGTGCGTATTAGTCATTGAGGATAAGCATTCCGTCACCGAAGCATCCGAACTTATATCCGTTCTTCACGGCTAATTCGTAGGCTTTCATCACCAAATCATAACCACCGAACGCACAAGTTGACATCATAAGTGTCGACTCCGGATGATAGAAGTTCGACATCATAGAGTCAGCCAAGGCAAACTCATAAGGTGGGAAGATGAATTTATTGGTCCATCCCTCATATTCCTTAAGCAACTTGTCGGTGCCGACGGCGGTCTCCGTGGCCTTAGCAACGCTGGTTCCCACTACACAGATGTGGCGTCCTTCCAGTTTGGCCTTGTTAACAATGTCGCAAGCTTCCTTGTTGACAATCATCTTCTCCGACTCCATTTTATGCTTTGTCAGGTCCTCAACCTCTATCTGATTGAAGTTTCCCAATCCGCAGTGGAGTGTTATATAGGCCGGGGTGATGCCTTTTATCTCCAACATCTTCATCATCTCACGTGAGAAGTGAAGACCGGTTGCCGGGGCTGTCACGGCACCTTCATTCTTGGCGAAGACGGTTTGGAAATCATCCATGTCCTCCTCACGGTAAGGACGGTCAGGCACCATTACCGTCTTCACGGCCTTAGGATCGTTGGCTGTAGGAGCGGGAACGGTCTCCGCGTGGGCGTGGTCAATAATATAATGTGGCAGTGGGGCCTGTCCAAGAGCATAAAGCTCACGCTTAAACTCGTCATGAGGGCAGTCGTAAAGGAAACGGAGAGTACGTCCTCGGCTTGTGGTATTGTCGATAACCTCTGCCACCATCGTCCCCGTATCATCGAAGAAAAGCTTGTTGCCTATGCGTATCTTACGGGCCGGTTCAACGAGAACATCCCAGAGCCGCATCTCCTCATTGAGTTCACGGAGCAGGAACACTTCTATCTTGGCGTCGGTCTTCTCCTTGGTGCCGTAGAGGCGTGCCGGGAAGACCTTAGTGTCATTGAACACCATAACATCACCCTCGTCGAAGTAGTTTACAAGGTCCTTGAATTTTATGTAGTCATCCTCCTTAGGTTCACCCTTGACATCCTTGTTATACAGATCGATGGTCTGAGACTGTCTGTGCAGCACCATCATCCTTGCATCCTCACGACGTGTAACGGTAAACGTCTGCTTAGTACCATCACTACGTGTTATAGTCCGTTCAGAAACATGCGGATAGAGAGCAACCGCATCTTCGGGCATATTAAAATTAAATTGTGATAGTTTCATATATAATGTTTCTATTAATGATTCACTGTTGAGGTTTATTGATCTTACCTTTAATGTTCTATGTCCTGCTGATCAAGCCACTCTTGGAAGTTGTCATAACTTATGCAGTCCTTAACGCTAATGTCGCCGACACGTGTCCTTCTGAGTGCTGTAAGGTAAGCACCACTATCCAAGGCACGCCCTATATCACGGGCCAAGGCCCTGATATAGGTACCCTTGCCGCAAACAACACGTATGGAGGCCTGCATCTTTTCCATGTCAAAGCTTGTCAGCTCTATCTCGTCTACGTGTATATGCTTCGGTTTCAACTTTACGTCCTCACCGTTTCGGCGATAGTTGAACGCACGCTCACCGTTCACCTTCACGGCACTGTATGTCGGCGGTACCTGGTCGATGTCGCCAACAAATTGCGTCAGTGTCTCCCTCAGCCGTTCCTCCGTTATCTGCTCCGTTGGATAAATAGCGTTCACCTCATGTTCCCTGTCATAGCTGTCAGTAGTGGCACCAAGCTGTAGCGTAGCTGTATACTCTTTTGTATGAGTTTGCAGAGTTTCTATCTGCTTTGTCATACGGCCCGTAACAAGTATCAGCACACCTGTGGCAAGAGGGTCCAAAGTTCCGGCATGGCCCATCTTTACCTTTGAACCGTTAGCCTGAGTACAGAGATAGCGGATATGTGCCAACGCCTTGAAGCTTGTAACGCCATACGGCTTGTCGATGGGTATCAGTACCCCTTCCTTGAAGTTCATTTAGTCGACCATTACAAGTGAGTGACCGGTGAAAAGCAACACGAGGATGATACCACCAACAATGATGCGGTACCAACCGAAAAGCTTGAAGCCATATTTCGTAAGGAAGCCGACGAACCACTTCATTGCGAATATAGCCACGATGAAGGCTATCACGCAGCCAACGATAAGAAGCATGATGTTATGTTCTGTTGCCCATGTGGTATCTTCCTTGAACATGTCGATGAGATCGAGCAATGTTGCACCGGCCATAGTAGGAACGGCGAGGAAGAAAGAAAACTCAGCGGCATTCTTTCGTGTAAGTTTCTGTTGCATACCACCGACAATGGTGGCCATGGAACGGCTTGTTCCTGGAATGACGGAAAGACACTGAAACAGACCTATCTTAAAAGCGCGGCTTTCAGTAAGCTTGTTCTCATCCTTTCCCTTATTGAATATACGGTCGCAAAACAACATAAAGACACCCCATACAACAAGGCTGACAGCCACTACCTCCACACTGTCAAGCAACCAGTCGAGCAGTCCGCTCTTCTTAGCCAAAAGTCCAATGACAACAGCTGGCAACACTCCTACAAACAAAAGCCAATAGAAATACCATTTATGCTTGAACTTCTGCCATGACGTACTGCCTACTGGTGCAGGAGTATGGTCAAGACGGAAGAAGTGTTTCCAATACAGGACCACAACGGACAGTATAGCACCAAATTGAATGATAAACGTGAAAGCATGAACAAAAGGATCACCCTGAGGAACGCCCAACAGGTTCTGTACAATAATCATGTGACCAGTTGACGAGACAGGGAGGAACTCTGTCAAGCCCTCCACGATAGCAATAATAATAGTCTGAATGAGCGTCATTTACTTATCCTTGGGCTTAATGATTATTGCAACGATTATAGAAAGGAAGCCGATGAGTGTTACCACCGGAGCTACCTTAATGTGGACGGTACTGAAGATTGAGGCGTCAAACTTCTCAGGAGTTGACTGCCCCCCGGCCATAAGGAAAAAGCCAATAAGGACTACAACCACTCCAATTGCGATAAGAATGAAGTTCAACTTGCCGAATGCGAGTTTCTTTTTATCAACGGACTCGACGGCCGTCTCCTTCTTTTCAAGATTCTTTTTATCCATAAGTCTTTATTGTGGAATTATATTTTATTTTTCGGGTAAAAAATCGTTCATTCAAATCTGTAACGGTAAGACATTAAATCTTATACAAGTCGCCAGCTTTCATCTTCAAGAACTTGTTAACACTCAGAAGAGTGCAAAGCATCGTTATCGCTACACCGAACACGACAACTATACATGCCGTGACAAGCATCACCTCCCAGTTGAGCACTGTGGTGATATCCGGCTCATACTTCCAAAGGGCATACATCCCGACGCCAAGCACCACAAGCGCGATAAATGCTGAGAGCAATCCCAAAAGGATAGAGCTTCTTAGGAACGGACGGCGGATGAAGCCCCATGAGGCGCCCACCAGTTTCATAGTGTGGATAGAGAAGCGGCGCGCATAGACGCTCAGTCTTACAGAATTGTTGATAAGTGAGAACGAGACGATGGTCAACAGTGCCGCAAGGATGATTAGTACAAGTCCAATCTTACCCAGGGTGTTGTTGACAGTGTCTATTAAATCCTGTTTATAGTCGATATCAGTAACGCCGTTGTATGTTTTCAACTGCGCAGAAATATTCTTTATGGAATCATTATTGGCATAATTAGCCTTCAGCTGAAGCTCTATCTCAGCAGTGAACGGGTTCTCACCGGCAAACTCCGACGGATCAGCGCCAAGCTCCTTGGTGCCTTCCTTAAGTGCCTGCTCCTTGCTTACGAAGTTGGTCTTCTCGATATAAGGTTGTTGGGCTACCAGCTGACTAAGCCTTTGCGCTTCCTGATCCGACATATCGGGGCTAAGAACCATGGTAACAGTGAGATTTTCCTTAACGTATGACGACAGGTTCATGCCTGTAAAAACCGTAAGCACTACCATCCCAAGTAAAATCAGCACCATAGCAGTACTGATACAAAGGGTAGCGACCTGCAGTCCGTGCCGGCGCTCACTCGACTTATTTCTTTTTTTCTCCATTTATTCAGGTATAATTAGCCAAATTTGGTGCAAAGGTACTTTATTTCAAAAGAAAGACAAAATAAATTATCGTTTATTTACAGTTTAAACAAAAATCAAGCTTCATGATAACTTAGGTCTGATTTCTTTTAGTACCTTTGCAAAAACATAATTTATTTTTAAAATATTCTCCCATTTGCGGGAGTCATGGAAAGGAAAAACAATGAGCACGGTAATTTATCCATCGCCAATATTCGGTCCTATCCACAGCCGTCGTCTGGGCATATCCTTAGGAATAAACCTCATGCCTTCCGACGGAAAGATATGCACCTTCAACTGCATCTATTGTGAATGTGGATTCAATGAGGATTTCCGCCCAAAGAAGCGTCGTCCCACACGTGAGGAAGTGGCAAAAGGACTGGAAGAGAAACTCAAGGAGATGCATGCCGAAGGCGTACACCCTGACGTCCTCACTTTTGCCGGTAACGGTGAACCGACAGGACATCCAGATTTTGCTGGTATCATCGACGACACCATCACTCTGCGCGACAGGTACTGTCCGAAGGCAAAGGTCTCTGTTCTGAGCAACTCCACATTCATCGACCGACCAAAGGTCCACGACGCGTTGATGAAGGTCGACAACAACATATTGAAGCTCGACACCGTTGACCCTCTATATATAAATAATGTGGACCGACCCACCTACCCTACTTATGATGTCAGGAAAATTATAGAGGGCATCCTGTCATTCAAAGGCCATGCCATCATTCAGACTATGTTCATGCATGGCACCTTCAGCTATAGGACAGCTGAAGGTCTGGACACAACCATAAATGTCTCAAATACCGACGAGAGATATGTCAAACCATGGCTTGACGCCGTCAAAGAGATTGCTCCTGAAGAGGTTATGGTCTACACTATAGACCGTGAGACCCCTGATCACGACCTTCAGAAAGCCACACATGAGGAACTTGACAGTATTCGCGACCGTGTGATAGCACTTGGCATCCCTTGTACAGCATCGTACTAAAAACAAAATGTCCGTCAAATGATTAAAACATTTGCCGGACATCATGTCAAAGTCGATGAAGGACTTATTACCATAGAATTGTTGCCGGTCAGATACCGACAACAATTTTTTTATGATTTATAATGTAAACACCTTTCGGCAGAACGCTCATATCAGTACCAACGAAGCGTCCATCGATAGTGAATATACGGCTATCGGCATAATCCGGAACAACATTTATGGCGTTAACGCCAGTCGAAGTGCCAGTTGAAGGCCTCTTAAGATAATAGAAAGAGATATCGCCTGATGCTTCCTCAGTAATCTTGAATAAAGGCTTGTTGATGACGACGCCATCGTTAAGGGTGAACTGAAGCAGACTGTCTACATTCTGTGAGCCCGGGAATGGGTCTCCCGCCTGACTTTCAAAGTATTGTTGGTTGGTATACATATTTCTATCAACATTATACGAACTTATAAGAAGTGAGTCGGCCGGGATTATCGTTACTCCTGGTTTTCCGGATGTTTTGTTAGGCATATCGCCCATGTTGACAGACGTACGGGTGCCGTAATCAATTCTGTAGACGAGCATGCCGTGGCCGAGCAATTTTCTGGCCCATCCTTTGTTCTGAATATTATGCAGGATAACGTATTGTGATGTTGTACTATTAATCTTTAGAGCACTGTCTGGAGCAAGTGTTACCTTTACAGAGTCGTCGGCAAGTGGTTTGATGGTTGTCCAGCCCATCACTTCCTTCTCCCAAGGCGTGTATGGTGTAGGAGTGTATCCGTTGTCTGTATACTCACCACCGTCCATCAAATCCCAATATTCCATTTCTTGGTTGTCAACTGCCAACCCCGAATAAAGGTCCGGCAGGCCAAGTGTATGTGAGAACTCATGACAGAAAAGGCCTATACCATTGATACGCTTATACGGAGGGGATAAAACGCAACCTGGATAGAAATTCAACTCATTATTGACGCCGGAAAAGCCAATCTTCACTCCGTCGAAGTTGCCGACATTAACAGAAAAAGCCTGAGGCCAGATAGCGTCTTCAGGAGCGCCGTTGCTCTCGGAGTAACCGGCATAGATGATGTAGACGAGGTCTGCAGTACCATCACCATTATTATCATACTTGCTGAAATCTACATCTGCATCCGCAGCCGTACATGCGTCGATAACAAGCTCTCGGATATTTATGTCACGATGCGAGCTACTGTTCTGACCATAATAGGACTCCGGCCTGATCATGGTATAAGGTCCAACAACATCAAACTGCGGTTTGAACATTCCACCACTCATGTCATTGAAATACTGGTAGACACTGCCAAAGTTACGGCCTTCCCTCAAGCCATAGTCAGTCAGCTTTCCCCTGGCGTTAAGATAGTCGTTGAATGTCTTCTTAGGATCCGCAGCCGAGAAATGAGATGTGGAGTCAGTTGCAGAGGTGTCAGGAAACTGTACAAGGATAACAAGGGCCTTTGGTGAGCCTACATGCGGGAAGTAAGCCGGTGTTCTGGTGCCGATGGGTATCCTCCTAACTATATTCTTGCTGTGTGCGCGCTGAGCCTTGGCAAAGAATTCTTCCTTGCTCATGTCAATCTTAGTGAAGTCATTACCATGTCGCTCCAGAATGTTGCCCTTAACATCTGTATACCAACTAAAATCTTCATCACCATGAAGGAGAACGGTGATCGGTGTTCCGTCGCTTTGTATTATTGTTATAGGCGCAGTGATCGCTTTTACAGCAAACACACCGAGCGAAACAATCGCAAAGCAGAGAGACAATAAAATCTTCTTCATATCATTTATATTAATTAACCTTTACCTGCCTGACCAATGGTTAATGAACTTCAAAACCGTCAGTCATTCTTCTTAGCATTCCTATCAAATGAGTTCAATGTCGTCAGCCTTTCATATTAGTATTCCTGTTAAAGAAGTATTGCCCCTTATGCTTCGTTCTGTGCCCATACTCGATAGCTTTCACAGGACAATGATGGTAGCAGGAGAAACAGGTAAGACAATTGCCATTATGCTGCCAAACGGGTACCAACGGACCTCCATCGTTGACATGCGAAAGGTGTATATCGTCAACAGGACATACCTTCTCGCACTTTCCACAACTTATGCACTTCTCCATGTCAACGCGGAAAGGCTTATCGGTGATGAGGTGTCTGACGAAAAAACCGCCTACAGGGCCAGAGAAGAACCACGGCAGAGGACCAAGGATAAGTTCACTAAAGCCTTTCTGTTTCTTGAGAAGGACATCAATAAAACGTTGTAGGTCGCTGGAGGCCTTCTGTTTCTTCTGTTTCTCACGCTGCACAGTATCCACATCCATAAATGGGAGTCCCACATAGCTCTCCGGCATTATGAGCGAGAAACACGCATCGAGATGCATGCCTTTGCTGAAGAGACTCCGTGAGAAGTAGTCCATAGCGAGACCAATACTGTCGCCGGCAGTGACGAGAGCATAACAGTAATGTCCACTGAAATCCATCTTCAGTTTTTCAATGAATTTAAGGACGAGCAATGGCGGACGCCATCCGTGTATCGGGAATGCAAAGCCTATCATCTCGTCGGCTTGAAGCTCAAAGCGACAGTCGGATGAAAGGACGTCAGGGATATAGACGCTCTCCTCTCCAGTGGCTTTTTCCAGCTCCCGTACAGCCCATTTTGTATTTCCTGTGCCAGAAAAATAGAATATCATATCGTACCTTTTGTTTCTTCAAATTATTTCGGCCCTATTCCTGCTATGCAAAAATAAACTTATCTTTCGTTAAAGGGCTCTTATTCCGCGATGGTCACTGTCACTGGCCGGTCGAGTTCCCTACGCCATTCCTTGAGGAAATTGAACCAGTCCTTGGCATTGTGATACCCGTAGGACTCATCATCAGAACTGTAGGTAAGCATATAATGCATGTCCTGACCTTCTGTTCCTATTTGGAATCCATAGTTATCCTTATCAGCAGGCAGTTCCTTTAAACGTATGCTGTCTGGGATATAAATTCCCATTCCGATGGTCTCTATCTTCCAGTTCACAGAGTCAGCCTTGCCTGTAGGCCAGTCTGAGCCCCACATACCACGGAGTCCCTTATGGTCGGTGTACTCCTGCGAGTTTTTCATGTTAATGAGACCCGTAGAGAAGCCCACGCCCTTCGCTGGATGAGAAATGTGGACATCGACCTCCATGTCACGGTGCCCAGCCCAAAGCGTATACCTAATAGTGAGATTTACACGTTTATTACTGCCTTGTGGCTTCCAACCGCGATCCACCACCTCGACAATAGTACGTGCCGGACCAAACGAAATGATGCGCTGGTCACGATTATTGACATCTGAAAGCATTGCCGGCTTACCGTTGCTGAAGCTGCGAAGAGCTCCGAAACCAAACGTATTACCGACCCATAGGATATCATCGCCATAGCCTTTAGCCTTTTGCTCCTTTGTCGTATAGAACTGTGTTTCTTTCAGTTCCAGTCCTTTGTTGTACTTTCCGTAGAGGTCTATTGTCTGTCTTTCATCGAAATATATTCTCATTGCTATCAACTCATTCTCAAAAGCTACACCATGATGATGCGGTAGATGGTAAGGGTCGTAGCATTCTTTGTTGAGACTCAGCTCCTGAACGTAGTAGTTATGCTTGTTCTTATCCTTAACCTTAGGATTTCGGAGCACTATCTCAGCGAAGGTTCTGTTAGGGTAGACCGTCGACGACTCCTCGTCCTTCAGCGTTACGGAGAACCGCTGTGTTTCCTTCTTACCGATGTTTGTGGTAAATGCAAGCTCATCCATCCACCCGTCCTGGTCGAGGTCATCAAGTTGTGATGGAACCTCTTTACCATCAAGCGTTACGATGGCACTCTGCCACGCATTATCCTTCGTCAGTCTGACGACCACCGGCGCGTCTTCCTTTGCTTCAGCAGATGGATTTTTTACTACAACAGTGAACTGCTTCTCGGCAGCGAAGCCTAAGGCAGCAACTGTTGACAGTAGAATCGTTGTTAGTTTTCGTTTGTTCATTCTTAGTTTATTTGTTATCGTATTTTCTACATTAATGAAAATTCAGACATTTGATGCCCTATCTATGTACAAAGGTAGCTGATTTTTCACTATTTTAAAGTTAAAAGGATTTTTTATAAGTTTAAATTTAACTTTTTTAGCAAATAGTTTTGCTTTTAAAATATAATTTAGTACTTTTGCATCGATTCTGTATTACATGCAAAACTCATTGTGAAAAAACTATATTCCATACTATTCTTAGCGTTGCTTTTATGCGTCGGCTGTCAGATGAAGTTCAAGGCATACGATAGCGAGGACGCTCCTCTGGTCTCAGTGGAGCGTTATGACCGTTTGGAATATCGTTATCTCACCACCGCTGACTATTCAGCTCTTCAGGAGATGAACACGGAATACCCAATGGAGACACGTGCACTAATCGAGGATGTGCTTCAGCTTGGCGATGCGACAGACCCAGAGATAAACAATAAGTTTCTAGGTTTCTATCAGGATCCACGTCTTCAGACCCTAATGACAGCTGCTGAGACACAGTATGCGAATATGGATTCTATCAACATTCAGCTCAACACAGCCTTCATAAAGTTGAAGAAAATGTTGCCGGACCTAAAAATTCCGCGTATCTACACCCAGCTTACGGCTTTGGACCAGAGCGTTGTCGTCGGTAATCAGACCCTAGGTATATCGTTGGATAAGTACCTTGGTGAGAACTATCCCGGCTACAAGTCATATTATTCTTTGGAACAGCGCCGCACAATGACACGCGAATACATTGTTCCAGACTGTATATTCTTTTACCTCATGAGCGAATATCCACTAAGAAGCTTTGAACTCAGAAGCCAACTGGAGCGAGACCTTCAGGCTGCTCGCATCCAATGGGTAGCAAATCAGGCCATGGGACAGAACTTCTTCACTGGAGACAATATAGATAAGGTGTCAAGTTATATGAAGAAGCACCCAAAGATCAGTATCGAGCAGTTGCTCCATACAGACAATCTCCAAACCATTATTGGTAAGTAAAGGTACAAACGACACATCTGTCCCCCACTCCATCATTTTTTTCATTTATTATAACTAAAGAGGAAAAACATTTGGTTTTCCTTACGACAGTCTACAAACAATAACATGGCTTCAGGAATTGTAGAGTTCACCTTGAGTAATATTATTTCTTAATAGATAATTGTTGAGAAGATTAGTAAACTCATAATTCTTCAGTCCCCATTTTGGTGCTAGAAGCAGGTTCTTAGGACTCTGACTCACAAACCGTTCTAATACTATAGTTGCACGCAAACGTTGAATGTAACCAGCTATAAGATGAATATATTCATCAACAGAGTATAGATGAAAAGGCTTTTCTTCGTATGAGCATGCCAACCGTGTGCCACGGATTACCTGCAGCTGATGAACTTTCAGTATATCCAAAGGGAGAGATGATATAATACCGGCCTGACGGAAGCTTTCTTGTTCATCCTCACCCGGCAATCCCAGGATGACATGTCCGCCGGTAAGAATTCCCCTTTTTTTCGTTTCCTCAACAGCTTTACGGCTACATTCAAAGTCATGCCCACGGTTTATGAACATGAGGGTTTCGTCATTTGTTGTCTCAATTCCATATTCTACGAGCACAAAGGTCCGGCTACTGAGTTCTTGCAGATAATCGAGCAAATCAGTACTGACACAGTCTGGACGTGTTCCTATTACTATTCCGACGACATTCTCCACGCCTAGTGCCTCTTCGTAGAGGGCCTTAAGCTTGTCAAAAGAAGCATAAGTATTGGTAAATGCTTGAAAATAAGCAAGATATTTCATATCTGGATATTTTCTTGCAAAGAACATCTTTCCATCTTCAAGCTGCTCTGTAACACTTTTCCTCCGGTTACAGTATGCCGGACTAAAGGTCTCATTATTACAATAGATACATCCTCCCGTTCCCAACCTCCCGTCACGGTTAGGACATGAAAAACCAGCATCAACCGAAATTTTCTGTACCCTGAAGGGAAACTGCCGGCGTATCCAATGACTGAAATCGTTATATAATTGTTGCATTTCTTTGCAAAGATACTAATTTTTCGTACTTTTGCAATAATAAAACTCAATGAAAATGAAACGATTCTTACTTATGTGTGCAGCTATTTTGACGGCATCGCTTCTCCATGCAGGTGATTCGATAACCGTAAAGGCATTCACCGACGGCGATTTCGCCGCAAAACGTATTTCCGGCATGCGTCCTATTGAAGGCACCTCCGAGTATGCTCAGATATCCCAAGACGGTAAGCAGGTCGTGGCTTACTCTTTCAAAACGGGTAAGCAAACGCGTGTTATCTTCGACCTTGCAAATACCAAAGGCGAAAGTATTGATGCTTTCGACGATTACGAGATGACAAGCGACGGCAAATACCTTCTTTTAGAGACTAATTACAAAGCCATCTACCGGCGTTCCTTCACGGCGGACTACTATATATATAATGTAAAGGACAAGTCGCTAAGGAAGCTCTCCGAAAACGGTGCCGAGCAAATACCAACCTTCTCACCGGATGGAAAGAAGATAGCCTTCGTGAGAAAGAACAATATCTACATTGTTGATGCGAAGGGCGAACATCAGATTACCACGGACGGAGAGGTTAACAAGGTTATAAACGGACTTCCCGACTGGGTCAACGAGGAGGAATTCTCGTTCAACAATGCACTCGCCTGGGGTGCAGACTCCAAGTCGCTGAGTTGGATAAGGTATGACGAGAGCAAAGTCAAGACCTACTCTCTGCAAATCTTCAAGGGTGAGGACCCTGAGAGAAAAGAGTACTCCGATTATCCCGGACTATACAGTTACAAGTATCCTAAGGCCGGTCAGGAGAATTCCAAAGTCTCGGCATGGCGTTATGATCTCACTAACGGTAAGACAATAAAATATAATCTTCCGCTTGATGCCGACGGATATATTCCCCGAATAAGACAAACAGAAGACGCAGACAGGATTATCCTTTTCACCATGAACCGTCACCAGGATGCCCTGAAGATTTATTCTGCAAATCCTAAAACCGGCCAGTGCACCTTGCTCATTGAGGAAACCAATCCGAAATATGTTAAGGAAGAGGCTATGGAGGGTATCGTCATTGGCAAGAAACAGATACTGCTGCCTTCCGACCGTGATGGTGTCATGGGATTATATCTATATGGAAACGACGGTAAGTTGATAAAGAAGTTGCCTTCCTCACGTGAGATAACGTCTGTCTACGGTTATGATGAGAAAACCGGAAAAGCTTATGTGCAAACCGTAGGAGCCACTCCTACGGACCGTATGATAAGTATCATAGGACTTAACGGAACAAAAAATCTTACGAAAGCCACAGGATGGAACTCTGCAAGTTTCTCCGGTGACCATCAGTATTTCCTCAATGTCTACAGCGATATAAACCATCCTTATGTCTATTCCATCATTGACACTAATGGAAAGGTTGTCCGCGAGGTGCTCAATAATAATGAACTTGTTGGGAAACTTAAGAAATATAATCTCCGTCCACGTGAGTTCTTCAAGTTTAAGACCTCAGAAGGCGTGCAGCTGAACGGTTGGATGGTGAAGCCTGCAGACTTCGATGCAAACAGGAAGTATCCGGTAGTGATGTTCCAATACAGTGGTCCTGGCAACCAGCAGGTGATAAACAACTGGGGAGCAGGTTCCATGGGTAATGGTGGAATGTACGATTATTATTTCGCACAGCACGGATACATCGTCGTCTGTGTTGACGGGCGTGGTACCGGTGGACGTGGTGCTGACTTCGAGAAATGCACTTATCTAAAGATTGGTGATTTGGAATCAAGAGACCAGGTTGAAACAGCAGTCTGGTTGGCAAAGCAGAACTATGTAGACTCAACACGTATAGGCATCTGGGGATGGAGTTTCGGTGGCTTCAACACGTTGATGAGCATGAGTGAGGGTCGTCCAGTCTTCAAGGCCGGAGTAGCCGTGGCACCTCCAACGAACTGGAAGTATTATGACACCATCTACACTGAGCGGTATATGAGAACGCCGGAGGAGAACCCTTACGGCTATGCCTTAAACCCAATATCAAGGGCAAAGACTCTGCATGGAAAGCTTTTAATCTGCCATGGTATGGCCGATGATAATGTTCATCCGCAAAACACATTTGAATATGCCGAAGCCCTTGTCCAGGCTGACAAGGACTTTAAGGAAAACTACTACACAAACCGCAACCACAGCATTTTCGGCGGCAACACACGAAATCATCTGCTTCGCCAGATATCGGAATGGTTCTTTGAAAATCTGTAATACTATAGACATCATAAAACGACAGCCCCGTCGTCTTCCGAACCATCGAAAGGACGACGGGGCTGTCGTTTTATCATATATTTGTTATCACATCAAAAATCCTAACAGATAATTAAGTCATCTGTTCTTATGGAACAGACGCCCAATTAGACATTTCTTCTTCGTTTCTTTGTTTTCAAATGATTCAAGAGGCTTTCCTGGTACAACGATATCATCATCATTTTTTAAAGTGCCATCATCATTGATGTCAATGTCAGGAATATCATCACCATCAATAATCCCGGCTTTATTCCACTGAGCCGCCAACAGGGAGCAATCGGAAAGGGCTGTTGCTCTATCCACCTCGTATTCCTGAAGCAACAGGTTGACCATATCGTCAACGGTGAAACTGTCCATCTTCTGGACTTTCGTCCACAGATAAGAAGAAGTCTCGTTCATGCTGATGATATTGCTGAAGTCTATGTTCTCCTCACCCTCGGCAACGACGAGATCTTGTCCGCAGACATTTCTTATATTGAATCCAGGTTTTGCTTTCATATCTGAATAATTAGATTTATATTAATTCTTAGTTGATTATTTACGTGCATTATATATGATTATAGCGGACCGAAAATTGGTATCCATAGCCTACGATATGCAGCGAGAAGATACCGGCGGATTGGATAGAGTCGCGTCCAGAAGAAAGAATATATACGCCACTTCATGCCATCGGTACGATCGAGTTTCTTGTGTCCTTTACGGTAGAAGCCGACAACGGCACCACAGACATCCTGCATGCGGCACCGCTCAATGCCAAGATTACCATCGCCACGGAGCGTAACACTATCACCGTCTATCTTTATTATTCGATGCAGTATGAAATGCCCTGGGCTCACCTCCGCCAGCACCGGATCACCGACAACAGGATGAACAGGCTTCGTCAGGAGAGCTTTGTCGCGGTCGTTCTCAAGAAAAGGACGCATGGAAAAGCCCTTTAGATTAATGGTTACGGTATGGCCCTCGTTAATCAATCTGACAACTTGTGGAAGAAACTGGGCATTGCTGAATTTTACTTCGTCCAAGTTAGATAATGTTTGTTG
This sequence comes from uncultured Prevotella sp., assembly GCA_900316565.1. Lineage (GTDB taxonomy): Bacteria > Bacteroidota > Bacteroidia > Bacteroidales > Bacteroidaceae > Prevotella. The sequence continues at coordinate 56,928 of ONDK01000003.1, read as the reverse complement.
TGTGGAACGATGCATCCTTACCGCCATCACCAGTAGGACGACAGCTAGGACTGACAGTATTATGATAATGCAATAGCTTTGTGACATATCTCTGCTGATTCTTTGTCAGGAAGGCAGTGAAGAGTATAGATGCCCGTGGTCTCCACGACCCTAGTGACTGTATCGCAAATGGCATTATAGATGTCCGTATCCCATTTCATGGATGAACAACTTGGAAGGAAACTGGCAAACGCTTCCACAGGGCTAAGCTTCTCGACGGAGTTAGCGCTAGCCCTGTCGATACGTGTGACAGCCCCTAAAGGTGCCTTTACGTTTCTATAGCAAGGTGTCTTACCACTCCATGGTCCTCCAAAAATATATGGTTTTCCTTCGATGATGCGTACTATTGGATTATCGTCGTTCATCAGGTCACAACCAGGAATATATCTCAGCCACATACTTACCTGGGTGCTCTTGCCTGTGCCACTCTTGGCTATAAACGCATAACCGTATCCGTCACATCTGACAAGTGAGGCATGTATAAGCAAAGTCTGCTTCCTTGAACCTGCAAACGCCATGATAAGCATCAGAGCACTGTTCAATCCATAGTCGCGCATAACGAAATTGCCATTAAGAGCGCAACGGCAGTTATAGAAATCCTTATCGGTGATGAGCAGACAACAACCTCTTCCGTTGATATCCTTTATTATATATTGGTATCCGCCATCATCAAGTCTGTCGACGATAGTATCGCCGTTACCGCTGTCAAACGCTCTAATACGGTGCCGGCGTTCTTTTGGCACAGGTTGGAGGTTATCATCAATAGTCAACTGAAACAACAGGTCTTCATCAGTCTTATCTACCTTAAAAGGCTGGAAAGAATCGATCAGCGCAAGACTGTTGATTTCTAAGTCTTCAAACACAATACGTATATTGTGTTCCGCTATTCTGAAATGGTTTATGCTGGCCATCTCCGTTATTCACCTTGTTTACCTGCCGGTTTCATATCTGGACGACCGCCATGCCCCATCCTTGTATCCTTAGCCATCTTTGCATTTTCCTTGGCTGCGTTAACCTCTGCCTTGTGAGGGTTAACAAATTCAACCCCTTCATCAGGATTAACAGTAGTGAACTTAAAGTCATCATCAGTAAGATAGGTGACCTCAAAGCGGTTCTTCAACTTATTAGTATACTTCTCCTTCATCTTTGCATACTTCTTTTCCGCCTTTGCTTTGTCAGTGGAGAAAACAGTAACACATGTGCGGTTCAACTGTCCGCGATTATCGAAGAAATTACGCAGCTGATAGGAATACTGATCACGATTAAGAAGGAAATGTGTCCGGTCATTGGCTATGTATGCTTCCACTTGCTGAACAGGAGTGAAGTATACGATGGAGTCATTGAATGAAGCGGAAAAACCAAACATGTAAACAGTCTGCTTCGTGCTGCCCTTAGCTGATACTGCAAGGACTAAGAGAAGCAGGCAGAATGTCATTGTATATCTGACGAGTCGCATATAATATGTTATTTTTATAGTGTTTTAATTCTTATAATTTTCTTTTGCTACCCTATCCGAGAAACGACTTAAGAAGCTTGTTCTTAGTGTTATGGCGCAGACGGCGTATAGCTTTCTCTTTAATCTGACGGACACGCTCACGCGTAAGTCCGTACTTATATCCTATTTCCTCAAGAGTCATCTCTGGCTGACCTATACCGAAGAATGCTTCTATAACTTCTCTCTCACGGCCACTTAGCAGCTGTAAGGCACGGTATATCTCTTCCTGAAGGCTCTCATAGATAAGTTCCTTATCGGCACTGGGAGCATTCTTGTTGGGTATCACATCAAGAAGAGTGTTGGCATCGCCATCTGTAAACGGTGCATCAACCGACAGATGCCTCGAATGTGATTTCATCGCCGCCTTTATCTTCTCTTCCGGAAGATTAACATCCCTTGAAAGCTCTTCAGCACTCGGCCTTCGCTCATTGACCTGCTCAAACCTGTTGGCAGCACGGCTGACCCTGTTGACAGACCCTACCTGGTTGAGGGGCAGGCGGACGATACGACTCTGCTCCGCGATGGCCTGCAGGATACTCTGACGTATCCACCATACGGCATAGGAGATGAACTTAAAGCCGCGGGTCTCATCAAACTTACGAGCGGCCTTTATCAGTCCCAGATTGCCTTCGTTGATAAGGTCCGGAAGACTGAGTCCCTGGTTCTGGTACTGTTTTGCCACCGAAACGACGAAACGTAGGTTTGCGCGTGTCAGCTCGTCTAGGGCCATCGGGTCGCCTTCACGTATGCGCTGGGCCAATGCCACCTCCTCTTCAGTGGTAATCATTTTCTCGTGCCCTATCTCCTGCAAGTACTTGTCAAGAGAAGCACTTTCACGGTTCGTTATAGATTTGGTTATCTTCAGCTGTCTCATATAGGTAGTTTTTATAGATATGGCTCACGGCTATATCCGAACGAAGGCTGCACCGTGGCACGCACTAATGTACGGAACAAAGACCATTGCAAATTTACACACTTTTTCCGAGTTCAACAAATCTTTTGCTGTAAAACATATTTTTTTAGTCAAGTTTCATAAACATAGCATATTTATAATCGTAACAAAGACATAAGTAACGGATAAAGAGCTATTCCTTCTAATCTTATCACGTGACTGGATATTGAATTATCAAAAATTATGACACTTCAGTAGGTGTAGTACACATGCATTGTAAGTGTACGGAAAATACAAGGTAAAAGGGCCACATTTACGAGCTAAATGTACGGAAAAAACAGCGCAAGTGTACGGAAAATATAATCCCCTGATTATCAACATGTAGCAAAGCTAAATCGCAAAAGGACCAAGGTTGAAATATATTTACACTAATCTTGAACAAAGGAACACATTTCTTCAATTTGTCAGGGTGGTCATGTCACATCTTCCAGCTCATAAACATTATTATTCATGTCTGCTGATACATTTTTTATTTTTAGGAATTAGTCCAATTATAGCTAAATCTGGATAATCAACCTCTTGAAATAGACGACAACGTACAATAACTAAAATGACTGTAAAAATATCAGAGACAAAAGTCTCAAATAGCAGTAAGCCACATAATTTTTGTTAAATATAAGCGGTGATTGTGAGATAGAAAGAATATAATTACTAATTTTGCACACAGTAAAACCAAAAAGCTTTTTTGAGTTTTCAATGTAAAAAGTCTTATAAGGACAAAAAAAGATAATAAAGTTAGGAATTAATTCCTGTAAACTTCTCCACTTATAAAAAGGAGACAGGCTAGTAAAATATAGTAAAATATTCATTGATTTATAAATAGAGGTATGAAGAAACACGTTTCTATGTTATTTGCTGCCTTTTTTACGGCAGCAGTACTTACCAGTTGTGGTGGTGGGCAGCAGGGATTGCCAACAAGCAACGAATATCCTGTGATTACCATCGGCGCATCAAACGCGCAACTGAACACGACCTACCCTGCAACTATCAAAGGTATTCAGGATGTCGAAGTACGCCCGAAGGTATCGGGATTCATCACAAGACTTAATGTTCAAGAGGGTCAACACGTCAGTGCTGGTCAGGTGCTTTTCGTTATCGACAATGAGACTTACCAGGCAGCTGTGCGCCAGGCCGAGGCTGGTGTAAACTCAGCCCGTGCTCAGGTTCAGACAGCAGAAGCTGGAGTCAGCTCAGCTCTGGCACAGTGTAATACTGCACGTCTGACTTACAACAACAGCAAACAACTCTATCAGAACAAGGTAATAGGAAGTTATGAACTCGAGACATCGAGAAACTCCTATCACACTGCCGAAGCATCTCTCAACTCATCACGTATGCAGGTCGAGGCAGCCCGCGCGGCGGTAAAACAGGCAGAGGCTGCGTTGGCCACTGCCAAAGAGAACCTGAGCTTCTGCTATGTCAAGAGTCCAGCCGACGGTTATGTGGGTAGCCTTCCTTTCAAGGTGGGCGCACTTGTCAGTCCATCCTCGGCTACTCCTATAACAACTGTCTCTGACAACAACACCGTTGAGGTTTACTTCTCAATGACGGAGTCTAACATCCTGAAGCTTGCACGTACGGACGGTAACATACAGAACGCCATCAAGAACTTTCCACCAGTACAGTTGAAGCTTGCTGACGGCTCTATTTACAACCACGAGGGAACGGTTGTCAAAGCCAGTGGTATCATTGATGCCACTACTGGTACTGTGAGTGTCATTGCACGCTTCGCCAATCCAGAGCACTTGCTCAAGAGTGGCGGTTCAGGTTCTATCGTTGTCGCACAGAGCAACAACAATGCCATTGTAATACCACAGAGTGCTACATCTCAGGTACAGGATAAGATTTTCGTTTACAAGGTAGACGGCAACAACAAGGTTCACTATACTGAGATACAAGTTAACCCTCAGAACGACGGAAAGAACTATATCGTTACAAGCGGACTGAAGATGGGTGAGAAGATTGTCTCTCAAGGACTGTCAAGCCTTCAGGATGGTGCTGAGATAAAAGCCGTTACAGAAGCACAGTACAACGAGGATATCAAAAAGGCTGAAAAGCTCGGCGGAAAGCAGAGTTCAGCAGGAGGCTTCATTGACGCAATGACAGGAAAGGACGACGACAAATAAGTTGCCCTGTGGTTCTTGGATAAGTAAGTTCTTATGGCTTATTATGTTGCGTTCATGGAACTTATGTACAGAAGAGCCTTAGTCGTAAAAGACTTATAAACAAAAAACTTAATACTTAACAGAGAATATGTCATTTTCAAGATTCATAAAACGACCGGTACTTTCAACGGTTATCTCCATATTCTTCGTGCTGCTTGGTACGATAGGACTTGTGAGCCTTCCTATTGAACAGTATCCTGACATAGCACCACCAACTATTATGGTGTCTACATCGTACACAGGTGCAGACGCACAGACGGTGTTGAATTCTGTCATTACGCCACTTGAGGAAAGTATCAACGGTGTAGAGAACATGACGTACATGACCTCTACAGCCACCAACTCAGGTATGGCAATGATAACCGTATACTTCAAGCAAGGCGCCGACCCGGACATGGCAGCTGTCAACGTACAGAACCGTGTATCGCAGGCACAAGCCCTGCTGCCTGCCGAGGTAACCCGTGTTGGTGTTACGGTGTCAAAGCGTCAGACGTCCAACGTTATCATGTACTCACTGACAACGGACGACGGACGTTATGACGGCAAGTTCCTTACCAACTATAACAACATCAACATCGTGCCGATGCTTAAGCGTATCAATGGTGTGGGTGATGTGCAGAGTCCTTCCACATCAGACTACTCTATGCGTATTTGGCTTGACCCGGCAAAGATGAAAACCTATGGTTTGGTACCGTCCGACATCTCTGCAGCCCTTGCAGAACAGAACATCGAGGCTGCCCCTGGCTCATTCGGTGAAAACTCCGACATGAGCTACGAATATGTCATGCGATACAAAGGACGACTCAAGACCCCGGAGGAATATGGCAATATCGTCATTAAGAGCGACCTCAACGGACAGACACTTCATCTGCGTGATGTGGCAAGAGTTGAGCAGGGTCAATTGATGTACAACGTATTCCTGAAGAACAATGGCAAGCAAGCCGTAATGGGTATGGTCCAACAGATTGCCGGCTCTAATGCTACAGAGATTGCGACAGACGTTAAGGCAGCCCTTGCAGAGGCACAGAAGAGTATGCCCCCAGGGATGAAGTATACCATTGAGCAGGATGTTACAGAGTTCTTGTTCGCATCAATCCATGAGGTTGTACGCACACTTATCATCACCTTGCTTCTGGTGTTCTTCGTAGTGTACATATTCCTTCAGGATTTCCGTTCAACTCTCATCCCTATGATTGCCGTTCCTGTGGCATTGATAGGTACATTCCTCTTCCTGTGGATATTTGGTTTCTCGATAAACCTGCTGACGTTGTCGGCATTGTTGCTGGCTATTGCTATCGTGGTCGATGATGCCATCGTGGTCGTTGAGGCTGTCCATGCCAAACTTGACCAAGGTTATAAATCTGCACAGACGGCAGCCATAGACGCCATGAACGAGATTTCAGGTGCCATCATATCCATTACACTTGTGATGTCGGCAGTGTTCGTACCTGTGTCGTTCATTGGTGGCACATCAGGAACCTTCTATCGCGAGTTCGGTGTTACGATGGCTGTGTCCATCGTCATCTCCGCTGTCAACGCCTTGACCCTCTCCCCTGCCCTTTGTGCAGCATTCCTGAAACCAAAGAATGGAGAGGAAGGAGGGAAAAAGAAGAGTTTCATAGACCGCTTCCATGATGGCTTCAACGTACAGTATGAAAAGGTACAGAACAAGTACCGCAAAGGAGTAGAGAAGATTATCAATCGTCCGGTCATTCCAGCCTTGGCAGTAATAATTGGTATCATCGGCCTTGCGGTATTGATGTCAACGACACGCACAGGACTTGTTCCTGATGAGGATACAGGTACACTGTTCGCAACAATGTCAACACCTCCAGGCACATCTCAGGAGGAGACGCAGAAGGTAGCAGACAAGGTTGACGCAATGCTTGCCTCCAACCCGTATATCGAGCGCCGCGAGCAAATTGTAGGTTACAACTTCATAGCCGGCCAAGGTTCTGACCAGGCAACATTCATTATCAAGCTCAAACCATTCGCAGAGCGTGAATATGGTCTGTGGGATCGCGTCAAGAGTGTGTTCACAGGAGCAGGCATCGCTGGACTGTTCGTCGACCCGACTACATCCACTTCTGTCTTGGGTATGATATACAAGCAGACCTCGACTCTCAAAGGTGCACAGATTCTTGCATTTGCTCCGCCAATGGTTCCTGGCTTCTCTGTTACCAACGGTCTGACATTCTCACTTCAGGACAAAACGGGCGGTGATCTTAACAAATTCTTCCAGGTTGCGCAGGATTATCTGAAGGCGTTGAACGCACGTCCGGAGATTGCCAACGCCATGACATCATACAACCCGAACTACCCTCAGTACATGGTGGATGTCGACGTAGCTAAAGCTAAGCAGGCAGGAACATCACCTGCTGCCATCTTAGGTGCAATGCAGGGATACTACGGCGGACTCTATGCAAGTAACTACAATGCTTATGGTAAGCTCTACCGTGTGATGATACAGGGTAATGTGGAAAGCCGTATGAATGAGAACGGTTTAAATAATATATATGTAAGAACGAGCAACGGCATGTCTCCTGTAGGAGAGTTTGTAACCCTCCGCCGCGTCTATGGCCCGTCGAATATAGCTCGCTTCAACCTCTTCACATCCATCACGGTCAATGCCTCAGCAGCTGACGGATATTCATCCGGTGATGCCATCAAGGCAGTACAAGAGGTGGCAGACAAGACCCTTCCTACAGGTTATGGTTATGAGTTCTCCGGTCTGACCCGTTCAGAGCAGGAGTCAAGCAACTCCACGGCACTTATCTTTGTCCTCTGTATGGTTTTCGTCTACCTGATCCTGAGTGCACAGTATGAGAGTTATCTGCTGCCGCTGGCAGTAATATTCTCACTGCCGTTCGGACTTGCAGGAGCATTCCTGTTCACTGACATCTTCGGTCACTCTAACGACATCTACATGCAGATTTCTCTTATCATGCTTATCGGTCTGCTGTCAAAGAACGCCATCCTCATCGTACAGTACGCTCTTGAGCGTCGTCAGACAGGTATGGCTATACGCTACGCTGCAATACTTGGTTCGGCAGCCCGTCTGCGTGCTATCCTAATGACATCACTGGCCATGATTATCGGTCTGCTGCCTCTGATGTTCGCATCCGGTGTAGGGCGTAACGGCAACCAGACTCTAGGTGCAGCAGCTGTAGGAGGTATGCTCATTGGTACATTATGTCAGATCTTCGTCGTTCCGGCTCTGTTCGCCTTCTTCCAGCACCTGCAAGAGAAGATACGTCCTATGAAGTTCGACGATGAGGAGAACAAAGGCGTTGAACGCGAACTCGCTCAGTACATTCCAAAGAAAGTACTTGAGGCAAAAGGCATAGTTTCAAAGGAGGATTAAAATTATGAAAAGTAGAAATATTACAATATTGGCCCTCGCACTGCTCGCCCTGAGCAGTTGCGGGAGTGTCAAGAAGTGGAGCGATTCGCTCTACGGGAAATACGAGCGTCCTGACAGCATTACGACTCAGGGCATAGTCCGTGACCCGGTAAACGACAACGCAATTCTTGAAGGCAACAACGACTTTGGCAATCTGCCATGGCGCGAGGTATTTACAGATCCACAGCTGCAGACACTTATCTCGAAGGCCCTAGAGAACAACACCAACCTTCAGAATGCCATACTCAACGTTGACATGGCTGAAGCACAGCTCAGTTCCGCCAAGCTATCCTTCCTGCCGACAGTTGCATTCACTCCGGAGGGAACACTCACACACTTCGGAACCCATTCCGAGACAGTAAAGTCTTATACCCTTCCTATCGTTGCACGATGGAACATTGACCTCTGGGGAAACATCAAGGCACAGAAGCGTGCTGCTCAGGCAGCACTGCTTCAGAGTCAGGACTACCAGACGGCCGTGAAAACCCAACTCATCTGTAACGTTGCCAATCTCTACTATACCCTTCTGAGCCTTGACCGTCAGATGGAAATTGTCTCCGACATGCAAAATTTGACTAAAGACACATGGGATATGATGAAGCTTCAGATGGAGTATGGCTCAGCACGTTCCACAAGTGTGCAGAGTGCTGAGGCCGCTTATTACAGCGTTCTCACACAAAGCAACACTCTTAAACAGTCCATCCGTGAGGCTGAGAACTCATTAAGCCTTCTTCTTGGAGAGCCTGCTCACGCTATAGCACGTGGAAAGCTTGAAGACCAGAAACTGCCATCAAGTTTTTCAGGCGGCGTTGATGCCAGCATCCTCGACAACCGACCCGATGTCCACGCAAACGAAATGGCGCTGGCATCTTGCTTCTATGGTATCGAGAGTGCCCGTTCTCAGTTCTATCCACAATTGACCATCACCGGAACAGGTGGTTGGAGCAATAACAACGGCATGGTCAATCCGGGTAAGCTTCTACTCAATGCTGTTGGTTCTCTTGTACAGCCAATCTTCCAGCAGGGTAAGCTTCGCGCCCAGCTCCGTGTTTCCAAGGACCAGTATCAGCAGGCCCTGAACACATGGCAACAGAGTGTGCTCGCTGCCGGTTCTGAAGTCAGCAACGCATTGGTATCTTACAACACTGCCGATGCCAACGACAAGTTGGAACGCCAGCAGATAGAAGTGCTTAAGAAGAACGTTGAGCAGACACAGATGCTGTACAAGCAGAGCTCAAGTACATACCTTGAGGTCATTACTGCAGAGCAGAATCTTCTCAACGCGCAGATTTCCCAAGTCCAAGACCAGTTCTCCAAGATGCAGTCAGTAGTAAATCTCTACTATGCTCTTGGCGGAGGTAGAAACTAATTAAACGAAGAAATACTATGGCAAGTGAAATAAGTCCTAAAGCATCAGTCTCCCCCAACGCTAAGATAGGAGACGGTTGCAAGATATATCCGTTCGCTTACATTGAGGACGATGTAGTCATCGGTGACAACTGCATCATATATCCTTATGTGAGCATTCTCAACGGTACACGCATGGGCAATGGCAACAAGATACACCAAGGCACTGTCATCGCTGCTCTTCCCCAGGATTTCGAGTTCCACGGAGAGCCCAGCGCATGTATCCTCGGAAACAACAACACAATCCGCGAGAATGTTGTCATTAACCGTGCCACACACTCTGACGGACAGACTGTAATCGGTGATAAGAACTTCCTTATGGAGGGTGTGCACATATCCCATGACACGAAAATATCAGATTACTGTGTCTTCGGCTACGGCACAAAGATTGCCGGAAACTGCGAGATTCACCGTAATGTTATCTTCTCTACAGGTGTTATTGAAAACGCCGGTACACGTGTAGGTGAATGTGCTATGCTGCAAGCCGGCACCACTTTTTCCAAGGATGTTCCGCCTTATGCCATATTCGGTGGTAACCCTCTGAAGTACGGTGGAGTGAATACAACTCTCGGCCGTCTCTTAGGTGCCGACGACAAGGTCTTGAAGCATATCGCCAATGCCTATCGTTTACTTTTCCGTGGACAGACGTCAGCTTTCGATGCAACACTGCAGATAAAACAGCAGGTACCCGATGGACCACAGATACGTAAGATAGTGGATTTTCTCTCTACGACAAAGGCTGGCATCGTAACAAAACTGTCATAAACGAAGGTAAAGAAATTAATATATATTCAGTAAATTCATACCTTTAAATTTACTCGTATTGAGGTGGGATTGCCGTGAGGCTGCCCCACCTTTTTCTTTTTTCATCAGTTTAAAATGATACCAGGTCCCATCGCTTTTCCGACTGAAAATTATATTTTCTGCTAAATTGTTATTAATTTTGCATTTCAAAGTCGTGAGAAAGGAATACTGAACATGATGGGAAAAAACTTTAAAATAGGACTGGACGTAGGTTCGACAACCGCAAAGATAGCTGTTTTCGATGAGGACAACACACTTGTCTATTCGCGCTACGAGCGCCACCACGCTAAGGTGGGTGAATTAGTAAACAGGTACTTCAATGAGATATACAATCAGTTTGGCGACATTCCGGTAAGCATCTGTGTAACTGGAAGTGTCGGTATGGCCACCGCCGACGAGCTCAAAGCGGAGTTCGTCCAGGAAGTTGTTGCATCAACGGTCTATGCCCGGACCATTCATCCAGAGGCAAAAGCCCTCATCGACATTGGTGGAGAAGACGCCAAGGTGGTCTTTTTCAACGGGAAACAGACAGAGCTTCGTATGAACGGCAACTGTGCCGGCGGCACCGGTGCCTTCCTTGACCAGATGGCTGTGCTTATGGGCGTAGACAACGGTACCATGAACGACCTTGCCATGAAGGCCACGCACGTATATCCCATGGCCGCCCGCTGTGGGGTCTTCGCCAAGACAGATATCCAGAACCTCATGTCGAGAAACATTCCCGAGGCTGACATCGCTGCAAGCATCTTTCATTCCATCGCTGTCCAGACCGTAACAACGTTGAGTCATGGTTGCGACTATGAACCGCCAATACTGCTCTGTGGTGGTCCCCTGACCTTTATGCCGGCACTTAGAAAAGCATTTGCCGATTACCTTGGGCTTGACATTGACAAAGATTTCATCGTCAACGGCCACAGTAATCTCATTCCGGCAATGGGATGCGCAATAAGGGCTGGACAAATCCAAAATAAGGAAGCTGACGACAAGAAATCAGCATCCCTGCTCCTTTCAGAGCTCCGTAAACGACTAAACACGAACAAGACCCTGAACTGGCACAGTGAGCTGAAGCCACTATTTAAAAGCGAAGAAGAACACCAGCAATGGCGAGAAGAGAAGCTTCAGTATGCCATGCCAATGGCGGAGATGAGTAAGAACAGTACCGAGAAGATATTCATCGGTATCGACTCAGGCTCCACGACGACAAAGATTATTGCTTCACGCGAAGATGGGAAAGTCGTCTTTGCCGACTACTCCATGAACCTTGGAAACCCCATTGGTGCTGTGAAGAAAGGACTGAAGAAACTAAAGAAGATAGCGGAAGATAATAATACATCTCTCGAAATCATCGGCAGCTGCTCAACCGGTTACGGTGAGGAGTTGATAAAGAAAGCTTTTAACCTCGATGAAGGCATCATCGAAACAATGGCACACTACCAGGCGGCACGTAGTCTGATGCCTGATGTGACGTTCATACTTGACATCGGTGGACAGGACATGAAAGCGATATTCGTCGACAACGGTGTTGTCGTTCGTATGGAACTCAACGAAGCATGTTCCTCCGGTTGCGGCACATTCCTTCAGACTTTCGCTAACAACCTCGACTATAAAATACAGGATTTTGCAAATATCGCTTGCACCGCCGACGCTCCCTGCGACCTAGGAACACGTTGTACTGTGTTCATGAACTCGAAGGTAAAACAGGTGATGAGGGAAGGTGCGTCCGTCGCTGATATCAGTGCAGGGCTCTCCTACTCCGTTGTCAAGAACTGCCTTTACAAAGTACTGAAGCTTCGTGGTAACGACGACCTCGGCAAAAATATTGTCGTGCAAGGCGGCACAATGCGTAACGACTCTGTAGTGCGTGCCTTCGAACTTCTCACCGGTCATTCCGTTGCTCGGTCCGACATGCCTGAGCTTATGGGAGCCTATGGATGTGCGCTGCATGCCATTAATGAGGCACGGAATACTAACACCATTAAGGGAGGCTCGTCATCCTCCAACAGTAAGACTGTCCAACATATTGAAGACCTTCTTGCCGGAGCCGTTTACACTACAAGACAACTACAGTGTAAGGGATGTGAGAACCACTGCTATGTAAGCCAGTACAAGTTCGCAGGTGGCAACCGTTTCTATAGCGGCAACAAATGCGAACGTGTCTTCAACAACTACGGAAAGAACCATGTAACGGGCGAAAATGCCTATACATATAAGTACAAGTTGCTCTTTGACAGGAGTGAAGACACTGATAATGACAACTACAATGGAAGTCCAAATATGGACACAAACAGCACCTCACATGACAGTGGTTCTAATGTTACCATAGGTATTCCGCGTGCACTCGGCATGTATGAGGAATATCCTTTCTGGCACACCCTATTCACCTCCTGCGGATTCCATGTGATTCTGTCATCGCCTTCGACATATCACAATTATGAGAGCCAGCTTCGGTCTGTCATGTCCGACAATATCTGTTTTCCAGCAAAACTCGTCCATTCCCATATCGCAGAACTGGACAGGAAACTTACTGCCTTAAGGAACGTGAACGTAGCAGATGCCAACGGCTATAATCCGGCGGCACAAGGGGAGACCCATGATTCATCTTCACCAAATAATATAGGCTGCATAACCCGGATTTTTTTTCCATATGTAGTTTATGAGCACAAGGACGACAAACGCACCGACGGTTCCTTCAACTGTCCAATAGTATCAGCTTACAGCGACGTGGTGCGCAGCTCCATGAGCCTTAAGACACAGATGGACTCTCCGGTGATAAACTTTGCCAACGACAAACTTCTATGGAAGCAGATACGCACTTATCTGAAGACCCTCGGAGTGAATAAAAGCATAGCCAGGGTAGCCTACATGCGTGCACTTGCCAACCAGCGCGTATTCGAAAACAAGATAAAGAGCATCAACGAACATATACTGGTGAAGTCCCGCAAGGAAGGAAAGTTGACAATTCTCCTTGCAGGACGTCCATATCATAGTGATCCTCTCATACAGCACAAGCTGTCGGATATGATTGCCGGACTCGGCGTGAACGTCATCACTGACGATATAGTCCGCGACGAATACGATACAGGTCGTGGCGACACATACCTCGTGGAACAGTGGGCTTATGCTAACCGTATCATCAAGGCTGGACAGTGGGCGGCCGAGCAACCCAATGATGTGCATTTCGTGGAAATGACAAGTTTCGGATGTGGTCCTGACGCTTTTATCCAGGATGAGGTGAAAGACATTCTGCAACGTCATGGTAAACCATATACTCTGCTAAAAATCGATGACGTATCTAACGTTGGAAGTCTGAAATTACGTGTTCGCAGTCTCGTCGACTCTCTGAAAATCAATAATCGTAGAGGTAAGGAAAAAGAATTTGAAAAAACCAAGGCCTTCACGAAAGCTGACCGCCATCGTAAGATTCTTGCTCCGTTCTTCACAGAGTTTCTCTCTCCGCTCCTTCCGCCACTGCTGAAGCTAGCCGGATACGATATAGAGATTTTACCTCCAAGCAATGCCGACAGCGCACAAGAAGGCCTCGCTTATGCCAATAATGAGGTCTGCTACCCAGCTACGCTTATCGTAGGCGATATGGTCAAAGCCTTAAAGTCTGGAAAGTATGACACTGACAACACGGCGCTCGTAATGACCCAGACAGGAGGACAGTGCAGGGCCACGAACTACACAGCACTTATCAAACGGGCCATGATTGCCAACGGTTTCAAGAACGTTCCGTTGATAGCACTTGGCGTAACCACAAACGGAGAGAACAATGAGCAGGACGGCTTCGAATATCCTTGGCTGAAACTCTCAACCATTACCACAAACACTCTGCTGTTTAGCGATGTCATGTCGAAGTTGTACTACGCCACCATTGTCCGTGAGACTGTACCCGGCATCAGCAAGAAGCTGAAAGCCAAATACCTACACCTCGCATGCGACCATATTGCCGATAACGACTCCAAGGGTTTGGTGGCCTTAGCACATAAGGCCGCTGAGGAGTTCGGCTCCTATGCCGCTAAGAAGGAATGTCCCAAGGTAGGAATAGTAGGTGAGATATTTCTCAAATTCAATTACTACTCGCACCAATACATCGAGGAGAAGCTCATATCAAAGGGGGTAGAGGTGGTGCCACCATTGATTTCGCCGTTCTTCCTTCAGGAATTCGTGAACGTAGAAGAGCAGAAACGGCTCTGTCTCTCCGACTCCTCCGTGCCTGATTTTGTTATGCACACACTATATGCCCTCATAGCAAGATGGGAGAAGAAATACAACAAAGCCTGCTCTGGCTTCGACTATTGGCGTCCATTCACGAACATATACGATGAAGCGAAAGATGCAAAAAATATTGTCTCTATGGCTGCGCAGTTCGGCGAGGGATGGCTGTTACCCGGCGAAGTCAGTGAGCTTTACCAGGAAGGTGTGCGCAATGTGGTCAGCCTCCAGCCTTTTGGCTGCATAGCCAACCATATCATCTCGAAAGGTATTGAGAAAAAGCTTCATATGCTCTATCCTGAGCTCAACTTCCTAAGCCTCGACTTCGACTCGGGTGTGAGTGAGGTTAACGTCTACAATCGCCTGTTGCTTTTTCTCGATAATCTAAGCGCATAGTTGACAGACTGTTACATACTTGCACAACTGTTTAACATCCATTAACCATCGCAACAGATTGATTTTTTGGTGATAGAAAATAATTGTAGTAACTTTGTAGCAGAAAAAATCGCATTGATGAACATGAGCAGTACCGACATAACAGAGCAGCTGACAAACACCATTGAGGAACTCTCAACAGAACAGTCGATGAAAGGCATATTCCATGAGCACCGTGACGGCGACCCACTACCATCTGGCCGTGACTTGGAGGAGATTATCGAACTGTCACGTTCTGTCATCTTTCCAGGCTATTACGGCAACTCTAATGTAAAACAGAGCACCGTGAGATACCATATTGGAGTGAACATGGAGAGACTTCACAAACTGTTGACAAGGCAGATAATGGCAGGCCTGCTTTTCAACCAGGATTGCCACTGCTCGCATTCTTTTGAAGAGCAAGAATTATGCAGAAAGAATGCGGAGATTATAGCCCTGACTGTTCTGAACCGTTATCCCAACATACGCCGCATGCTCAGCAGTGACGTGGAAGCAGCCTTCGAAGGTGACCCAGCAGCAATCAACGAGGGCGAGGTCATCTGCTGTTATCCTGTTATCAAAGCTCTTACCAATTATCGCATAGCCCATGAGCTCTACCGTGAGGAGGTGCCTCTTATTCCACGTATGATGACGGAACTGGCTCACTCTGAAACGGGGATTGACATCCATCCGGCAGCAACAATAGGCAAGCATTTTACCATTGACCACGGCACGGGCGTAGTCATCGGAGCAACATGTATCATAGGCGACAATGTGAAACTCTATCAGGGTGTCACCTTAGGAGCAAAGAGCTTTCCTCTTGACGAGAACGGTAAACCCATCAAAGGCATACCCCGTCATCCAATCATCGGAAACAATGTTATCATCTACGCCAACTCCACCATCCTTGGCAGGATACATATTGGCGACAACTGTATCGTTGGTGCCAATGTATGGGTTACTCGGGACATGAAATCAGGTACTAAAAAATACCGTACAGCCAAGCCGGATAAGCTCGACATCTTCTTCGAACAAGGCGGAGGAATATAAGCGCCGACTATCATTCTTCATAGTATAATAGAAAACACGAAATAAAAATGAATAACGAGACCAACACCCCAGAGACAAACGAAGTAAGCACACAGCAGGTTAATCAGCTTTCTACAAACACGGAAGGGAACAAGCAGACTGCAGAATTCCCTCTTATCGCCAAGACTTTCATGGGTCTTGAGCAGGTTCTTGCCCGCGAGCTCACCGAACTTGGCGCCAACAATGTAGAGATAGGACGCCGCATGGTATCCTTCACCGGTAACAAGGAGATGATGTACCGTGCTAATTTTCAACTCCATACAGCTATAAGGATACTGAAGCCGATAGCACGTTTCAAAGCTCGTTCCGCAGAGGATATGTATGAAGAGGTCCGAAAGATAGACTGGAGCAAATATATCCTGCCAGGAAAGACGTTCTCTGTAGATTCTGTCGTCTACTCCGATGAGTTCCGTAACTCACGTTTCGTTACATATAAGGTCAAGGACGCTATAGTCGACCAGTTCCGCGAGAAGACCGGAAAACGTCCTAACATCTCCGTCGCTAATCCCGACATACGATTGAACATACATATAGCTGAGGATAATGCCACTCTGTCGCTCGACTCTTCAGGAGAGAGTCTGCATCGCCGTGGCTACAGACAGGAATCGGTAGAGGCACCGCTAAACGAGGTGTTGGCAGCAGGCATGATACTCATGACCGGATGGAAAGGTGACACTGATTTCATTGACCCCATGTGCGGCTCAGGAACAATTCCCATCGAGGCTGCACTCATTGCTCGCAACATCTCGCCGGGTGTGTTCCGTAAGGAGTTTGCCTTCGAGAAATGGCCCGATTTCGACGCTGACCTCTTCGATGAGATTTACAACGACGACTCACAGGAACGGGAGTTCACGCACCACATCTATGGCTATGACGCTGACATGAAGGCTGTCAATACAGCACGGTTGAACGTCAAGGCTGCCGGGCTATCGAAGGACATAACGATAGAGCAGCAAGACTTCAAGGATTTTCAACAGCCCAGTGCAAAAAGCATCATTGTGATGAACCCGCCCTACGGTGAGCGTATTTCAACCGATAACCTCCTTGGTACCTATCGTATGATAGGAGAACGGTTTAAGAATGCCTTCAAAGGTAATGAAGCCTGGGTGCTCTCCTACCGCGAGGAGTGCTTCCGAGCCATCGGACTGAAACCATCTATAAAGATTCCTCTTTATAATGGTTCACTGGAGTGCGAGTTCAGAAAATATGTTCTTTTCGACGGTAACATGAAGGATTTCCGCCACGAGGGTGGCATTGTCAAAACCGAAGAGGAAAAGCAGGAGATGGCACAGAAACACCGTTTCAAGAAGAACCGTGAGTTCAAACAACGGCTCGACGATGAGGAAAATAATGAAGATGGCGACATACGCAGTTTCACATTCCATAAGATGCGTGGATTGGGACCAGGACGTCATGATGACGAACATCACTTCAGCCGGTCCAAAGACGGCTTCAAGAACAAGTTCCGCAACAATGATGACGATGAGCGGCCTACATTCGGTAAACGCAAACGCTTCAACAATAAGGGAAGGTCTTTCGGAGATAAGGACAACCGTTTCGGCGGGAAAGGCAAGCGCTTCAATGACCGGAAGGGAAGTAGTTTTCTGGACGACGATGAGCTGTAATAAGCTATCATACTATCAACGCATACAATTTTAATAATGTCAATAAAATTATCATTAAAGGGAGTCGGAGTCATGCTGGTCATGGCGCTCCTAGTCCCGTCAGCAATGCAAGCGCAAGAGAAGCAATTCACATTGGAGGATTTGAACTTTGGTGGTGAGAATGCCTACAAGTTCTATCCAGAAAACAGATACACAACATGGTGGGGTGACCGCCTAATAAGACAGGAACTCGATTACGTTGCTGAAATAGACAAAAACAACGGAAAGGAAAAGTGTATAGTTACGCTTGAGGAGATTAACCGTTTCGCCAAACTTGCTGACTCTACGCTCATACGAAGTTTGTATCATGCTACATTTCCTTATCCTGACAAGCCTTTGATTTGCGTGAGCAACAGCAAAGAACGGTTTCTCTACAACTTCAAAGAAAAGAAAATAGTATGGCGGTCTGGAGTGCTGACAGCCGATGAGAATCCTGACGTCTACGGCGAACCGCAACAGACATCATTATGGAACAGCGTCTCGCGTGCAACAGCCTTTGTAGCAGGAGACCAGCTTTATGTGCTTGATGCAAGCAGGAAGCTGACTAAACTTACCACCGACGGTTCACGCGATATTGTATATGGACAAAGCGTACACCGAAATGAGTTTGGCATCGACGGAGGACTGTTCTGGAGTCCGAAAGGCAACAGACTGGCATTCTATAGAATGGATCAATCAATGGTTACGGACTATCCGCTCGTTGATATTCCGGAAGTAGACTGGACGCCAAATAAAGGAGAAAGCAGAATAGCAAAGGCTGCACCTGACAAATATCCTATGGCAGGAGAGACAAGCCACAAGGTAACAGTAGGAGTCTATGATCTGAGAACAGGTAAGACCGTCTACCTGAAGGCAGGAGACCCTACAGATCGGTATTTCACGAACATCGCATGGGGGCCAGATGAGAAGACTATATATATGTTCGAACTCAACCGTGACCAGAACGACTGCAGACTTGTAAGCTACAACTCCATCACAGGCGACAAAATTTCAGAGCTCTATCGAGAGACTGATAAAAAATATGTGGAGCCACTCCACCCAATCAGCTTTGTTCCGTGGGACTCTGATGAATTTATAATGCAAAGTCAGAAGGACGGATACAACCATCTTTATCTTTTCAACAAAGACGGCAGGCAAATCAGACAGATTACTTCCGGCAAATGGGTGGTAATGAATGTACTAGGATACGACACAAGACATCATTCCATCATCTATGAGAGCAACGAACTTAACCCCCTGCAAAAGGATATATGGATTGTTGATGTTAACACCGGCAAGCGCGCACTGATGGACAATAGCGGCAAAGGCTGGCATAACGGTTCCTTGAGTGCTTCAGGACGATATATTCTCGACAACTATTCTGAGCCGACAGTACCTAGAAAAATTGCGATAATCGACACAGAAAACGGTCATCGGACACCTTACCTTACAGCTGCAGATCCATGGAAGAGCTATACCCAGCCAGAGTTCTCAACAGGAACTATCAAGGCTGCCGACGGAGTTACCGATCTCTATTACAGAATGGTAAAACCTGTGAACTTCGACCCGACAAAGAAGTACCCTACTATTATATATGTTTATGGTGGTCCCCATGCACATAACGTTGACGCACGATGGCATTGGGCCAGTCGTTCATGGGAGACTTTCATGGCTCAAAAGGGATATCTGCTCTTTATCCTCGACAACCGAGGCAGTGAGAACCGTGGCAAAGACTTTGAACAGGTAACATTCCGTCATCTGGGACAGGAAGAGATGAAAGATCAAATGAAGGGTGTCGACTTCCTTCGTACGCTTCCGTATGCGGACATGAGCCGACTGGGCATACACGGATGGAGCTTCGGCGGATTCATGACCATCTCACTTATGACCAATTACCCGGACGTGTTCAAGGTAGGCGTGGCCGGCGGTCCTGTCATCGACTGGAAATGGTACGAGGTTATGTACGGCGAGCGCTATATGGACACTCCACAGACCAATCCAGAGGGATACGCACAGACTTCTCTTCTGTCTAAGGCAAAGGATCTCCGTGGCAAACTGCAGATTATCATCGGCACTAATGACGGAACGGTGGTACCGCAACACGCTCTCTCTTTCCTTAAAGCATGTATCGCGGCAGGCACACAACCAGACTTCTTTGTCTATCCTGGCGAACCACATAACATGAGAGGTCATCAGTCAGTTCATCTGCATGAGAGAATAACACAATACTTCGAAGATTATCTCAAGCCATGTCATACCTTCAAGGAAGACAAGTAAGGAAAGTTAAGGCATCGACAAGTCCTCAAGTAGACTGCATGAGCATTGTAATCACTAACGACAAATAACATTCCCTGTATCCCCCGCAGGCCATTCAGAATAATCCCTTTAAGTAGGGACGGGGGCGATCAATATGAAAATATTATTATTAGGCTCAGGAGGACGCGAGCACGCCCTAGCCTGGAAGATAGCCCAAAGTCCAAAGTGCTCAAAACTCTACATCGCGCCGGGAAACGCTGGCACAAATAATGTCGGAGAAAATGTACCAATTGATGTAAATGACTTTGAGAGCCTAAAAGACTTCGCCGCCAAAAACGATGTCCACATGCTCGTCGTAGGTCCGGAAGTTCCACTCGTTGGTGGCATCGCCGACGACTTCAACAGCGATCCACGGACAAAGGACATCCCGGTCATCGGCCCTTCAAAAGCCGGCGCAGAACTTGAGGGCTCTAAGGATTTTGCAAAAAGTTTCATGAAGCGTCATAACATCCCAACAGCATCTTACGAGACCTTTGACGGCACAACGGTAGAAGAAGGACTGAAATTTCTGGAATCCTTGCAACCTCCATACGTTCTGAAGGCTGATGGACTGGCAGCCGGAAAAGGAGTGCTCATCGTCCCGACATTGGAAGAGGCCAAGAAGGAATTTAAGGATATGCTCGGCGGAATGTTCGGTAACGCTTCTGCAAAGGTTGTCATTGAGCAGTTCCTCAGTGGTATAGAATGTTCAGTGTTCGTGCTCACAGACGGTATACATTACAAGATTCTTCCAGAGGCGAAGGACTATAAACGCATAGGCGAACACGACACTGGTCTCAACACCGGAGGTATGGGTTCTGTGTCACCTGTCCCTTTCGCAACGAAAGAATGGATGGATAAGGTGGAGAAACGTATCATTCGACCTACAGTAGAAGGACTTAAGGAAGAGGGCATCGACTACAAAGGCTTTATCTTCTTCGGACTCATCAATGTCGACAACAATCCTATGGTAATAGAATACAACTGTCGAATGGGCGACCCGGAGACTGAAACAGTAATGTTACGCCTCAAGAGCGATATCGTGGATCTCTTTGAGGGTGTTGCCCATGGCGACCTGGACAAGCGGCAGATAGAGTTCGACGACCGCTCAGCCGTCTGCGTAATGCTTGTCAGCGGCGGATATCCCCAAAAATATGTTAAGGGTTATCCTATCTCTGGCATCGACAATGTTGAAGGCTCTGTTGTCTTCCACGCAGGTACAGCCATGAAAGATGGCAAAGTTGTCACGGCCGGTGGCCGCGTCATAGCAGTTTCTTCATACGGCAAGGATAAGGATGAGGCTTTACAGAAATCATTCCAAGAGGCCCAGAAGATTAACTTCAAGGATAGGTATTTCAGAAGAGATATCGGTCAGGATTTGTAACCAAGAATTAAGTGAAAAGTTTTGTTGTTAAATAACAACGCTTTTCACTTTAATATCCCTTTTAACTTTGTACATCGAGAACTGTATATTGTCCTTTCATTCTTTTTAATTTTAATTTTCGACTTAAATTGTATCAGGAACTTATAAAGAGGAAACGCTTTCAGAACCGTATTGCCGAAAGCCGTTGGTCTGCACTCGCTACGGGGGTCATATCATTAATCATCTGGATGGCAGCAGGACTAATGACATTGAAACCGGATTACCTTGTGGCATTCGTTTGTCTCGCCATGACTTCTGTAATGATGGGGCAGCTTAACAGTGTTAATGCGTTAATCCGCATCTACAGCCGTATGATAATGTGTTCCTTCCTCGTTATCACCTGTATAGCAACATTTCTCTTTTCCGACATCAGGACGGCACTGGTAAGCCTTTGCTCTGCAATCTTCTATATATTTCTATTCCACTGTTATCAAGACAAGAACTCACCTGGATATATTTATTACGCTTATCTTGCCATCGGACTGGCCAGCGTCTTCTGGGTGCAGATACTATTCTTCCTTCCGGTACTGTGGGTTGTTACGTCCACCAACATACTCGCACTGAACTTTCGGAATTTTATTGCTTCATTACTTGGAGTCCTGACACCATATTGGTTTCTCCTGGCCTGGTATGCATATACGTACGATATGCAAGCTTTTGCGGACCACTTTACAGATATAGCCAAGTTTGGAAACGTCGCCGACTACTCCATTCTCACTTCCCATCAAGTCATTACATTTGCATTCATAGTTCTGATAACTATCACCGGTATGGTCCATTATGCCAATACAGCACACAAGGACAATATCAGAACACGAATGTTCTATGAGACATTCATAACAGTTGACGTGCTAGCTTTGACATTCGTCATTCTGCAGCCACAACATTTTGCTTTCCTCTACAGCATAATGGCTATCAACACCTCCCCGCTTATAGGCCATTTCATAGCCCTTACCGAGACGAAATGGACTAATGCCTATTTTAAGGTATTGTTGGCAATAGCTACAGCCATTTGTGCATTCAACATATTCATACCATAGACAAGGAAAGATAGACAACAAACGAACATCACAACGCAAGCTATATCTTTAAGGCGTGAATAAAATTTACTGGAGCAATGGACACTATCTCTACCTTTCTTATGGATTACGGCTATTGGGGAATGCTCTTAGGAGCATTCCTTGCTGGCAGTTTCTTTCCATTCTCTTCGGAAGCAGTGATGCTTGGCCTGCTCGCGGCAGGGCTTAAGCCTGTCCCACTGATAATCTATGGCACTATAGGAAATGTCCTTGGCTCTGTTTTTAATTACTTCATAGGCAGTCTTGGAAAGCTTGAATGGGTAGAGAAATATCTTCACGTGAAGGAAGAGAGCCTTATAAAAGCCCGCAGATTTATGGGCAATCATGGAGCATGGATAGGTTTCTTTGCTTTTCTACCGATAATAGGCTCTGCGATAACAATACTATTAGGTTATACACGTGCTAATAAGTTCATCTCAATACTATCTATCTTCATCGGAAAACTTCTGCGATACCTTATATTAATAGCAGGAGTTGGCCTTATCTTCAATTGAAAGAAACCTTCTGTTACCGTTAAAAAAATACTTTATACCACCATCAGGCCTTAATAATGCCACTAAACGTTAAAGGATATCATAATTATCCGTTATCAATTGTCAATTATCAATAATTTTCTTACCTTTGCACCGATTATTTCGAAATTTCATCAATATTTTAAGTCTAATAATGAAACAATTTAAATTAGTGGACTGCATAGCCGGATGGGTTGTCTTTGTCATAGCCGCATTCGTCTATTGCTCTACCATTGAACCGACAGCATCCTTCTGGGACTGTCCTGAGTTCATCACTACGGCCTATAAATTGGAGATAGGCCATCCGCCTGGGGCACCATTCTTCATGCTCACGGCAAATCTTTTCACACAATTAGTCAACGACCCATCACTCGCCGCTAAGATGGTCAACACCATGAGTGCCCTACTGAGCGCAACATGTATCATGTTCCTGTTCTGGACCATCAGCCATCTTACACGTCGTCTGATAGTACGGGACGGAGATGTACCATCACTGAGCAAAGCCATTACCATAGAAGGATCCGCACTGGTGGGTGCACTCATTTATTGCTTCAGCGACACTTTCTGGTTCTCTGCTGTTGAGGGTGAGGTTTATGCATATTCATCGGCATTCACTGCCGTCGTATTCTGGCTTATCCTCAAATGGGAGGAGCATGCAGACGAGCCGCACAGCGACCGCTGGCTGGTTCTCATAACATATATGACAGGTCTGTCTATAGGAGTCCACCTTCTGAACCTCCTGTGCATACCTGCAGTAGTATTGGTATTCTACTACAGAAAATGGCCTAACGCAAACCTTAAAGGCTCCATCATCGCCCTGCTCATATCATTTGTTTTAGTAGCAGCGGTCCTTTATGGAGTTGTTCCTGGTATCATCACCGTCGGCGGTTGGTTTGAACTTTTCTTTACCAATACTCTTGGAATGCCGTTCAATACAGGTACGATAGTATACATTCTTGTACTTGTAGCAGGTGTCGTGTGGGCAATATATGAGACGTATACCGGTAAGAGCCTCAAGCGCGAGAACATCTCGTTTCTCGTTGCTGTA
This sequence comes from uncultured Prevotella sp., assembly GCA_900316565.1. Classification (GTDB taxonomy): domain Bacteria; phylum Bacteroidota; class Bacteroidia; order Bacteroidales; family Bacteroidaceae; genus Prevotella. Next base: position 32,945 of record ONDK01000003.1, on the reverse strand, counting down.
GCACTGCTCGGTATTCCATTTTATGGCTTCGGCTGGAAAGCGTTTGTGACGGGCGTGGTCGTACTTACCATCCTTTGGTTCGTACTGATGAAAGGTCACAAGATTATCACGTCTCGCGTGAAGAATACCGCACTGCTCTGCATGCTTATGCTGATGATTGGCTACTCTTCATATGCCCTTATCATAATACGTTCTACAGCCAATCCTCCTATGGACCAGAACTCTCCGGAGGATATCTTCACTCTCGGCAACTACCTTAGCCGCGACCAGTATGGAGACCGTCCGTTGTTCTACGGTCAAGCTTATACATCACAGCTGTCATACCATCCAGTGGGCAACGGAATGCAGGCTGCTGACACCGAGAAAGGTGCTCCTATCTATGAGAAGAAGGAGAAAGCTAGTCCTAATGAGCCTGACTCATACTTCTCACCAACAAGCAAGGATAAGTACAAATACGCTGAGAATATGTTCTTCCCACGTATGTACGATCAGGCACACACAAGCCAGTATGAGTCTTGGATGGGCGGTGTATCCATGCATGATGCCGGCGACGGTGTAGAAATTCCTACTCAGGGTGAGAACATCCGCTTCTTCCTCTCATACCAGTGCAACTTCATGTACTGGCGTTACTTCATGTGGAACTTCTGCGGACGCCAGAATGACATTCAAGGCAACGGAGAACCAGAGCACGGCAACTGGATAACCGGTATTCCTTTCATCGACAATGCAATATATGGAGACCAGAGTCAGCTACCTGATCAACTGAAGGCTTACGACCCTGTTAAGAACCCAAGTGGTAACAAAGGCCACAACGTATATTACTGTCTGCCACTACTTCTTGGACTCATCGGTCTGTTCTGGCAAGCGTTCCGCGGAAAACGCGGCATCCAGCAGTTCTGGGTAGTCTGCTTCCTGTTCTTTATGACAGGCCTTGCCATAGTTGTATATCTTAATCAGACACCAAGTCAGCCGCGAGAGCGTGACTATGCTTACGCAGGTTCTTTCTACGCCTTTGCTATGTGGTGCGGACTCGGTGTCGCGGCAATCGTAGACTGGCTGAAGAAACTTAAGCTACAGCCTGTAGCTGTCGCAGCAATTGTATCTATCCTAGCACTGTTTGTACCTATACAGATGGGAAGCCAGAACTGGGATGACCACGACCGCTCGAACCGCTACACATGCCGCGACTTCGGACGAAACTATCTCATGAGTCTGCAGCCTAAGAGCGATGCAATTATCTTCACCAATGGAGATAACGACACCTTCCCTCTGTGGTACAACCAGGAAGTAGAAGGTCAAGGCGATGACTTCCGTGTCTGCAATCTCTCATATCTGAGCACCGACTGGTACATCGACCAGATGCTGCGTCCAGCATACAAATCTACACCTGTGCCAATCACCTGGAGCCGTCTAGAATATGTAACCGGCACGAACGAATATGTGCGGGTAGATCCTGATATGAAGGACGACATTGCTGATATGTACAAGAATTATCCGCAACAGGCTAAGGAAGTCTTCGGTGATAATCCATACGAACTTAAGAACATTCTTAAATATTGGGTTCGTAACGACTTCACACCGCAGCAGAAGAAGATACTCTTCAACCTCTTAGGATTCAACTCAGACAAGGAGATGCATGATGCTCTTAACGTTATTCCTACCGACACTATTTACATGACTGTCGACAAGAATGCCGTCCGTAAGAGTGGCATGATGCTTCCTGGCGATTCCATTCCTGACCGCATGGTCATCTCACTGACCGACGAAAATGGCAATACTCAAAGAGCTCTGTACAAGAATAATCTTATGATGCTCGAGATGTTGGCAAATGCCAACTGGACACGTCCTCTGTACATCGCCACCACCGTTGGCAGTGATGCTTATGCAGGCCTAGAGAACAACCAAGTTCAGGAAGGATTGGCTTGCCGTATCGTTCCTTACATCGTCTCAGGCCAAGACGGCAAGATGGATGTAGACAAGACTTACGACGCTGTTATGAATCGTTTCCGCTTCGGTGGACTGTCACGCAAGGGACTTTACATCGACCAGACGGTAATGCGTATGTGTTACACACACCGTCGTCTCATGGCTTCACTTGCCACGAACCTCATAGCCCGTCATGATATGACACGTGCCAAGAAAGTTCTTGAGAAAATTGAGAAGGAGATTCCTTACTACAATGTTCCAGTAAGCCCACTGAGCGGTGATATTGAGATAGCACAAGACTGGTATGCCGTTGGCAATAAGACTAAAGCACGCCAAATTGTTGATGCTCTGTGGAAGAACTCCGCACAGTACGCTAACTACTATCTGAGTCTTAATGACCATGCCTTCAGCATGGACATGCAGGAATGTCAGATGGAGTTGGGCTATACTATGACAAACCTGCTGAAGATAACGGCACAATACGACGAAGCTTGGAGCAAACAGCACGAGATGTCGTATGCACAATATGTCAACCGCTATCAGCACAAGGGCGGTAAGATAAACTAATCTTGATATAATGAGGAATGAGGAGTTCGGTAGTGTTTGGTCAGCAACAACTTCTTGCGAACCAATTATCTACCACTCTCCATTCCTCATTATTTATTTATCAGAAACTTAAAGACTTAAGAACGTGATTATAGAACAACCGGCTAAATGGCTGAGATGGATTTACCCTAATGCACTCTGGAGAATGGACAAGAACGAACATTCCGTTTACTTGACCTTCGACGACGGACCTATTCCGGAGAGTACGCCGTTTATTCTAGATACACTTCGGAAATACAACATCAAGGCCACGTTTTTCATGGTAGGCGACAACGTCCGGAAATATCCGGAACTGTACAAACAGATTGTTGCAGAAGGACATCAAGTGGGCAACCACACCTATCACCATCTTGGCTCTTTGAAACACTGGGCTGTTACTTATTACGTTGACGTTCATGATGCCAACGATCTTATCCATGCCCACCTCTTCCGTCCGCCACACGGATGGATGCGACATGCCGTTTACTGGTGGATGAAACGAAAGTTCACTATTGTCATGTGGGACCTAGTAACACGCGACTACTCGAAGCTCCTCACTGCAGATGATGTTGTAAACAATGTCAAGCGCTTCGCACGTAACGGCTCCATCATAACTTTCCACGATTCACTAAAGAGTATCTACAAGTTGCAGACAGCTCTACCCGAGAGTATAGAATGGCTCAAGGAGCAGGGATATGAATTTAAGAAGATACCATAATCAATTACGATTTGACTAACACAGATTACACCTCAGACATAAATGACATTCACGGAGAATCCAAGAAGGACAAACTTCACAAGATGTCAGAAGCTATTAAAGCCGAGGCACGACGTCTCGGTTTTTTCTCGTGTGGCATTGCCAAGGCAGAACCCGTAGAGGGAGAAGAAAGAGAAACGTATCTCAGACGTGTGAACAAGCACTGCTTCGCAGACATGGACTATATGTACCGTAATGTTGAGAAGCGCCTTGACCCTACACTGTTAGTTCCGGGAACGAAAAGCATCATATCTGTTGCCATGAACTATGCACCGTCAGCATCACAGAAGGAGGAAGGTTATAAGTTCGCTGCATATGCACTTGGACATGATTATCACATTGTGATAAAAGAACGGCTAAGAACTTTGGCCAATACGTTCCAATGGGATATAGAGAATTGTCGTGTCTTCGTCGACACGGCTCCCGTCCTTGAACGATACTGGGCAATGAAAGCAGGACTAGGCTGGATTGGCAAAAACAATCTTCTCATCATTCCTCATGCCGGAACAATGTTCTTTCTCGGTGAGATATTCGTAGACATAGAACTTGAATATGACAAGCCCATAGAAAGCCGTTGCGGACGATGTCACAGATGCATAGACAACTGCCCCACACATGCTCTGTCAACAAATCCCTTCGACGCACAGCTCTGTCTCAGCTACCAACTTATAGAAAATCGAGGGGAACTGTCAGAAGGTGCTAAGAAAGCCATGGGTGACACTATCTACGGTTGCGACCGATGTCAGCGGTCCTGTCCATGGAATCGTTTCTCCTCTCCAACTACAGAGCAGGAGTTTCAACCGAGTGAAGAATTATTGGATATGAGGAAAAGCGATTGGCAAAACCTCGATATAAATAAATACAGAAAACTATTTAAAGGTTCGGCAGTAAAACGCGCAAAATATTCCGGACTGATGCGTAACATAGAAGCTGCGAGTGAGAATGAAGATACATCTCTTTAGGCTAGTCTACCTGCGTCCATGATATTTCATTGTATGTTTCTCGTCAGCTATAAATCGGACATGATGCTGAGGATAATCCATCTTTATGGGATGGGCCGTGAGCCCCGGAGCACTCATCCATTGGGCTATCGCATCAACCCACTTTGCTGCAGATAGTAATGTGGGATGAATGCCGTCAATGCGGGCACAATAAGTATCTGAACTGTCATAGAAACGCCTATCGCCTACTTTCTCCCTAATAATGCTGACAATTCGCGGATTACGGAAGCCACGCCGTGGCAAAGGGCCTATCCATACAAAGGGGATATTGCCGAAGGTCTTTATGATATCGTCAATCCATCCACGCCGGCGATCATAATCGTAATAGCCCATATCATTTGTTCCTAGACTCATAATAATAAATGTGGGATGAACGCGGTTGATACTGTATTCCAAATCGTGAGTGGTAGCCCAATGCTTGGAGTTACTCCCATACCAAATCACAGCATGAAACTCATCACCGTTCTCTGCAGCATAATCAACGAATCTACTTCCCAAGCCGTCAAGCATCGAATCGCCGATAAGGAGAATAACCTGATGCGCTGTATCAACGCCATTCTCATCAAATGAAGGATAACCATAAAAGGACTCTCCCCCCATAGCCTTTCCAATACCTACCACCTCTGGCTCATGACCTACGGTTTTATCCTCACTGACGCGTGCAGGAATACTGTCGGGAGACAGATTGGACATATGGTCTGTCCAATTCACGTCCTGCGCATTGGCATTCGAAGCCACTGCAAAGAACAAGAACAATATGACGGCTCTGACAGTCCCCACCCTATTCCAATCCTTCGGCCAAAGCCCTCCACAATCTGTCATCAGGCAAAGGACTGACGATACTGATCAACTTATGACTCACAGGATGTTCAAATTCTATTTTATGACTCAACAGACTGATGCTTCCATCAGAATTGCTCCTACGAGCCCCATACTTAAGATCGCCTCGAATAGGACATCCGATAGTTGACAACTGGCAACGTATCTGATGGTGGCGACCCGTTTTCAAGTTTACTTCGAGCAGGGAATATTTATCCCCGTGACTGATAACCTTATAATCCAAGACAGCTTTCTTCGCTCCCTCCACCTCATGATCGTAGGCAAAGCTTTTGTTAATCCGCTCATTGCGGACTATCCAGTGAGTCAACTCTGCCTCTGGATTTTTTGGACAGCCCTGAACGATGGCCCAATAAGTCTTGTGAACACTACCCTCCCGAAACATTTTGTTCAACCTCGACGTAGCCTTCGACGTCTTTCCAAAGGCCACAAGACCGGATACAGGACGGTCAAGGCGATGCACAACACCGAGGAAGACATTCCCTGGTTTGTTGTACTTCGCCTTAATCCATTCTTTTACCGTCTCGGAAAGTGGGCGGTCGCCGGTCTTATCGCCTTGCACGATCTCGCCACTCTCCTTGTAGACTATGATAATATGGTTATCTTCGTAGAGAACCTTCATTACATATTCATTCCGCCATCAACCTGTATGACCTGACCCGTAACATAACTTGAGAGGTCCGAAGCCAGGAATGTGGCAACGTTTGCAATATCCTCAACCTTACCGGCGCGGCGCAGCGGAATATTCTTTATCCACTCCTTACGTATGTCATCAGGAAGAGCCTGTGTCATGGCCGTATCGATGAATCCTGGAGCGATGGCGTTTGCACGTATACCACGTCGGCCAATCTCCTGACCGATGCTCTTGGCAAGAGCAATGAGTCCAGCCTTCGACGCTGCGTAGTTACACTGGCCTGCATTACCATGGATACCCACGACAGAAGCCATATTGATAATGCTTCCGCCCTTCTGATGCATCATAATAGGAGTAATGGCGTGGATAAAGTTGAACGCACTCTTCAGATTCACGTTGATAACGGCGTCCCACTGCTGTTCTGTCATCTTAAGCATCAGACCGTCCTTAGTAATACCTGCGTTGTTGACAAGAATATCGATATGACCGAAGTCTTCATTTATCTTATTGACAAGAGCCTCTGTCTCTTCGAAGTTAGCCGCATTGCCGGCATAGCCTTTAGCTTTAACGCCTTTAGCCTGAATCTCGCGTTCAGTCTCCAAGCCACCGTGCTCCTCATCAATAACGAGGTCTGTGAATGCGATATCGGCGCCTTCTTCAGCAAACTTAAGTGCTATGGCCTTACCAATGCCACGTGCCGCACCAGTAATAAGTGCGACCTTTCCCTGTAAAAGTCCCATAATAATTGTAACTAATCTTTAATGAATTATAATATTGTTTTGTTGTTTCGTTGCCAAGCTTGCAAGGCTTCAGCCTTTTGTTTGCAAAGATACGGCGTATTTTCCACTTATGCAAAATTAAGCCGCAAATCTAAATTAAATTAACAGTAAGAGTGTAACCATTTGGCGTTTTGACATTTTTTTTGTACCTTTGCAACCGAATTGATAACTGGATTCCAGACACAGAAGTAACTCTATCTCACATAGGACTGTGTCGTGAACGCCGTTTTTACGTTTATGCAAAGGCTGTGTTGTATTCAGGCTTGCATTTTTGTACTCGGGCAAGAGCCTTTCAGGTTCATATAATAAAGACTTCGCTTTCTCCTGTCAGCACTATTGTGGCTGACATGCAGTAGTCGTAGTTCTTGACGTTCAGAATCCATAAAACATTTTATGATGAGATTTTTAAAAAAACTGAGAGTATTAGCATTATTAATCATTATGGTATCTGCCGTCACAAACGTCAGTGCCGCAAGCGAAAACAATGACTTCGACTGGGACCCGGTTGTGGATGCCATCATCCACGTAGAGAGCCGAGGAAACGCCTGGGCAAGAAACGGTCAGTACGTTGGAGTACTACAAATGTCGCCAGTGGTAGTGAAAGCCGTAAATCAGATTCTCCAGAAGCGTGGAAGCCGCAAGCGCTACACGCTGAAAGACCGCTACAGTGAGAAAAAATCACGCGAAATGTTCGACATCTTCATGTCTTATTACAATCCAGGCAACAATGTTGAGAAAGCTATCCGCATGTGGAAGGGCGGAACAGGATATTCCGTCCGTGCCACACAGAAATATTACCGAACAGTAATGAAGTACGTTGATTTCGACTAAAAAGAAAAGCAAAAACACAGATAGGCGCGCCGGTATTTTCCGGCGCGTTTTTTTATTGTTCCTTCCGGAGGATTTATGTACTGTTATTTCTGAGCGTCTTTTCAATTCTTTCAGCGCGTCTTTTATAATACTCCCGTCATAAGAACTGTTTCTCCTCCGACGCCTCAAAAGCTCACAACAAACTATCGCAACGGCTTACAATGCAGTCGTTTCGAGAGAGACTCAACACTGCCGCATCAAAAGGCAACTTCCCAAACAGAGACAACGCCACATGCCCCATGGTCCTTCTGACATTAGTCTCAACCATAGGATGCAGACGAATGGAGCCATCGTCTGATTTTACAATCATCATGTCGACACCAAACGGTCCACAGTAGCGATTTCCCATCTCTTCAGATAAAATGTCCTTTATTGCTTTTTTTACCATGAGAAGCCGCTCTGCGGTTATCCATTGTGACAACATCTGCAACTTGAAGTCCTCTGAAGCAACGATATTCCCATGATAGAACCCACTCTCAGTACTGAAGACCGACAATCCTTGGTATTCTACTCCTGCAGCATTGCAGAGAAACTCCATCCCGAAATCCTTCACATTATTATAATAGGGCTCTAACATAATTCCTCCTTGCTGCTTGATGATATTCCGTGCCCAGTTAAGAAGCGGCATAGCAAGAGGCTCAAATCTGACCGCCGAATTCACGACAGGCTCACAAGCCACATAGCGCACTCCTCTCCCACTACAGCTCCACGGTTCCTTGAGCACGCATCTTCCCAAATCATGGATATAATATACAAGTTCTTCTATATCAGTGATATAATATGATTCTCCTATAGTAAAAGTAGAATTACTGTCAATCTCTTTCCTCAGCATTGACAACACCTTTGAGGAAAACGTCCTACAGCTCAACATCCTGACATCACGCAAATATCCGTCATCAGGCAAGCACACTCCCGGTAACCCGTGCTTGGTAAGTTGGAAGCATAGGGCACTGTCCCATCCCCAAGGTTCCACGACAGTATCCTTCGACAGGAAACATAAGTCTGACTGTGTGATGAAGCTCACATCCTTCACTTCCACACATGACTTTCGAAGTTTTTCTTCAGCTGCGTTCACATCACCAACGAGAACACAATCATCTTCACCGGCCCACAGTGCAGGGAGAAAGTCGCAACCCTCACGAAGCATTCTGGCCACCTTCGGAGCCGTAAAGTATTGGTCATCATGGGCAAGAGCTATGTCGTGCTCAGGATTAAAAACATGCAACTTCATCGTTTACTTTTTCATTTCTTTAATTCAGAGTGCAAAAATAATAAAAAAATATATTTTTTGCAATCTTGAGTTTGCAAATAACAGAATAATATATTAACTTTGCACGTCGGAAAACTAAAACAAATATGGAAGCTTTCTTTCGTACTCATACATATCTAGTGGAACACACAAACGCTCCTGTCCGTCGCACCCTAATGGATGAGATAGATTGGAACGACCGACTCATTGGCATCAAGGGGTCAAGAGGCATAGGAAAGACCACATTTCTCCTTCAGTACGCAAAGGAACACTTCGACACTCGCGACCGCCAGTGTCTGTACATCAACATGAACAACTTCTACTTCCAGGGACGCGGTATCTGCGATTTCGCAGGAGAGTTCTATAGACATGGAGGCAGGACGCTGCTCATAGACCAGGTGTTCAAGCAGCCAAACTGGAGTAAGGAGCTGCGTCAGTGCTACGATTACTATCCTGGGCTGAAGATTATCTTCACCGGTTCCAGCGTCATGAGACTAAAGGAAGAAAACCCGGAACTTAACGGAATAGTAAAAAGCTACAGCCTTCGTGGCTTCTCTTTCCGCGAGTACCTCAATCTTATGACCGGCAACAACTTCAAGACCTACACCCTAAAAGAGATACTCTCTGACTATGAGTCCATCTTGAAGACCATACTGCCTATGGCCAGCCCACAGAAATATTTCCAAGACTATCTTCATCACGGCTTCTATCCTTTCTTCCTTGAAAATCGAAACTTCTCGGAGAATCTACTGAAGACCATGAACATGATGACAGAGGTTGATATTCTGTTAATTAAACAGATTGAGTTAAAGTATCTGTCAAAGATAAAGAAGTTGTTCTACCAGTTGGCCATTGCCGGTCCTAAAGCCCCAAACATCAGTAATCTCGCAAAGGACATCAACACCAGCCGGGCAACCGTGATGAACTATATCAAATACCTTGCTGAGGCCCGTTTGGTCAATATCATATACCCCGTTGGCGAAGAGTTCCCCAAAAAGCCGGCTAAAGTGATGCTCCACAACACCAATCTCCAATACGTCATCTACCCGATGACATTCACAGAGCAGGATGTCATGGAGACTTTCTTTGTCGGAACACTAAGAAAGGACCACAAGGTAAACGTTGGGCAGAAGCCGGGATACTACATCATCGATGACAAATATAAATTCCGCATCTGCGATGCCAACAACAGAAAGGTAAGGTACAGCAACGATGTCATCTACGCCCGTTACCACACCGAAATAGGAAAGGAAAACAAGATACCGCTTTGGCTTTTCGGGTTTATATACTGACGAGACCCGTAAAGGGAAGGTGATAATACGAAGACATACAACAAAGATAATTAGACATACAATAAATATAAATATTATTTGGCAAATACCAAAACATTATAAAAACAATATTCATTTTAATAATTAAACAAAATGGCTAAAGAAAAAAAGTTTGTGACCTGTGATGGTAATACAGCTGCCGCTCACGTAAGCTACATGTTTACTGAGGTTGCTGCTATCTACCCTATCACTCCGTCGTCTCCAATGGCTGAGCATGTCGACGAATGGGCTGCTCAGGGTCGTAAGAATCTGTTTGGTCAGACCGTATCCGTACAGGAAATGGAGTCTGAGGGCGGTGCTGCCGGTGCCGTTCACGGCTCACTTCAGGCTGGCGCTCTCACCTCTACGTACACCGCATCTCAGGGTCTCCTTCTGATGATACCAAATATGTATAAGATTGCCGGTGAGCTGCTTCCTTGCGTATTCAACGTTTCCGCACGTACACTGGCTTCTCATTCTCTGTGTATCTTCGGTGACCATCAGGATGTCATGGCTTGCCGTCAGACAGGTTTCGCAATGTTCTGCTCCGGTTCTGTCCAGGAGGTTATGGATCTGTCAGCAGTTCCTTATCTGGCAACACTGGAGACAGAAGTACCATTCATCAACTTCTTCGATGGTTTCCGCACATCACACGAGTACCACAAGGTTGAGGAGATGGATATGGAGGACATCCGTCCGCTGCTCAACATGGATTACGTAAAGCGTTTCCGCGACCGTGCCCTCACTCCAGAGCGCCCTGTAACACGCGGTACTGCCGAGAACCCAGAGACATTCTTCACACACCGTGAGGCTTGCAACGAGTATTACGATAAGGTACCGGCTGTTGTAGAGAAGTACCTCGGTGAGATCTCTAAGATCACCGGCCGTGAGTATCACCTCTTCAACTACTACGGTGCTGCCGACGCTGAGAACATCATCGTTCTGATGGGTTCTGCTACAGAGCCAGCCCGTGAGGCTATCGACTACCTGACAAAACAGGGCAAGAAAGTCGGTATGGTGGCTGTTCACCTTTATCGTCCATTCTCTGTTGAGGCTATCCGCAAGGCTATCCCTGACACCGTAAAACGTATCGCAGTTCTCGATCGTACAAAGGAGCCTGGAGCAGAGGGCGAGCCTCTGTATCTCGACGTGAAGAGCGCTCTCTACGACGACCCACGCAAACCTCTCATTGTTGGCGGACGCTACGGTCTGGGCTCTAACGACACCACACCTGCAAAGATTATCTCCGTATTCAACAACTTAGAGCTCCCGGAGCCAAAGAACCACTTCACTGTAGGTATTGTCGATGACGTTACCTTCACATCACTTCCTGAAGTTCCTGAAGTTCCTATGGGCGGTGACTCTCTCTTCGAGGCAAAGTTCTTCGGTCTCGGTTCAGACGGTACTGTAGGTGCCAACAAGAACTCTGTGCAGATTATTGGTAACAACACCAACAAGTACTGCCAGGCTTACTTCTCTTATGACTCTAAGAAGTCAGGTGGTTTCACATGTTCTCACCTGCGTTTCGGTGACGAGCCTATCCACTCCGCTTACCTCGTAAATACACCTAACTTTGTGGCATGCCACGTTCAGGCTTACCTCCACATGTACGATGTGACACGTGGTCTTCGCGACAATGGTACCTTCCTGCTCAACACTATCTTCGACGGTGAGGAGCTCGTAAACTTCATTCCTAACCACGTCAAGAAGTACTTTGCTCAGCACCATATCACAGTCTACTACATTAACGCAAGCAAGATTGGCCGCGAGATTGGACTGGGCAACCGCACCAACACCATTCTGCAGTCTGCATTCTTCCGTATTACAAAGGTTATCCCTGAGGATCTTGCTGTAGAGCAGATGAAGAAGTTCATCGTCAAGTCCTACGGTAAGAAGGGTGAAGATATCGTCAACATGAACTACGCTGCCGTTGACCGCGGTGGTGAGTACAAGGAGCTGACCGTTGACCCGGCATGGGCTAACCTGCCAGAAGACGACAAGAAGGAAGACGACGCACCGGCATTCGTCAAGGAGCTCGTTCGTCCTATGAACGCACAGGCAGGAGACCTCCTGAAGGTCAGCGACTTCGTAAAGAACGGCACCGTCGACGGCACATGGCAGAACGGAACAGCAGCTTACGAGAAGCGTGGCGTTGAGGCCATGGTTCCTGTATGGAATCCGGAGAACTGTATCCAGTGTAACAAGTGTGCATTCGTCTGCCCTCACGCTGCCATCCGTCCGTTCGTTCTCGACGACAAGGAGGCAGAAAGCTTCAAGGGCACTACCCTCGAGGTGAAAGCTCCTAAGGCTCTTAAGGGCATGCACTTCCGCATTGAGGTTTCTGTCCTCGACTGCCTTGGCTGCGGCAACTGCGCCGACGTCTGCATGGGCAAGAACCGCGAGACCGGTGAGAAGGCTCTGAAGATGATCCCGTTCAATGTTGACGCTCCGGAAATGGTTGAAGAAGCAAAGAACTGGGATTGGCTCGTAAAGAACGTTGCTTCTAAGCAGGACCTCGTTGACATCAAGCAGAGTCCGAAGAACTCACAGTTCGCTACTCCTCTGTTCGAGTTCTCAGGTGCTTGCTCCGGTTGCGGTGAGACACCTTACGTGAAGCTCATCTCTCAGCTCTTCGGTGACCGTGAGATGATTGCCAACGCTACAGGTTGTTCTTCTATCTACTCCGCTTCTGTTCCATCTTCTCCATACACAACCAACGCTAAGGGTCAGGGTCCTGCATTCGACAACTCTCTGTTTGAGGACTTCTGCGAGTTCGGTCTCGGTATGGCACTGGGCAACAAGAAGATGAAGAACCGCATCACACTGCTTCTCAACGAGAAGATTGCCGACGACAAGACCAGCGACGAGTTCAAGGCTGCTGCTCAGCAGTGGATTGACAACAAGAACGACGCTGACGGCTCAAAGGCCGCTGCTGCAGTGCTGAAGCCTCTCATCGAGAAGGATGCCGAAGCTGGCTGCGAGGTCGCTAAGGAGCTCAAGACGCTCGACCACTATCTCGTAAAGCGCTCTCAGTGGATTATCGGTGGTGACGGTGCTTCTTACGACATCGGCTACGGTGGTCTCGACCACGTACTCGCTTCCGGTGAGGATGTAAACATTCTGGTACTCGATACCGAGGTTTACTCCAACACTGGTGGTCAGTCTTCTAAGTCTACTCCTCTGGGCGCTATCGCACAGTTCGCTGCTGCCGGTAAGCGCGTCAGCAAGAAGGACCTCGGACTCATGGAGACAACCTACGGCTACATCTATGTAGCTCAGGTCGCTATGGGTGCCGACAATGCACAGACCCTGAAGGCTATCCGCGAGGCAGAGGCTTACCCAGGCCCATCACTCGTTATCGCTTACGCTCCATGTATCAACCACGGCATTAAGGGTAAGGAAGCCGATGGCAAGAAGCGTGGCATGAACCGTTCTCAGCACGAGGAAGAGCTGGCTGTACAGTGCGGATACTGGCAGCTGTGGCGCTTCAACCCAGAGCTCGCCAAGGAAGGCAAGAACCCGTTCCAGCTTGACTCTAAGGCTCCGAAGTGGGAGAACTTCCGCGACTACCTCCTCGGTGAGGTTCGTTTCGCTTCTCTGAAGAAGGTTCGTCCTGACGAGGCTGAGGAGCTCTACGCTGAGACTGAGAAGGCTGCTAAGCGCCGTTATCAGACTTACATCCGTAAGAGCCAGGAGGACTGGAGCGAGATTATCTAATCTTCTGACAGTAACAATTTTATAATATCAAAGGGACTTCCCACGCCGTTGGGAAGCCCCTTTTTCGTTGATGTTATTTTCCACAATACTAGGTGCGGCCATTAGCTTTTCACAGGCTGACTTGGCACATTTAGTTGCTGAGTTCCTTGACTGACATACAACAAAAAAGGGTGAGGAAACACCCCACCCTACTCTTGGAAAAAGAGAATACGAAGTTAATTACTTCTTGTTCATACCCTTATATCGCTTGTTCAGCCCAGCTACGACATCCTTTGTGATGTCGTAAGCATTCTGGGCATAAAGGATATTGTCGCCCTGTTTAGCGAAGATAATTGAATACTTCTTGTCCTTGTTATACTCTGCAAGGAAATGATGGATACTGTCGGAAAGAGCCTTGTTATATCCAGCAGCCTCCTTCTGATACTCAGCACCGAGACGCTGCTGGAGAGCGTCGCCCTCCTGAGCCTGACGCTGAAGGTTAGCCTGTATCTGCTGAGCCTCGTCCTGACTGTATTTGTTGGCCTGCACACCCTGCTGGAAGTTGGCAGCGGCCTGCTGGAGAGTCTGTTGCTTACCCTGGAGCGTCTTCTGTATGTTGGCTTCCTTGCCCTGCATGAGCTTCGTAACATCCTTCCAATAGTTGTACTGGCTCATGATGGAGTCGACCTCAACGTAAGCAATCTTAAGTCCGTCGGCACCCTGTGCTGCAGCAGCATTCTCCGAACTCTGGGTATCGTTCTTCTGTGGTTGGTTGTTGCATGATGTCATACCCAAACCAAGCATCGCTGCAACAGACATTGTGAAAAGAATCTTTTTCATTATTTATTAATTGTATTTTCCTTATTGTTCAATATGATATTGGTAACTGTGTTTTCCAAGGAACCTTAGCAAAAGACCTCTTTTCCGTCCTTGTGTCTCTCCTCACGGTCCTGGTCGATGACACAGTGGATCCCCTTGCTCTTGAGATAGGCGTTGTCCTTGATGTGCTGCGACTTCATTGTTCCGTTCTTCAGAAGAATGACCCGAACTGACAATAAAGCCAGCGCTATAGCAATTATTAACACGCTAAGAAAGAATATCTTTATCATTTTTCGTACTTTTGCAATATATTTGTGCAAAGGTAAGGTAATTTGAACACAATACAAAATAAATTAAACATAAAATGGCAAACAGCGAATTAAAACCCGCTCGTGTATTCGAGCAATTTGCAAAAATCAACAAGATTCCCCGTCCATCGAAGCACGAGGAGAAAATGATTGAATATCTTAAGAACTTCGGCGAAAGCCATGGACTGGAGACTAAGGTTGACGAGACCGGCAACGTTCTCATCCGCAAAGGAGCCACTCCCGGCATGGAGAACAAGCCCACGGTTATCATGCAAAGCCATATGGACATGGTCTGCGACAAGCTCGTTGATGTCGACTTCGACTTCTCCAAGGACGCCATTCAGACATACGTCGACGGTGAGTGGCTTCACGCCAAGGGCACCACGCTCGGTGCTGACGACGGTATTGGAGATGCCATAGAGCTTGCCATCCTCGACTCCGACGATATAGAGCACGGACCGATCGAATGTGTCTTCACTCGCGACGAGGAAACACAGCTCACGGGTGCCTTCGGCATGAAACCGGGCTTTATGACCGGCAAGTATCTTATCAACCTCGACTCTGAGGAAGAGGGACAGATATTCGTCAGCTGCGCCGGCGGAAAGAGCACTATCGCCGAGTTCGACTTCCAGCGCGAGGATGCGCCCGAAGGTTATTTCTTCCTTGAAGGCTCAGTGAAGGGACTCAACGGCGGCCACTCCGGCGACGACATCGAGAAGAAGCGCGCCAACGCCATAAAGCTACTCTCTCGCTTCCTCTACAACGAGCAGGAGAAGATGGACCTCCGCTTGGCACAGTTCAACAGTGGAAAGATGCACAACGCCATACCGCGCGACGGAAAAATTGTCTTTGCCGTTCCTTCTGACAAGAAAGAAGAGGTAAAAGCCGACTGGAATGTCTACACAAAGGACGTTGAGGACGAGTTCCACGTTACCGACACCACCATGGTATGGAACCTTGCCTCTGCCGACGCCGTGAAGGTTATCCCGAAGAGCGTCTCAGAGAACATGATTCGGGCCTTGCAGGCTGTCGACAACGGTGTCTTCGCCATGTGTCAGGACAAGGCTCTAGAATGGATGGTAGAGACATCCAGCAACATCGCCAGTGTGCAGAGCTCCGACAACTGCGTAGAAATAGTCTCCAGCCAGCGCTCCAACGTCATGAGCAACCTCCAGAATATGTCAAACACTGTCAAAGCAGCTTTCCAGCTTGCCGGAGCAAAGGTTACACAGACCGACGGCTATCCTGCTTGGAAGATGAACCCGAACTCTGAGCTTGTGAAGATTGCCGTAGAACAGTACAAGAAGCTCTTCGGAAAGGAACCAATAGTAAAAGGCATCCACGCTGGACTCGAGTGCGGACTGTTCTCCGAGAAGTATCCTGACTTAGACATGGTAAGCTTCGGACCGACACTGCGCAATGTCCACACTCCAGACGAGTGCCTCTATATCCCAACAGTCCAAATGGTATGGGATCATCTGCTCGCAATTCTGAAGAATATCGACTAATTGCTCGATAGGTGCTTTGGGGAGTATTGGACCCTTTAGGTCTTATAGCTCAAAGTCTCTATTCTTACTTTAGGGATCTTAGGTCCTTTGGGACTTATAGCTCCCTAAAGTTCCTATTAGGTAATGACCTTATCCTAGAAAAACATGTAAATAAAATTCAAATTCAAGCTTTTTAAAATTCTCCTTGTAACACACTGTAACCCAGCGAATTGCATTTTCCGTACACTTGCGTTCTATTTTCCGTATACTTTTTTGTAAAAGGGGCACATTTACGATGTATTTTCCGTACACTTGCAATGCAAGTGTACTACACCTATTTTGGTGTAAATATTTTTGATGTTTTATAGAACAAATGAATGGCACCATTCATGGTCATAAAATTGATAAAGACAATGAAACTCTTCCATGGTCTAAATCCACAGGCTGCACGCACTTCACTCCTTTAGCCTGGTTACTGGAAAGAGTACATCTCCGAGACCCTGAATAGTTTCATACTCTAATAAGAAAAGCGTCGCGAAGAATAAAACAAAAAAATCCCCAAAGGATAATCTCCTTTGGGGATTTTTTATATAATTTCAGAAGCATATGCCATTATTGGAAGGATAAGTTTGTCTTCTAGACCTGAGGCACTTAGAGCTCTGAGGTAAAGTGGAACTTAATACCCTCAAAGTCTTGTTCTGCCATCTGAAGCATATAACTGGAGTCGGCGAGGAAGACATCACGTCCCTCCATATCCTTGGCCATATACTGATATTTGCGTTTCTTGAAGTCCTCGAGTTCCTTCTCGTCCTCTGCCTCTATCCAGCAAGCCTTGTATAGCGATACTGGCTCCCAGCGGCATTTTGCATTATACTCATGCTCCAGACGGTACTGTATGACCTCAAACTGCAGTTGTCCCACTGTACCGACAATGCGGCGGTTGTTGAACTGATTGACAAATAGCTGCGCCACACCCTCGTTCATCAGTTGCTCTATTCCTTTCTGGAACTGCTTCGACTTCATTGGGTCGTCGTTCTCTATATATTTGAAGAGCTCCGGTGAGAACGACGGCAGTCCGCGGAAATGCAGGTCCTCGCCTTCAGTAAGGGTATCTCCAATCTTGAATATGCCATTATCGGGCAGTCCCACGATATCGCCTGGATAAGCCTCATCGACGGTGCTCTTCCTCTGAGCCATGAACTGCGTAGGTGACGAGAAGCGCACGGTCTTGTCGAGACGGACATGATAATAAGGTGTGTTTCGAACGAACTTTCCCGAGCACACCTTGCAGAAGGCGATACAGGAGCGGTGATTAGGGTCTATATTGGCGGTTATCTTGAAGACGAATCCCGTGAACTTCGGCTCTGTCGGCTTCACCACTCTCTCCTCAGCCTTCACCGGCCGCGGACTCGGAGCTATCTCAACGAAACAGTTGAGCAGTTCCTGAACACCGAAGTTGTTCAATGCCGAACCGAAGAAGACCGGTGCCACCTCAGCGCTGCGATATTCGTCGACGTTGAACTCGGGGTAAACACCATCGACAAGTTCCATGTCCTCCCTCAGCTTTTCGGCATCCTCCTCACCGATATGTTTCTCCAAATCGGACGAATCGACGTCTACGGCCACCTTCTCGGTAACGCGTTGTTTGTCGGGTGTGAAGAGGTTAAGCTGATGTTCATAGATATTGTAGACGCCCTTGAAATGAAAGCCCTGGTTGATAGGCCACGACAGAGGGCGCACCTTTATCCTCAGCTCCTTCTCAAGTTCGTCTAGGAGGTCGAAGGGGTCACGTCCCTCACGGTCCATCTTATTGATGAAGATTATCACCGGAGTGTTTCTCATGCGGCACACCTCCATAAGCTTTCGCGTCTGTGCCTCCACACCCTTGGCCGAGTCGACCACGATAATAGCCGAGTCGACGGCGGTAAGCGTACGGTAAGTATCCTCGGCAAAGTCCTGATGTCCCGGAGTATCGAGGATGTTCACCTTATAAGGTTCTCCTGTCTGTCCATCGGGAAGATAGTCGAACTCCATGACAGATGTCGACACAGAGATACCGCGCTGCTTCTCTATGTCCATCCAGTCGGAAGTAGCCGTTTTTCTAATCTTATTGTTCTTAACTGCCCCGGCCACCTGTATCTGTCCTCCGAAAAGCAGGAACTTCTCTGTAAGGGTAGTCTTTCCCGCATCAGGGTGCGAGATGATGGCAAAGGTTCTCCGACGTGATATTTCTTTCTCGTTCATTTATTCTTGTCATAGTCCCCCATATAGCGGGAGAAGGTGTTTAACAACTTTGTTCTTTCAGCAAATTGGCCTCGCACTTCTTCAGCGAGTCGACCCAATACGGTATCTTCAGTCCGAAGGTCTCCTTAATCTTGGTCTTGTCAAGGACGCTGTATGCCGGACGTGTCACGGGCGATGGAAACTCATTGCTGTGACAGGGCTGAATGTCGCAACTGTCGTGTCCAGCAAGCTCAGCTATCTTCTTTGTGAAGTCGTACCATGAGCAGACGCCCTCGTTCGAGAAGTGATACACACCGTCATGACCCTCAAATTTTCTATTGTCGATGATGTCGAAGATAGCCTCAGCGAGGTCGCCGGCATAAGTCGGAGTACCAGTTTGGTCGAAAACCACCTTCAATTGCGGCTTCGTCGCTGTGAGGTTCAGCATAGTCTTAACGAAGTTATGTCCGAACTCGGAATAGAGCCACGCCGTGCGGATGATGATATAATGTCCGCCCACAGCTTGTATCTTCTGCTCTCCGTGAAGTTTCGTAAGACCATAGACACCCGTAGGAGTGCCCTTCTGATCCTCACGGCAAGGAGTATTGTACGGGTCGCCGCCAAAGACGTAGTCGGTGGAGATATGCACCAGAAGTCCGCCGACTTCCTTCATGGCCTTGGCGAGGTTCTCCGGTGCCGTGGCGTTGAGGGTCTCGACGATGTCGCCGGCGGTCTCGGCCTTGTCGACATTCGTCCACGCGGCACAGTTGATGATGCACTTCACGTCGTTCTCGGCCACCATCCTGCGGATAGCGTCCAGGTCGGTGATGTCGAGTTTCTCATAGCCGTCGCAGACATCCGTAAAGATGTATTTATCCTTACTGTTCTTGGAGACAATCTGCATCTCGTTGCCCAATTGTCCGTTGGCTCCTGTAACAAGTATATTCATCGTAAAAAAGTTTTGTTATCTATCTTCTTTAAGAAAAGTGTCAGTCTTCAAACTTCAGTTTCCCCTCCTTATCCTGCTCATAATAGTCGGAAAGCATGCCTATAAAGGTTGTTATCTCCTTCACGGCATGCTCCGTCTCAGGTGTTATCGGCTTATGCTGAAGCCGCAGGAGCATGATACCGTAAAGCACGTCGAAGCATGTCTCTATCTCGCTCTCGTTGGCATCGGCCTCCGCCAATGGAGTCTCCGTGCTGCCCTGCTCTCTTATCTTTGCCTCAGCACGCTTGTTCTTGCTCCTTATCTCTACGATAAACGGCAGTACCTTGTAATACTCAGCACTGTAAAAAGGAAATCGGTTCGACTTCAGCAGCCGGTTGTGCAGGTCCACGAGGTCGCCCATTATTATTCTGTTGATATCGAGATGGCCCTGCTCCCGTTTGCCTTCCGAATTCATCATTCTTATAAGATTTCCGAACCAGTCGGTTTCCTCGGCTTTCTGCTCGTCAGTATAATCGAAACGGCTAATATAATTCTTCTCTATGACGGGAAGGGAGCACCCGAAGGCGCGAATGATATCCTCAACCTGCCACATATATAATAAGTACTCAGAAATACTTTTCTTCCTTAATTCTTTAGCTACAAACATAGTCCTTACAGTCTGTTAGTTATTTCCGATGTTTATCGGCAACAAATAAATATTGAAAATGGTACCAATAAGAGTTATCAGGCTGAAGATTATCACTATACCACCGATGATGCGGTTGATGATAACCACGCCCTGTTCATCCCATTTCTCCCTAATCTTGTCAATAAGCCAGGTCAGACCGTACCACCAGAGGACAGCTCCGCCGATGATGCTGACATAACCGACGCACATCATCAATGGCTGGTTGGGCACCACGAAGTTGAACATACTGAACAGGGCCATGAACAGCAGTACGATAAGCGGATTGCTGAACGTTATGAGGAACCCTGTCCAACAGTTATACCAGAGCGTACCTTTGCTTTTGTTACTGCCGTTATGGGCATTGCGCAACGGATTGTTCAGCATACTGTATAATCCGAAGGCCAAGAGCATCAGTCCTCCGGCGAGCTGAAAGTAGAACTTATACACCGGATTATTGATGAAGTCGAGCACAAAACTCAGACCTATACCCGTAATCACGGCATAGATAAAATCGCTGCAAGCCGCTCCCACGCCGGTAACGAATCCGAACCAACGGCCTTTCTTCTGCGTACGGTGGACACAGAGAATACCTACCGGACCCATGGGGGCCGATGCGGCGATACCGATTATCATGCCCTTGATGATGAGTTCCAGTATGTCAATCTGAAAGTATGATTGGAGAAGTGAGTTCATAATTTGGTCTGCAAAATTGCAAAAATAATGCGAAATATGCAAATTTCATTGGTAAAACTTTGTTACGTCCGTAAAAATTCATATCTTTGCCATTGGAATTTTCTAACTAAAGACATCATATACATGGAAGAACAGCAGCCCAAGCCGTATGTAATCGGTTTAGATTTAGGCGGAACAAACGCCGTCTTCGGGATTGTAAACCAACGTGGTGAGATACTCGCCACAAGTGCAATAAAGACACAGGCATACAAGAAAGTAGAAGACTTTGTTGATGCCGGAGTAAAAAGCTTGCAACCTATAATAGAAAAAGTAGGTGGTATCGGACAGATAAAGGGCATGGGTATCGGTGCTCCTAACGGTAACTTCTATAAGGGTACCATCGAATATGCCCCTAACTTATCATGGGCTCATGAGACTATAGTGCCTCTGGCTCAGATGTTCAGCGACCACCTCGGCATTTCCGTGGGTCTGACCAACGACGCCAATGCTGCTGCCGTCGGCGAGATGCAGTATGGTGCTGCCCGTGGCATGAAGAACTTCGTCATGCTGACCCTTGGAACGGGTGTAGGCTCAGGTATAGTCATCAACGGCCAGCTTGTCTATGGCTCTGACGGTTTCGCAGGAGAGCTCGGACATGTTACGATGGTACGAGAGAATGGACGCACCTGCGGATGCGGACGTACGGGATGTCTCGAGGCTTACTGCTCGGCAACGGGTGTGGCCCGCACTGCACGCGAGTTCCTCATAGAGAGCACCGAGGACAGTCTGCTCCGTAAGCTCGACTCTGAGAAGATAACATCACTCGACGTGAGCATAGCTGCCTCCAAGGGTGATCCTCTTGCCTGCCGCGTCTACGAGTTCACAGGAAAGATGCTTGGTGATGCCTGCTGCGACTTTGCCGCCTTCGCCTCACCGGAAGCGTTCATCTTCTTCGGTGGTCTGACAAAGGCCGGCGACCTGCTGATGAAACCGTTGGAAGAGGAATACAACAAGCACGTGATGAACATCTTCCGCGGAAAGGCCAAGTTCCTCGTCAGCACCCTCGACGATGCAGGTGCGGCAGTGCTCGGTGCCTCTGCCATCGGCTGGGATTTGTAAAAATTGACGACAAGTTCCGAAACTTTAACGGCAATATAAAAGAAAAAAGGGAAAGTATTTTGCACTTTCCCTTTTTTGTTTTACCTTTGCTATCTGTATTATGAAACAGTCAGAAGATATTCAGAAAGCAATAGAATGCATGAGAAACGGTGGAGTGATCCTCTACCCCACCGACACTGTATGGGGAATAGGCTGCGATGCCACCAACGCAGAGGCCGTAGCCCGTGTTTATAAAATAAAGCACAGGGACGACTCGAAAGCCCTTATCTGTCTTGTCGACTCCGATGCGCGTCTGCAGCGTTACGTAAGAAATATCCCCAACGTGGCTTGGGATCTCATCGACGCGGTGACAAAGCCAACGACAATCATTCTCGACAACGCTGTCAACCTGGCACCGAACCTCATTGCCGAGGACGGGAGTATCGGCATGCGCATCACCCAGGAGAAGTTCTCTCATGAGCTGTGCTACCGCTTCCAGAAGCCTATCGTCTCCACGAGTGCCAATATCAGTGGCATGCCAGCGGCACAGAACTACTGCGACATAGACCCAGAGTTGCTTAATGCCGTCGACTATGTTTGCGAGAGCCGTCGGGACGAGAAGAAACCCCATAAGCCGTCAAGCATCATAAAGCTGGGAGCTGACGGAACAGTAAACGTAATAAGAAAATAATCACACATTATATATAATATATCATTTTAGTTTTTGATGAATGCTGCAACCATAGATGCCAATGCTGTAGGAATAGAGGAGGAGAAAACACTCTTCGAAAGAATTATTGATTGGCGTGTAAAGCATATTAGCGACAACCAGTTTGTGTTGCTCCTGGCGTTCATCGTTGGCATTCTCGCGGCTTTCGCAGCATCAGTGCTGCACTGGCTCATACGCCAGATTCAGACACTTCTGGTCTCAGGTTTCTCTGCCAACAGTGAGAACTTACTGTTTCTGGTCTTCCCTGTAGTGGGTATCTGGCTGACCTCGCTGTTCATAAAGTATGTAGTCAAGGACAATATATCACATGGTATCACACGTGTGCTGTACTCCATATCGACAAACAGAAGCCGACTGAAGTCGCATAACACCTGGTCATCGGTAGTGGCATCGGCCATCACCATCGGCTTCGGAGGTTCTGTGGGAGCGGAGGCTCCTATAGTGCTCACCGGCTCTGCCATTGGCTCACGGCTGGGCCAGCTCTTCCATCTCGACAACAAGACGCTAATGCTGCTCGTAGGATGTGGTGCCACAGCAGCCATCGCAGGTATCTTCAAGGCCCCGATAGCCGGACTGGTGTTCACCTTGGAGGTTCTTATGGTCGACCTTACGATGGCATCACTACTGCCGATAATGATTTCGTCGGTAACGGCAACTTGCTTCGCCAGCCTCTTCACGGGAGTTACGCCTATGTTCCATTTTCAGATGGACGGACAATGGGTCCTCGACAGGGTGCCGGCCGTCATCCTACTCGGAATCTTCTGCGGATTTATCTCCCTTTATTTCATGAGAGTGATGACTTGGTGTGAGAGTGGCTATTCAAAGTTGTCGGCTCATCCATACGCCAAACTGCTTGTCGGCGGCCTGGTGCTCTCCTGTCTGATATTTTTTTTCCCATCACTCTATGGTGAAGGCTACAGCTCCCTCTCCATATTCATAGAAGGAAAGACAACAGCCGACTGGGACACAGTAATGAACGGATCGATGTTCGCGGGCAACGACAACCTACTCCTCGTCTATGTCGGACTGGTAATGCTAACGAAGGTGTTCGCGACGAGTTCCACCAATGGAGCCGGCGGATGCGGCGGTACCTTTGCGCCATCACTGTTCATTGGAGGCTTTGGAGGCTTCTTCTTCGCCCGCATCTGGAACATGTATCAAATCGGCACTTATATTCCCGAGCGCAACTTCACACTATATGGGATGGCAGGAGTGATGGCGGCCGTCATGCACGCTCCTCTGACAGGAATATTCCTTATAGCTGAGCTCACCGGCGGTTACTCGCTCTTCATTCCACTTATCATTGTTGCCATCTCGGCTTATCTAACTATTTCGATCTTCGAGAAGCACAGTATCTACGCTATCCGTCTGGCACGGGAGGGAAAACTTATAACACACCACACGGATCGCTCCGTGCTCACCCTTATGAGTCTCAACGATCTCGTCGACAAAGACTATACAGCCGTTCAGCCAGATATGGAAATGGGAAAGCTGGTCCATGCCATCAGCCGGAGCCGCACTTCCTACATCCCAGTGCTCGACGACGCTGACCATCTTCTTGGCGAAATCGACATCACCAAGATACGTCATGTCATCTTCCGCACAGAGCTCTACCACCGCTTTACTGTAGCTCAGCTCATGACTCAGCCACCAGCGGTGCTCCATGAGAGCGACAATGCCAATGACGTAATGAAAAAATTCGACAAGACAGGTGCCCAGATGCTGCCCGTACTCGACAGCAGTAACTGCCTGAAGGGATATATCACCCGCACACACATGTATGGCACTTACCGTCAGATTGTTGCCGACTTAAGTGAAGAATAAGATATGAACAAGAAAGATTTACGCATAATTTTCATGGGAACGCCAGAATTCGCCGTGGAGTCGCTAAAGGCTCTCGTCGAAGGCGGCTATAATGTCGTGGCTGTCGTTACCCAACCTGACAAGCCCGTCGGACGACATCAGGACCATCTGCAGCCTTCCGCAGTAAAAGAGTACGCACTCAGCAAGGGGCTTCCCGTGCTACAGTCGGAGAAGATGAAGAATCCCGACTTCCTGGATCAGCTCCGCAGTTATAAGGCTGACCTTCAGGTCGTCGTAGCTTTCCGCATGCTGCCTGAGGTGGTATGGGGCATGCCGCGTTTCGGAACATTCAATGTCCACGCAGCCCTGCTGCCGCAGTATCGCGGTGCGGCCCCGATAAACTGGGCTATCATCAACGGAGAAAAAGAGACGGGTGTTACCACGTTCTTCCTCGACAAAGACATCGACACAGGAAGGATTATTCTTCAGAAGAAGTTCCCTGTCCCAGACGATGCTGATGTGGAATATGTCTACGACGGACTGATGCGGCTTGGGGCTCAGGCTGCCATGGAGACCATCGACAGGCTCATTGAAGGCAACGGACATGTGGACAGTATTCCACAGTCTACTGACGGCACTGCCCCACTCCATCCGGCTCCAAAGATTTTCAAGGAGACATGCAGGATTAACTGGAAACAGCCTTCGAAGAAGGTCTATGACTTTATACGAGGACTGAGCCCTTATCCATGTGCGTGGACGGAAATGAAGTCACTCGATGAGTCGCCTACACGTACTCTGAAGGTATACAAGACGAGAAAGACAGATGTTAAGTCGAATAAGACTCCAGGCACTATGACTGCCACCAAGGGCCGCCTCTTTATCAGCACCTCCGACGGAGTATTAGAAATACTCGAAATGCAGCTGTCAGGAAAGAGACGCATGGACGTCCATGACTTCCTCAACGGATTCCACGACATCGAAAAATATCATGTAGAATAAACAGAAAACAACAACTACAGCGATGAATATATCGGACATCAGTAAGAAATGTTTGCCGGACATACTGGCAATAGCGTTTTTCGTTTTAATATCAGTGGCCTACTTCTTCGTCCCTATGACACACGGAGAGGTCCTTGGCAACGGCGACAATACTGCCGGAAAAGGATTGGGCCGCGATTTACAGGAGTACACAGAAAAGACCGGCGAGACAAGCCGTTGGACAAACAGCGTCTTCAGCGGAATGCCGACATATCAGATTGCGCCGTCATACAAGAGTACATCGGTGCTGACACATGTAGAGCAGGCTTATCACCTCTGGCTGCCACAATATGTATGGTATCTTTTCGCTTATCTGTTAGGATTCTACATTCTGTTGCGCGCCTTCGACTTCCGACAGTCGCTGGCTGCATTGGGATCAGTGATATGGGCATTCTCGTCCTATTTTCTCATCATCATTGCAGCTGGACATATTTGGAAGGTCATGGCATTGGCTTATCTTCCACCAATGATAGCAGGCATAGTTCTGTCGTATAGAGGGAAATATATGTGGGGACTGGTCGTAACGGCCATATTCACGGCTTTTGAAATCAACGCCAACCATGCACAGATGACGTACTACTATCTGTTCATCATTCTGTTCATGGTCATTGCCTTCCTCGTGAATGCCATCCGTGAGAAGAAGATGCCACAGTTCGTTAAGGCCAGCTTAGTCTGTGTCATCGCGGCTGTGATAGGAATAGCCATCAACGCATCGAACCTCTATCACACATGGCAGTATCAGAAAGAGTCAATGCGCGGAAAGAGTGAGCTCGTCAGCAAGACTGACCCAAAGAATCAAACCAGCTCCGGTCTTGAACGCGATTACATCACTCAGTGGAGCTATGGCATAGGCGAGACATGGACGTTGCTCATTCCTAACGCCAAAGGTGGAGCGTCGGAGCCGATGATAAACAACGCCATAGTACAGGAGAAGGGCGATCCACAGTATGAGCAGGTTTACCAAAGCCTCGGACAATACTGGGGTGAGCAACCTGGAACGAGCGGTCCGGTATATGTCGGTGCGTTCGTTTTGTTCCTTTTCATTCTAGGACTGTTCATCGTAAAAGGACCAATGAAGTGGGCACTGCTAGCGGCTACCATTCTTTCTATCCTCCTCTCATGGGGAAAGAATCTTATGGGATTCACTGATTTCTTCCTCGACTACATACCGATGTATGCTAAGTTTAGAACAGTCGCCAGCATCCTTGTCATTGCCGAGTTTACCATACCTCTCTTAGCGATGATGACTTTGAAGAAGATTGTAGACGACCCGGACTCCATAGCCAAGCACATGAAATATCTTTGGATAAGTCTGGCTTGCACTGCCGGCATAGCACTGGTATTCTGGATGATGCCGGGTGTATTCTTTGATTTCATATCAAGTGCTGAAAACCAGGCTCTCTCACAGATCCCTGCCGACCAGCTCTCCCCGTTGAAGTCGAATATAATCAGTCTCCGAGAGGCTATATTCCGTGCCGACTGCATGCGCAGCATCATCGTCATTCTCATTGGCGTTGTCCTGCTCTTACTCTTCAAGGCCAAGAAGCTGCAGGGCAAGTACTTCGTCGGCTGCGTCATTGCCCTGTGTCTCATCGATATGTGGGCCGTCGACAAGCGTTATCTAAACGATGGAATGTTCCAGCTGAAAGACGATGTGGACCAGCCGATAGCCAAGACCCAGGCCGACAATGAGATTCTTAGGGACCGTGGTATGGACTATCGTGTACTGAACATGACGACAAACACATTTAACGAGAACAACACATCTTACTATCACAAGAGCATCGGAGGCTATCACGCCGCAAAACTTCGTCGTTACAATGAACTCATTGAGCACTACATAGCACCGGAGATGCAGAACATGAACAAGACCCTTGCGCCACAGAACCTCAGCGAAGGTTCTGACAAGATGCTGGAGGTTACTGACAAGAACAATAACATGCCGGTCCTTAACATGCTCAACACTAAGTATCTCATTGTCGGTCCTCAGGGTCAGCAGCCTATAGCAGTAAGGAACAAAAGTGCTATGGGGAACGCATGGTTCGTCAATAAGGTCGACTATGTGGACAACGCTAACGAGGAGATGGACGGAATTGGTAAGATTGACCTGCATAATGAGGCTGTGGCTGATAAGAAGTTTGAGCAGTTCCTAGGCAAGAGTGCACAGAACGACTCTACTGCAACAGCCACACTTGTCGGCTATGAGCCCAACAACCTTACTTACGATGTCAACTCAAAGAACGGCGGTGTTGTCGTCTTCTCTGAGATTTATTATCCGGAATGGACTGCTACAGTCGACGGACAGCCTACTGAGGTGGGTAGAGTTAACTACGTCCTCCGCGCCGTCAATGTCAAGCCGGGAAAACATAAGGTTGTCCTCGACTTCCATCCAAAGTCTGTTAGCGTCACAGAAACCATCTCTTACATTGCGTCCGTCATCCTTCTGCTGGCTATTATCGGCATTGTAGTCTTCGAATGGCGCAAGAAGAAAGTTGTCGCAGTGGCTGAATAAAATATCCCTTTTTCAGGATTGTATACATTATATTAATAAACTCATATTGCAAGAGCTATCCTTTTCACGATGAGAGGATAGCTCTTGTCGTATAAATTGGATATTGAGGAATAGAGCTCACGACAGCTTGTCACTAAACCATGTCATAATGTCAGCAGTATATCCAAGGCATACTATTTGAGAATCTGTTCGCAGAAAACAGAAAATCAATTAGGTCTGAAGCCATCCTCCTCTCCTGAGTGAGTGTGGACAAGGACCACAAGATAAGGAGGAACAATATTATGACATTCGACAAATTTACTATTAAAGCACAGGAAGCAATACAAAGTGCGGTGAACATCGCACAGCGAAATGGTCAACAAACCATTGAGCCGGTACACATTCTGGCCGGAATCATGGACAAAGGCAAGGATGTGACCAACTATGTATTCCAAAAGGTTGGCGTCAACAGTCAGATAGTTGAGAACGCAGTCAACAGTGAGATTAGTCATCTACCGAAAGTGAGCGGCGGAGAACCTTATTTCTCTTCCGACACCAACAAAGTTCTGCAGAAGACACTGGATATCTCTCAGCATCTTGGCGATGAATTCGTGTCCATAGAGCCAATTTTTCTCGCTCTTCTCAACGTTAACAGTTCTGCGTCGAGAATTCTGAAAGATGCGGGCTGTACTGAGAAAGAGATAACCATGGCTATCCAAGAATTACGACAAGGGCAGAAGGTTCAGACACAGAGTGGCGATGAAAACTATCAGTCGTTGTCGAAATTTGCGGCAAATCTTGTGGAACAGGCCCGTGCCGGAAAACTCG
Organism: uncultured Prevotella sp.; assembly: GCA_900316565.1. GTDB lineage: Bacteria > Bacteroidota > Bacteroidia > Bacteroidales > Bacteroidaceae > Prevotella. The sequence goes on along the minus strand of ONDK01000003.1, from coordinate 4,188 downwards.
ACCCAGTAATAGGACGTGATGAGGAGATACGTCGTGTGCTTCAGATACTGTCACGCCGCACAAAGAACAACCCTATTCTGATAGGAGAGCCAGGAACGGGTAAGACAGCTATCGTCGAGGGATTGGCTGAACGCATCGTCCGCGGAGATGTCCCTGAAAACCTTAAAAACAAACAGCTCTACTCGCTCGACATGGGAGCCCTGCTCGCTGGAGCAAAATATAAAGGTGAGTTTGAGGAGAGGTTGAAATCGGTGATTAAGGAAGTTTCAAAATCAAATGGTGAGATTATCCTCTTCATTGATGAGATTCACACACTGGTAGGTGCCGGCGGCGGAGAAGGCGCAATGGATGCCGCAAACATTCTGAAGCCTGCTCTCGCACGTGGAGAGATACGCTGCATAGGAGCCACGACACTTAATGAGTACCAGAAGTACTTCGAAAAGGACAAGGCTCTGGAACGCCGTTTCCAAACGGTGATGGTGGACGAGCCTGATGAAGTGGATGCCATATCCATTCTCCGTGGACTGAAGGAACGCTATGAGAACCATCATAAGGTTCGTATCCAGGACAACGCCTGTATTGCTGCAGTGAAATTGTCGGAGAGATACATCTCTGACCGTTTTCTGCCCGACAAGGCCATAGACCTTATGGACGAAGCTGCGGCAAAACTGCGAATGGAACGCGACTCTGAGCCGGAAGAACTTGACGAGATAACCCGTCATCTGAAACAACTGGAGATAGAACGCGAGGCCATCAAACGTGAGAACGACACCCAGAAGATATCACAGCTTGACAAGGAGATTGCCGAACTGAAAGATAAAGAACATTCTCTACGTGCCAAATGGGAAGGCGAAAAGGCCCTTGTCAACAAGATTCAGGAAGATAAGCAACAGCAGGAAAATCTTAAGATAGAAGCTGAACGTGCAGAACGTGAGGGCAACTACGAGCGCGTGGCCGAGATAAGGTATTCTAAGCTGAAGGAACTGGACGACGACATCAAGAAGACTCAGGAGCAGCTCAAATCGACACAGGGCGGAGAAGCTATGGTGCGCGAGGAGGTTACTGCTGATGACATAGCAGAAGTTGTAAGCCGTTGGACTGGAATACCGGTTACAAAAATGATGCAGAGCGAGAAAGAGAAACTGCTGCATCTCGAAGATGAGCTCCACAAGCGTGTCATAGGACAGGACGAGGCTATCGACGCTGTGGCTGATGCCGTGCGCCGTAGTCGTGCCGGACTGCAGGATCCGAACCGTCCTATTGCATCATTCCTCTTCCTTGGTACCACTGGCACTGGTAAGACTGAACTTGCAAAGACGCTTGCCGACTATCTGTTCAATGATGAATCGATGATGACCCGTATCGACATGAGCGAATACCAGGAGAAGTTCAGTGTCTCGCGTCTTATCGGAGCGCCTCCAGGGTACGTTGGCTATGACGAAGGCGGCCAGCTTACTGAGGCCGTGCGTCGTAAACCATATTCGGTGATACTCTTCGACGAGATTGAAAAGGCACATCCTGATGTGTTCAATATCCTGTTGCAGGTTCTTGATGACGGACGGCTGACTGACAACAAAGGCCGTACAGTGAACTTCAAGAATACGATTATCATCATGACATCCAACCTAGGAAGTCAGTTTATACAATCGCAATTCGAGAAGATCAACGACGAGAACCGTCAGAATATCATCGACGAGACGAAGGCTCAGGTTATGGAGATGCTTAAGAAGACCATTCGACCGGAGTTTCTGAACCGTATCGACGAGACTATAATGTTCCTGCCACTTACCAAGAAACAGATTGGCGGTGTGGTAGAGCTACAGCTCACCCGTGTAAAGAAGATGCTTGAGCCTCAGGGCTTCAACCTCCAGTGGACTCCACAAGCAGTGGAATTCCTCGCGGAAGTGGGCTACGACCCGGAGTTCGGTGCAAGACCTGTTAAGAGGGCTATACAGAAGTATGTCCTCAATGACCTCTCGAAGTCGCTTCTGGCAGAGAAAGTCAACCGCGACAAGCCGATAATCATCGACTGCTTCGGCGACGGACTGGTATTCCGTAACTGATAGTATACGGTAACAGACAGATAACATCAAAAAAAAGCATCCAAGATAGACAATATAAGACCCATCAAGTCAATATGAAAGCTTGATGGGCCTTTTTATTATTTCTTAACCTCTAATATTTATCCTATTATTTTATTTCTTATTACCTTTGTCAACAATTTAAACTAAGACAAGAAAACAATGAAGAAAATTATAATGTTGCTGTTCTCCGTCATTATGACTGCGGCAGCTTACGCACAGAGCGACTATACATACCTCGACGCTGTAAAGGCCCTGACGGAGACCGGGTCGCTGAAAACACTCGGAGAAAAAGGTTATACACTTAAGAAAGAAGCCAGAGGAACAACTCATGAGCTGTTCTACACCAAGGGAAACATGTATTTTGGCGACGACTTCGAATGGCACGGCCGTGACAATGCAAGTTCTCTTGTCCGCGTTACTTATCTGAACAACACAATGAAGAGCATCGACATTATTTATACATCCTCAATGAGTATCTCTACATCGGCTGACGAACTTACGTATAGTAAACCGAAACCGGCTGGAGAAGACAGTACAAAGACTTCCAAGACTTTCAAGTTCTACACAGATAATCTCTATGTAACACTTGAGATTCCAGAAGACCATGCCACTGCTACATTCCATATTGAGAAGAAGGACGCACTGAAAGACTAAACATTGAACGACAAAAGCTGTAAACATGAGCGAGAACAAGGAGAACAGGAACGATAAAGGGCCGAAGTTAAGTAGGGGACTGAAGATATTCATTATCGCGGGAACAGTCTTTCTGATAGGCTTCAGCGTAGTTTACTATGCCACACACAATGGCAGTTCTGAATACTATCGTACTCAGATTGAGCCTGATTCGAATCTTGCCGATAAGGAACTTGTGGTAAAGCAGGATACTATTCGCCGTGATACAGCAGCAGCTGATTCTGCTAATAAGGAGGAAGAGGAACAAGCAAAGAAAGTTTTCAACAGTATCCGTGGCAATGTACGGCACAGGACAAATGCTGACGACGATGAGAATACCGCTTCATCAGAAGATGCTGGTCAGTCGACGGATGGCAATTCCGAGTCGGCAACGCCGACAGAAAACGAAAAGACTACACCTGCAGCATCAAGCAGTAAAACAGAGGCTGCTCCAAAAGTTGAGAAGGTAGAGTAAGGATGAAGACCATTGAGCCTGTTGCCATATTCCATTCACCCTTCAGTTCGAAGTTCGGGATACCTCGCCAAAGCGGACTGGTGGACGAACTTCGTGGGCGCATTGTCCTCGAAGATAGTTATCGTGATGTCAATGCACTACGAGGGTTGAATGACTTCGATTATCTTTGGCTTATATGGGGGTTTTCGGCCAATAAGGCACACGACGGCAAGAGTCTGACAGTCAGGCCACCGCGACTTGGCGGCAACGAGCGTATTGGCGTCTTTGCCTCACGCTCACCTTTCCGTCCAAACGGCTTGGGCCTTTCATCTGTAAGAATTGTTGATATAGACAAAACCGACATTATAGTGTCTGGCGCTGACCTCATGGACGGCACACCCATTTATGACATTAAACCTTATCTTCCTTATGTAGACGCCCACAACGATGTCCGTGGAGGATTTACCGACAAACGCCAGTGGCATTGTCTTGACGTTGTCATCCCTGAGTCCGTCAGTGTAAAGTTATCAACTCAGCAAGCCACGGAATTGAAGGAGATATTGGCTCTTGACCCTCGTCCACACTACCAAAACGACCCTACCCGCGTCTACGGAATGCCCTTTAACGGGAATGACATTCATTTTAAAGTTGACAACGGAGTACTTACAGTCATTAATATTGAAAGACTATAAGCACATTTTCGTTCATTGCAAAGCACGTATCAGTTTAATTCAGCCGTCTTTACACTAACCCATCTGAATGAGAATAAAAAGAGGATAAATCAAATCTATCCTTATTTAAATTTCATATATTATCTTTTCCTGTATTCGTCATAGAGACACCCACCTTACAAAGCCATATAGGAGGCTACGCGTCTCTCGTCGCGATTGTTTCTTGCAAGGTTATATGGTTTTGTGACGCGGGACGCGTCACCTCCTACACGCTCATCTCTTGGCGTTAATAATAATATGAACCAAT